>JACMKX010000144.1 GCA_014379905.1 Ferruginibacter sp. | reverse complement strand
TGTAATTTTTTTGTTTTTTGATGTTACAAAGCTAGCTTGAGCCGGAGAGTGGTTGTTAGAAGGATTCAAACGGATAATTGTATAATTCAAACATGCAGTAAGTAGCTAATGGTGAGTAGCTGGTGGAATGCACACCAATAAATAGGAAGGAATTTAATAATTACTGCCAGGGCGCTCCCGACTTCCCCCTCGCCACTCGCCACTTCCCACTTCTCGAATCAGCTTCGAAACGCCGAAGGCGTAGTACTCGTAAGTTTTTTAAAAAAATGATTGAAGTGCGCAGGCTCCTCAAACCCAAGACTGTAACTGATCTCCGAAATATTCCAGTCTGTATGTTTAAGCAATGCTTTTGCTTCGCTGGCCAGGCGTTCGGAAATATGGGCGGTGGTGGTTTTGCCGGTAGTAGTGCGAATGGCCCTGTTTAAATGATTTACATGCACATTCAGCTGCTTTGCAAAATCCTTAGCGCTGCGCAGGTTGTATTGCTGGGCGGGTGATTCAATGGGAAACTGTCGTTCCAGTAATTCGGTAAACACGGCAGTGATGCGGGCGTTTGCATCGGTATGCTCATACACATTTTCGGCGGGGCGCATTTTTAATGCATAATGCACCAGTTCCATAATATAATTGCGGATAAGGTCGAACTTAAATTTATAATCGGAGCCCAGCTCTTCCCGCATTTTTTTAAAAATGGCGGCTACGTGTTTGTCCTGTTTTTTATCGAGTTGGTAAAAGGGTAGTCCGCCGGGTGCAAACATTGGCAGGTCTTTTAAAGAACCCCTGATATGTTGTGTAAAAAAAGCATCCCTGAAAATGCAGAAGCTACCGGTGGCATCGCCCGACATGGTTTCTATTTTATAAGGAACAACCGGGTTAAAAAACATGAGGGTAGAGCCGGAAACCTCCAGGCTTTTATCTGCATAATGATAAATGCCCTTGCCTCTTACGAGGGAGATCTTATAAAAATCCCTGCGGCTGTATTGTACGGGTGACTTGCCCTCGCCGTAACAGTCTTCGAGGTTGAAGACGTTAAACTGACCCAACTCCTGTTGCAGACCATCAGGCAGTCCAAGTAGTTTATTTTTATAGAAATCTTCTAATGTTTCTGTTTTTGGCATAGATAAAACTACAAAAATTGTTATTGCGGGGATTGTACCATTCAAACATTTGGTTGCGAAAATGAAACAGGCGGTGAGTTTTTTGAGCACGGAGAGATCGGGATAATTCACAGGGAACACAGATACCTGTGTGCTCTGTGTATCTTTCCCCGTTTTATCTTGGGTTAAAAAAATAATGAAAAAACCGGCACATAACCTGCTTTTTGTGTCTTGAATAAGTTGACAGCTACTTTATCATAAATATCTGCTGATAATATTAATCTCAAAACTTATACAGTAACCTGTTGCTCCGGAGTGAGCCCCTTTGCCTAAAATTTTGAGGTAACTCCTACGGAGTTGCTAAAATAGAATTATTCAATTCTTTAAACAGGTTATCCCGAAGGGATA
Source organism: Ferruginibacter sp. (assembly GCA_014379905.1). Taxonomy (GTDB): domain Bacteria; phylum Bacteroidota; class Bacteroidia; order Chitinophagales; family Chitinophagaceae; genus Ferruginibacter. The sequence continues at coordinate 149,543 of JACMKX010000144.1, read as the reverse complement.
AATGATACATTACTGCTGTATTAATATATCGTTGTATCACATATTCCCATACAGTAACCTTGCGCTCCGGAGGAGCTTACTGTTTATACACGAAACCGTAATATTAACCAGGCTCCGGAGGGAGCCCCCTTGCTTAAAATTTTGAGGTAACTCCTACGGAGTTGCTAAAATACAATTATTCAATTCTTTAAACAGGTTATTCCGAAGGGATAAATGATATATTACTGCTGCATTAATACATCGTTGTATCACCTATTCCTATTTTTTTAGCTCAAATCTATTTCTCCTGGCTAAATAAGCCCTTTTACCTTTTCAATCAGCTCCTTAAAATTGCCTGCATCCTGTCCACCGGCAGTGGCCAGTGTTTTTTGTCCGCCGCCACCACCTTTAATGAGCGGGCTTACAATTTCTTTAATGATCTTACCCGCATCCAGGTTTTTTGCAGCAGCCACGGTTTCGCTTACACTCACCGCCACATTTGCCTTGCCGCCAATATTGGCGCAAAGTATAATGAGGTGATCGTGTACATGATTTTTAAAATCGAAACATAATTTTTTCAAAGCATCTGCATTGGGCACTTCAATGATCTCGCCAATAAAACTTACGTTGTTGATAATCTCATCTTTCTGCATCAGCTCATTGCGGATACCTACCAGCTGCCTGGCTTCGAGAGATTCAATTCTTTTGCCCAACGCTGTATTTTCTGCCAACAGGCTTTCAATGGCCTGCTGAATATTTGCAGGATTTTTTAATAATGTTTTGAGGCCATGCAAAGCCGAAAAATTTTCTTCTATTAAATCCAAAGCAGCAACGCCGCTCACGGCTTCTATCCTGCGCACCCCAGCAGCTACCGCACTTTCTGCCCTTATTTTAAAAACACCCAGTTCGCCGGTGCTGCCTGCATGTGTACCGCCACATAGTTCAATGGAATAGGCAGGGTCCATCATTACTACCCGAACCACGTCGCCGTATTTTTCGCCGAATAAAGCGGTGGCACCTAAAGCAATGGCTTCATCCTTACTCATGCTTTTTATAACCACGGGAATATTTTCCCTGATCTTTTCGTTTACTATTTTTTCTACCTGCACCAGTTCTTCATCGGTCACCTTTGCAAAATGAGAAAAATCGAAACGCAGATGTTCTTCATTAACCAGGCTTCCTTTTTGGGCCACATGCGTTCCCAGCACCTGGCGCAGGGCGGAATGCATTAAATGCGTTACGCTGTGGTGAACAGCTATGTGTTTTCTTCTTATGGAATCTACTTTTGCAATTACGTCCCCGCTAAGATCCGCAGGAATATTTTCTGTAAAATGAATGATTAAGTCATTTTCTTTTTTCGTATCTATAATTTCTATTGACCCATTGACCAATGACAAATAACCTGTATCCCCCACCTGCCCGCCACTTTCGGCATAAAAAGGCGTTTCGTTTAATACGATCTGGAACAATTCTTTTCCTTTACCCTTTACCTTCCTGTAGCGGAGTATAGTTGTTTTTGCTTCCAGCGAATCATACCCAACAAAGCCTCTGCTGTTGCCTTCGCTTACAATTTGCCAGTCGTCCGTTTCCATGGAAGTGGCAGCACGGCTGCGGTTTTTTTGTTGCTGCATTTCGGTTTCAAAACCTGCTTCGTCTACCATTAAATTATTTTCACCTGCAATGAGTCTTGTCAGGTCAATTGGAAAACCAAAAGTATCCAGCAATTCAAATGCATCGGTTCCGCTGATAGTACCACCGCTTTGCGCTGCAATAATGGTATCCATTCTTTTTAAACCTTTTTCAAGGGTTCTTAAAAAAGCTTCTTCTTCTTCCTTAATAACTTTGGCAACAAAATCCTGTTGCTTGTGCAACTCGGGAAATACTGTTTCAAACTGCGCAGCAATTACGGGCAGTAGCTGATGCAATAAGGGTTGTTTATAATCGAGGTAAGAATAATAATATCGAACGGCCCTTCTTAAAATACGGCGGATAACATAACCGGCGCCGGTATTGGAAGGCAGTTGCCCGTCGGCAATGGTAAAACTAATGGCACGGATGTGATCGGCGAGTACACGAAATGCAACTGCCCCCTCCCAACCTCCCCCAATGGGAGAAGCGCCGGCAGCCTTAACAGAATCAGCCGGGGTTAATAAAGGATGGTAAACCTTGCCTGTTATTTTTTCTACTTCCTTTATTGTATTGCTAAAGATGTCGGTATCGTAATTACTCTGCTTTCCCTGCAGCACACGTACCAGGCGTTCAAAACCCATACCTGTATCCACATGTGTGGAAGCAAGTGGTTCAAGGCTACCATCTTTTTTTCGGTTGAATTGTATAAATACATTGTTCCATATTTCTATTACCTGTGGATGATCTTTGTTTACCAACAAATTGCCCGGCACTGCAGCACGTTCTTCTGCTGTTCTGCAATCAACATGAATTTCTGTGCATGGTCCGCAGGGGCCGGTATCGCCCATTTCCCAAAAATTATCTTTTTTATTGCCATACACTATTTGTTCTTTGGGTAAATATTGTTGCCATTTTGCCAAGGCAATAGAGGACGCAGGTAGATTTTCTTTTTGGTCGCCCTCAAATACGGTAGCATACAGCCTGTCTTTATCAATTTTATAAACATCTGTAAGTAATTCCCAACTCCACGCTATGGCTTCGTTTTTAAAGTAGTCGCCAAAGCTCCAGTTGCCCAACATTTCAAACATGGTATGGTGATAGGTATCCACGCCTACCTCTTCCAGGTCGTTGTGTTTGCCGCTTACCCGCAGGCATTTTTGTGTATCTGCAATGCGGGGATAGGGTGCCGTTTTATTGCCCAGGAAATAATCCTTAAACTGGTTCATACCCGCATTGGTAAACAAAAGCGTAGGATCATTTTTTACTACGATGGGTGCCGATGGTACAATTACATGGCCTTTTGATTTAAAAAAATCTAAATATTGTTGCCTTATTTCGCTAGCAGAACTCATATTCTCTATTATTTGGATGGGTTGATTATTGTTAATTATCAGTTTATATTTGTAGATATTGCAATTAGTGTGCAAAGGTAATGAATGAAGGCATTGGGAAATAGCGCCGGGCTGTGTTGTTTATAATCTTTGGAGCTTAATTTGCTAAGAGAATATTCCTTTAAAAAAATCGTTCTGTTCTTATGCTGACTGCATTCAATTTCTAAAAATCAAAATTGACAGCCTTCCTGCTCAGGCATGAAAAAAATTAAATATTACTACAATACGCATACACTGCGTTATGAGAAGCTCATTACCCCGCTCCGGGTAAAGCTGCTTCGCTTATTTGGGTTCCTCAGCGGACTAGCCGTAGGTTCTGCTATCGTTATTTACTTATATGATCGTTTTTTTCCTAAACCTACTGATCTTGAAAACAAGGGAAAGTATGAAGTACTGACAGAAAATTACCGCCAACTCAACAAAAAAGTAAAGACCATGCAGGAGCAAATGGCTTCGCTGGAAAAAAGAGACAATGAAGTATACCGATCTATTTTTGAAGCCAATCCATTGCCTGACAGTGCCCGGGCAAAAGCCATTGAACAAAAAAAGGAACTGGATAAAGTAAGTGCTATTGGCGAAGATGCCATAGGAAAAGATGTTGCCACGCAACTCAATAACCTGGCTGCCAGGGTAAAATACCAGTTTGACAGTTATATTTCTATAGAAAAATTAATTAACAACCAGGAAGCCAAACTGGCCAGCATACCAGCCATACAGCCGGTAAGCAATAAAGATCTTAGCCGTATTGCGAGTGGTTATGGTATGCGAATTGACCCGGTATATGGAACACCAAAAATGCATAGGGGCCTCGACTTTACTGCACCGCAGGGCACGCCTATTTATGCCACGGGTGATGGTACGATAGCCGTATCGGGATATTCGGATGGAGGCTATGGCAACCACGTAGAGATTAACCACGGTTACGGGTACATGACATTATATGGGCATATGGTTCGCATAAAAGTAAGGCCCGGCCAAAAAGTGAAAAGAGGAGAAGTGATAGGCTGGGTGGGGAGTACGGGTAAAAGCACCGGGCCACATTGCCATTACGAAGTAAAGATCAATAACAACCAGGTAAACCCGGTTTACTTTTTTAGCAGCGACCTTTCACCGGAAGATTATGACCGTTTATTGAAGATTGCAGCAACGGGAAGTGCAAAGAGTTTTGATTAAGCACAATTTTAAACGTGGAGGATAAGGAGATAAGGCATGCAGAGAAACGCGGAGTTAGGGCAGTTTTTTATAACTTTATAATGATATGGCTCAACAACAATTAGGATTCGATTTTTTTAACGCAGAGCCGGATGAGAAGGTTCCGGCGAAAGCTGTTGTGCCTAAAAAAGTTTCAAAGGTTGAAGAAGTTGCAAAAGCCGGGGAAGCAATGCCGGAAGAGCAGGCTGTAATTGAAGAAACTACAACAGCTGAACCAGCTTTGGATATTGAAATTGTTGTTGATGAAACAATAAGAGAGGTGGAATTTATTGCGGCTGAACCGGAAGTAAAAATCGGGACGACTAAAAAAAACACCGAAAGAAAATCTACCCGGGGCCGCATGAAGCTGGCGGATATGGACGTAATGGTTGACCTGGTGGAAGTGCCGGAAGATGAACAGCTTTTTCAAAAAAGATATTATGGTATTGGCGAAGTGAGCGCCATGTTTAAAGTAAATATTTCGCTCATTCGTTTTTGGGAGAATGAATTTGATATTTTAAAACCCAAAAAAAATGGCAAGGGAGACCGGTTGTTTCGTCCCGAAGATATTAAAAGCCTGCAGCTGATCTATCTTTTACTGAGAGAAAAAAAATACAGTATCGCCGGTGCAAAGGATTTTTTAAAGAAAAACAAAAGAACAGAAGAAGCCTTTGCCATGATAGAAACGCTAAAAAAAACAAAAGCATTTTTATTGGATCTGAAGGCAAATTTGTAGCCTGCAAATCCGATGCTGTCATGCTGAGGCAAAGCATCTCACCTTCAAAACATTTGATGCTTCGTGCCTCAGCATGACAGCAGCTGTATCAATCATTATTCATTTACATATTTTACCACACATGAGATCAATTTTTCTTGGCTTATTATTATTTTCAGCAGCAGGATCTGCGGCTGCCCAAAGCCCTTATATTTCCTTTCCCGATCCACAGCTGCCCAATGCCTATATACTGAATGGCATTATTACCAAGTATGCGCTCATCAACGATTCTACTTTTAAGTGGTACAAAACCAGCCAGGGTATTTACAATCCTTCAGCAGAATTTAAAACAGCCATGACCAATGCTGCCGCTGCCGGTATTAAGCTGGTGGTGTTTGGTGGCACGTGGTGCGAAGATTCTCATTTTGTGCTCCCTAAATTTTTTAAGCTGCAGGAACAAAGTAATTTCCCTGATGCAGGCATTAGTTTTTTTGCAGTAGACAGGGCCAAAAAAACCATTGGCGGTATTGCCGATGCTTTTAAAATCACCAATGTGCCTACCATTATTGTTATGAAAGATGGTAAGGAATTGGGCCGTGTAGTGGAATATGGTAAAACCGGCCAGTGGGATAAAGAGTTGGTAGAGCTCTTAAAGTAATTTTCAAATCTGCCTAATTATTCGCCGGTCTATTAAATCGGTCGTTTATCTATCAGTCGCTCTGAATGTTTTTATAAAATGATAGGTTTGTACCTAAATTATCTTTTATGAAAAAAACACTGAATGTACTCCTGTTTGGTACAGCCATAATTTTATTGGCAGCATGTAGCAAAAACGATGATGATTCTTCCAATTGCGAAGCAGGCAATTACGGAGTATTAAAAGTAAATTTTGGCGTTTCCAATGTAAAACATGGAATTCTTGTTAGCTACCCGGGTGGTTCAGCCAGGGATAAAATCGTTGCTATAGGCAAGGCATCTGATACAGTACGTCTTTTCCCGGGTACTTACCCGATTGAGATAGCCAGCATTAATAATTCTAACCAGGCTATTGAAACGGAGACGATAACTGTGAATATTACTGTTTGTGAAGACAAGGAAACAAGCGTAACTTTTTAATGTGATATCTTAAATAATTGAATTACTATTTGGTGCCTCATTCTCATTGCTGATGATGGTAAGATTACTGTTGGTGGCAGCCATTGCAATATCTCCGGTATTTACCAGGTCCATCAGGGCAAAGTTTACCACTTGTTTTAGTTGGTTAAATTCTGCCATCTTATTGGGTGCAGTAAAATATTCAATGGTGATAGTTACGCCGTTTTTATTAAAGTCAGTTAAAAAAACATCATAGGAATTAATGCCCTGCTGCATTTTTTCTTCCAGCATTTTTTTTATGCTTTCAATAAATGCAGCCACTTTTTCTCCACCGGTTTTGTCACTCAGTTCCAGCTTTATTTCGGCCCGGCGGGCGCTGCGCATACTCCAGTTATCTACCACGCTGTCTACCATCTGTTTGTTGGGAACCGTTACCAAGGTTTTATCAACAGTTCGAATGTGGGTACTGCGCAAGCCAATGCGTTCTACCGTGCCGGTTACACTGTTTACTTTTAAAGTGTCGCCCACAAAAAATGGCTTGTCGAAAAAGATGATGAAAGAAGCGATGAGGTTTTCGAGACTTTCTTTTGCCGACAATGCGAGCGCTGCACCCACAATACTTAAACTGGTAAGCAGGTAGCCTACACTTTGGTTAAATACGGCTTTTAATAAAAGTAATATTCCCAGTATCCAAATAATCACTTTAATAAAATCCCTGAAAAATGATACCAGCTGGTCGTCTGTTTTATCGGCAGTAAGGCTGGCTCTTTTTGCCATGAGCAACGAAATAAAATTTACAATACTCAGCATGAGTTTAATAAAGCTCATGACCCACACCGCCACGCCGGTCTTTTGAAGTATTACCTGGAAAGGGAATTTAAGTATTTTAAAATCCCAGGCGGCAGGATAGTTGAGGCGATGTAAGGCAATAAGGGCTACGGTGATACTCAGCAACCAGCTCATGGGTTTAAATACCAATTCCACAAATTGTTTGCGTTCAACCCCTTTCCATATCGTTTGTATGATAAAATAGAAACCATACGCTATGTACCTTGATAATATTTTTTTAAACAGCAATACTATTGCAATAACAGCTGCCACCAGGAGCAGGTTTCGTACACTATTGTCCAGGATGATCTTGTCTAAAAATTCCATAGGGTAAAAATAACACTATAAAACGGAGTATATCTCCAGGGCATCTTCTTTCAACACATACACTTTGCCGTTAATAGCTTTAATGGAGAGGTAATTTTTAAAAAAAGAAGGAATGGTATAAGTCTTGTCATTCAACGATTCTATTATATAGCTATGAAGCTGATTTTTCTGCAACCCGGTTATTTTTCCTGCAGCCACAGCAATATTTTTCCAGCCTAAAAAAGGAAGGTTGTTTTTGTAGGTACCATAATAATCAAAAATGTAAAAGCCTTTGGCGTCATCGTACAGGTAAACAAAATTGTTATTATCGATGATGGTTGTTGGAGAGGGAACAGCATCCATTAGTACCCTCCAGTCGGTACTCTCCTGCAGGAGCTTACCTTCTTCATCAATCTTTTTAAGTTTATAATCCTGTTCGTCAAACACCCAGATATTGTTGTCATAACTGGTAGCAATGGCTTTAACGCTGAAAATATTTTTCTCCCGAAAATTGATACTGTTGCGCTGGCTTAGGAGGCGATCCAGCATTACAACCGTAGCATAGTTTTTATAATACAATAAAACTTTCAATGGGTTGCTAACATCCATCAGGGTGGGATTGCCATATTTTTTTACATCATTAAAAACGGCCATTGAATCGCCGGCAGGGTTGTATTTTTTTAGCTGGTTGCCCGTAGTAACGAGGTATACATTATTCAATATATCCACATCCATTATAGTAAAATTTCCGGGGATGATCTTCTCCAGTTTAAAACTATCGTTGGATAGAGAAGCGGGTGCAGCCGGATTAGCTGCCACAGGTTTGGCGCCTGCACAGCTTTGTAAGGCAGAAAGACAGATAATTATATTGAAAATAAATTGCTTCAATGCCTATAATTCTTTATAATATTTGAGTGCTACATTTTCGCCGTCAAATACGGCGTAGCTATCGTATTTAATCCACTCTCCCAGGTTGATATAGCGGCTATTGTTGTTCAGCATAACATCAATGGGCAAATGCCTGTGGCCAAAGATAAAGTAATCGTAATGCTGTTGTTGCAATATTTCTTTGCTGTAAATGATCAGCCATTCCTTTTCTTCCCCCATAAAAACTTCATCGGTGAGCCCTGTTTTAGCCCTGCTCTTCCGGCTGAAATAATTGGCCATACCAATGCCGACATAGGGCGGTAAAATACCAAACATCCATTTACTCAAAGGATGGCGAAATACTTTTTTCATGGCCTTGTAGCCGTGATCTCCGGGGCCAAGTCCATCACCATGACCTATGAGGAATTTTTTATTGTTGAAAACAAATTCTTTGGGTTCGAAGTAAACAGGGATATTGAGTTCTTTTTGAAAATAATCTTTCATCCACATATCGTGGTTGCCTACAAAAAAATGGACAGGGATACCGCTATCAGTGAGATCGGCCAGTTTACCCAGAATGCGCACATAGCCTTTGGGTACTACCTGCCTGTATTCGAACCAAAAATCGAAAAGGTCGCCAACAATGAAGATCTGCGCTGCATCTATTTTAATGCTGTCTAAAAAACGGCAAACCCTTTTCTCCCGTGCAAGGCTGGTGGTTGCATCCGGGGCACCCAGGTGAAAATCGGAAAGAAAATATATTTTTTTTTCGCCGGCCTCCATTAACTATGTGTTGGGTTTATTTTTTTGCTGCAGGTATTTTAAAATATCGCCAAAATGAATGGGCGTCATACCTTCCACATCACCATTGAACCAATATATCCAGGTCAAACTAGCTTTACCATCCTGGAAGGCTTCTGTTGTTTCCCTGCGGTACAGTGGCTTTTCGCCGGCCTCTACATTAATTCCTTCATAATCGTCGAGTTGTTCAATGGCCCAACTAAATTCATCAGGATTATTTACCACGTAGAGTTCACCATTGATGTAACTATCATCATCGTTGGCTGGTATGGCAACAGGATTGGTGCCTGAATCATAAAATTTTCCTTTTACTACAGCTTCGCCCAGTAAATGAAAGTACTTGGTAAGGTAACTGTATACGGGGTTTCGAAAGCCGCTTCTGAGGGAGCCGTAAACAAATAGCTGGTAGGTTGATGTGTTCATAATTATATTTCTTCTTTAGATATGCCAGCCTGTTTTATAATACTTAAAAATGTACCGTTTGTAATATCCTTTTTGCCATGTACAGGCACAACGATTGGTTTGCGTTCTACCGGGTGAAAAAAGATATGATGAATGCAGGTAATTCTCTTCAACAAAAGACCTCTGGCTTCCAATAATTTAATTAAATGTTGAAGACTTTGATTCATTGAGTAAAGGTAGGCTCAAAAAAAATAATTTAATCTGGACTTAGAAAGAGTTGTCGTAGATCTACGACAAAATGTTGAAATCTATAGCTTAATTATGCTATTAGCTGCATAGAATATTCTAATGTTTGATTATCGTCAGGAATTGACTCACCTTCTTCTTTTAAAACAGCAATATACCCTTGGATAGCTTCTTTTGCCATTTCTAATGTATGTTCAATATAGGTTCCCCATGTAATACAGCCAGGCAAAGACGGAACCACAGCAGTGTAAGTACCCTCTGCTTCTTTTCGCGACACAATCCGGTACGTTTTCGATGTCTCCATAATCAAATATACTCCTTTTTATCAGGCCATTTCTACTAAAAAACAATATACTTCCTTTGGCCCATGAACACCCGTTACCAACGTTTTTTCAATATCAGCCGTGCGGCTGGGCCCCGTAGCAAAGGTTATAAAAGAAGGAAGATTGTCTGCATATTTTTCTTTCAGGAACTGCAACGCATCTTCTATGTCGAACAATAACTGGCTGTTGTAAGCTATGCAAATATGAATGGGAGCATAAACACTGGTAGTACGACCGCTTTTTTGCGCCGAACTAAGTACCATGCTGCCGGTTCGGGCCACCAGGTATTCGCAGCCGGTAATGGATACATCACAATCAGGTAATGTGGGGTATGGTTGTATGGATAAAATGTTTAACAGGTTTATGAACGCAGGTTCTTTACAATAAATTTTTGTCCAACCCTGTTCTTTAAATAATTGCGCCAGCTGCTGTATAAGGTCGGCCTCATTGGCACAGAAGGCAAACTTACCCTGCAGTTTGGTAAACTCTTCTGCAAATACAATGGCATCATCTTCTGTTGACGGCTTGTAAACAGATTGAGACCCTTCACTTTCAGGAAAAGGCAAAGGCACCGGATTACTCAGTGCCTTCCTTATTTTTTTTAGTATATTTTCTTTTGCTTGCGAAATCATATTTTTTATAATACGAATTTTAAACACGAATTCACGAATTCAAACTTTGAACTGTTGAACCCTTAAATCGCCGGTGGATTTTTCAGTTCCTCTGGCAATTCATTCTTCACTTCAGGCGCTACCACTTCAGCAGGATCTACATCCAGTATTTTCTTTTCTTCAAAAGGACGCTTTCCAATAAGTGTTTCCACATCGCTTTTAAACAATACTTCTTTTACCAATAATTCTTTTGCCAGTAATTCCACATCACCTCTTTTTTCTGTGAGCAATGCTTTGGTTTTTACATAAGCTACGTCTATCAGTTTTCTTACTTCCTCGTCAATGATCTTTCCTGTTTCTTCACTGAATGGTTTGGTAAACATATTTTCCTGGTTGGGATCGTAGAAACTTACGTTACCCACTTTGTCATTCATACCATAGGTTGTTACCATACTGTAAGCGATCCTGGTGATCTGCTGCAGATCATTGCTTGCACCGGTACTTATTTTTCCGAAGAAAATGTCTTCACTTGCACGGCCACCCAGTGTCATACAGATCTGGTCCATCAACTGGTCGGTATTGTACAGGTACTGTTCCTTGGGTGTGTATTGTGCATAACCCAATGCTGCAGAACCTCTTGGTACTACGGTTACTTTAAGCAACGGGTAAGCATGTTCGAGGTACCAGCCACAAATAGCATGACCGGCTTCGTGGTAAGCAATAATCTCTTTCTCTTCGGGGGAAATGATCTTGTTCTTTTTTTCCAATCCGCCAATAACCCTGTCAATAGCATCCTGGAAATCACTCATGTCAACCGCTTCCTTGTTTTTACGGGCAGCTATTAAAGCGGCTTCGTTACAAACGTTGGCTATATCGGCCCCGGCAAAACCAGGTGTTTGTTCTGCCAGTTTATGAATGTCGAGTGTTTGTGAAATTTTAATGGGTCCAAGATGTACTTTAAATATTGCCTCCCGGCCAACCAAATCAGGACGGTCGATAGAGATCTGCCTGTCGAAACGACCCGGGCGCAACAAAGCTGTATCCAATACATCGGGCCTGTTGGTAGCTGCGAGAATGATGATGCCAAGGTCGGTACCAAAACCATCCATCTCTACAAGAAGCTGGTTCAGCGTATTTTCTCTTTCATCGTTGCTCATCATTACATTTTTGCCCCTGGCCCTGCCTATTGCATCTATCTCATCAATAAATATAATACAAGGCGCTTTTTCTCTTGCCTGCTTAAACAAATCTCTTACGCGGCTGGCACCAACCCCTACAAACATTTCCACAAAATCACTGCCGCTAAGGCTAAAGAACGGCACCTGTGCTTCACCTGCTACGGCTTTTGCCAGCAAGGTTTTACCCGTACCCGGGGGGCCAACGAGCAATGCACCTTTTGGAATTTTACCACCAAGTGCTGTATACTTTTTTGGATTTTTCAGAAAATCAACGATCTCCATAACTTCCACTTTTGCTTCATCCAGACCGGCTACATCACTGAAGTTAATGTTAACCCTTGTTCCTTTTTCAAACAAGGTTGCTTTTGATTTGCCGATATTGAAAATTCCGCCGGGTCCGCCTCCACTTCCGCCGCCGCCTACTTTACGCATCATCATTATAAATAGCAATGCTATTAAAATAAAAGGCAATAAGGTGGTTAGTATCTGGCCAAAAAACTCTCCTTCGTTATCGGGCTTATCAATTACCTGTGGAATGGCCGGGTATTGTTTATAAAAATCTGCCATCTGTGACGCAAATGTTTTATCGTCAATTATATTGAAATATAACTGGGGAGAATTCCCTTTCAATACGGCGTCGTAATTTTTTTCCTGTTCCTTACTGTTTAAGATAACTTTATAATAAGCAGCTTTTTTTTGCAAGCTATCTTTCTTTAAAAAAATCCTTACCAGTTTTTGATTACGGATGGTTTTTATCATATCTACATCACCCTGTTTTACCATTTCGTAAAACTTTTGCTGGTCTGTTTCAATACCGGCACTGCTTGCGCCACGATAGAGATTATAAGCTATGATGGATAAAAATATTATTCCATATATCCAATAGATGTTAAACCTGTTCTTCTTTTTTTCCGGTTCGTCGCCCGTAGGGGGGATATTGTCGGGCGTCTTTTTTTTAATTGGTTGATCCATATGTTGTTTTGACATTACTTTTAATGTTTCAGGGTATTATTATTCAGCATCGGAATGGTCCAGTGCAGGAGCATCGCTCCACATTTCTTCCAGCTGATAAAATTTGCGGGTTTCGGTTAACATAACATGTACTACTATATTAACGTAATCTATAAGGATCCATTGCAATCCCTGTTTACCTTCATGCTTATAAACGGTTTCGCCGGTTTTTTCTTTTACATCGTATTCTATAAAATCGGCTATGGCTTTTAACTGGGTGGAGTTATTTGCTTCGCAAATGATAAAAAAATCTGATACAGCTTCTGGTATTTTACGCAGATCAAGGCTCACCACGTTTTCACCTTTTTTTTCATGAATAGCATGAATAACGGCTTTAAAAATTTTGCTGCTTCTGGTTAGCCTGGTCAGGCTGTTTTTTTTGCGGCTCTTTAATGCTTCCAGGTTGTTCAATATTTATTATAATTTATTTGAATAAAATAGATAGTTTGTACTACATGCAACAGCTAAAAACTGTTTAGCTTGCAAGTTATCAAAAATACTACTTCTTTTTTACCTTGCTTATTTATATGGAAAAGCTGAGTTTGTTTAATATTCTGGACAGTGTGGATAGCACCAACAACTATGCCATGGCAAAGCTGCATGAAGGATTGGCCTCTCATGGTATGGCCTGGTTTGCAAGGGAGCAAACGGCAGGCAAGGGGCAGCGTGGAAAACAGTGGGAAAGCCAGCCTGGTGATAATATCCTGCTGAGCATAATATGTAAGCCTGCACCCGCTTTTATAAGCAATCCCTTTTTTTTAAGTGCACTGGTAGCCGCCACTTCCCACGATTTTTTAGAGAAAATAACGGGTGAAAAGTTTTATATTAAATGGCCTAATGACCTTTACTGGCGTGACAGAAAGACAGGGGGGATTCTCATTGAAAATAAATACACTGGCGAAAACTGGAACTGGGCCGTTATAGGTATAGGAATAAATGTTAACCAAACGATGTTTTCCGGCGACCTTAATAAAGCAGTATCACTAAAAGAAGTCTCGGGCAAAGAACAGTTTGAACCCCAGCGGCTGGCGAGCGAACTTCATGAATATATGCTCGAAATAATTAATACAGCTACCGAGGCCTCTTTCCCGGAGATCATGGAGCGCTATAATAGCCTGTTGTACAAAAAAGAAGAATCAGTAAAGCTTAAAAAAGACAATGCTGTGTTTTCAACCACCGTTAGATCCGTAAATTCATATGGCCAGCTGTTAACCAGCGATAGCATGGATCGCACCTTTAATTTCGGGGAAGTTGAATGGATATTTGATAATGGTTCCATAGCTGATGGTTCATAGTTCATAGAGAGAAAAGTACCGTTTCTTATTCCTCATTTTCGGCTCTGCGGGCTTCGGCTTCATATTTATTATTGTAATAGCCATGCCGGATGCTTTCCCAAATATATTTAGCAATAAAAATAAAAAAGCCATGTTGCTCAAACTGCCTTATATGACACAGTTCGTGGCGCAGCCAGGATTTATTTTCTAAAAATTCGGCGGGAGAAACATTGTGTAAATGAATGGTGCTGCCTAAAACAAACGCTACAGAACGGGTTTTTAACTTCCAGGCAGCCATTTTTGCCAGCCATGAATTTTGCCTGATCTTATACCTGGTATCGCCGTTGTTATTTTCCACCGGCATCAATTAGTTCCCAGGCTTTAAGGATCTCTTCTGCATGTGCCTTGTTTTTTGGGCGAAGGAATACTTTTTTGATCATCCCTTTTTCATTTATTAAAAAGGTAGTACGGTGCAGGCCCAAGTACTTTCTTCCATACAACTGCTTTTCGCCCCACACCCCAAATTTGTCGATTATTGAATGATCCACATCCGTTAACATAGTAAAAGGAAGATTGAATTTTGCTTCAAATTTTTTGTGTTTTTTTTCATCATCCGGGCTAATGCCTATGATGTTGATATGGTTTTTTTTTAAAAGCGCATAATTGTCTCTTATATTGCAGGCCTGTATGGTGCAGGTAGGGCTGTCATCTTCGGGGTAAAAAAAGAGGACTAATTTTTTGCCTTTAAAATCTGCCAGCGAAACGTTGTTGCCGTTTTGATCTTTGGCTTTAAATGCCGGTGCTTTTTGTTCTTCGGTTAAAATTGTCATGATACTATCTTGTAAAATTGTATGTTTTGGTGGTTACGTTGCCTACCTGGTCTTCTGCCGTTACTACAAGTTCATGTTCACCCGGCCCACAAAGTTCATCAAACCTGTAAATAAAATTTCTGCCTTTATCATTGGTAAAGCGAAGCCATTTTCCATCCAGCAGGGCAGTGAATTTTTTTATTTCTTCAGTATTGTCTGTTACCGCAAAAGCAATGCGGGTAAGCTTGGCAGCTTTTATGCCGCTGTAAAAACCTAAGGGGCTTATGGTGGGTGCTGTGTTATCCTGCAGCAGCTGGTAGTTGCCAAACTCCCTGAAGCTGGCCTTATACCAGCCATTGTCATACACCGCTTTAACATAATCCGTTTTGCCGCCATAAGAACGAAAGATCACCGCCCTGCCGGTATCTGTAATAAAAATGTTGGATCTTATTTTTAGCGTAAAATAATTTTGTATCGGAACGGTGCTGTTGTGCAACTGGTAAATACTTCTTCCGGCTGCATCAAATGTTTTATTGTATTTAAAATGAAAAGAATCGTACAATGCTTTTTCATTCAAGTAGAACTGCACTTCGTTGTTTTCAAATACATTGATAAAGCCCGGGTGAAAAACCGGCAGCCCTGTTGCGGCGCTGTTGGGCGCTGGCTTAGAATTTCCTATGCTGGTAATATTAAACTCCAGGGTGGAGGTATTGCCATTTGGGTCGGAAACAGTGATACGGATAGCATGTTCTTTTTCTGTTTCAAAATCAACCACACCATTACTGGCATCTGTTTTATAAATGCCGCCATCATTGCCGGGCAGCCGGGATAAATGTTGAAGGTAAGATCCACCTGCAGCTTTATAACGATAATCAATATGCGCATTCAGGTAACGGGTTTCGGCATAACTGATACTGTCCATTCTAAAACCTGAAATGGCTTTGTTATTATCATATACTACTGCTTCGTAAATTCCATTTTGATTGGTAGAGCCGGTATACCTGTCATAGGCAGTAATGGCAAAACTCACTTTTTCGGTATTCACTTTTACCTGGCCGCTTACCGGAACATATATATTATTAACTTTCCTGAGCAGGTAAATTTTTGGGGTTTGTTCATAAGTGCTGAGGCAGCGGTCGTACACGGCCAGGCGCAGTATAGCCGGTGCAATATCATCTGATATAGGGAAACCCATCAACAAAGGATTGAGCACTTTATCTGTTTCGGTATCCCTTATCTCAAAATGAACATGTGGGCCCTGCGAACCCCCTGTATTACCACTCCACCCCACCTGTTCACCCTGTTTTACAGGAAAAAGATTTGCAGGAAGATCCAAAAATACTGCCCAGCTTTTCAATTTGTACTGCTGTTCTTTTACATATGCTTCCAGGGCAGGGTAAAAATCATTCATGTGAGCATACAGCGTTGTGTTTCCGTTGGGATGATTGATATACAATACCCGCCCAAAACCCCAGGGTTCTACTTTTACTTTGGCAATATATCCATTTGCAGCAGCGAGCACCGGCTTGTTTTCTGCCTGGTCGGTTCTGCAATCGAGGCCCATGTGATAGTGATTTGGCCTTAGCTCCCCAAAGTTGGCAACAATAGCTTTGGTAGCACCTACAGGCCATGTATAATATTGTTTATCATAGGGAGCTTTGTCAAAATATTGCGCCGTGGCCGAAACAAATGATATAAAAAAAAATAATACAAGCAGCTTTTTTTTCATCAGTACACCCTTCTTTTTTAAAATTTAATCTCTACTTTTATTTACCAAAGTTAAAAGTATTAAAACTTGCTTCAAATTATAAGCTTATGAATCGTTTAGTAAACATTGTGACCGTTTCTTTTATTATTATCAATACTGCGTATGCGCAGGAAAACTGCACAGTATCTGTTGATGCATTGAAGGGCAGTTACACAGGCGACTGTGTTGATGGCAAAGCGAGTGGTAAAGGCAAGGCAGTAGGATTAGATTCTTATGAAGGGCAGTTTAAGAACGGGTTTCCGGAAGGTTCAGGCACGTACACCTGGGCCGATAAAAGTACTTACAGCGGAACGTTTAGAAAAGGCTCAATGGATGGAAAAGGCGAAATGAGGTACACGAAGATATCGGGCGCTGATTCAGTACTTACCGGATTCTGGAAAAAAAATAAATTTATTGGGGCATACGAAAAGCCTTTTACTATAAACGATCGCTCCGGCAAGGTTAATAAAGTAGACGTGATGCTGATAAGAAAAGGCGAAAGAGCAGGTTCGATCAATATAAACAGTTCGCAGATGTCGAGTGTGAGTAATTATAATGCAAACGGTGTAATTCCCACCATCACCGACGTACAGGTAGTCACCGGTCAGTATATATCAAAAACCGCTTCCAATATTTCAAAAACGGCCGTTATAAGGTTACAGCAAATGATTTTTCCTTTCAGGGCAAGGTTCATATATTCCAGCGGAGAGATAGTAGATATCACTTTCAATGAACAGGCGGACTACGAGGTTAATGTTGTTCTTTTATAATCTTGCATAAAAAATAAAGAGAAATGCGGTGCTTTTTTTGCACCGCATTTTTTTTACAATTACTTTTGCACGCCGCATAAAAAAGGTACTTTTCCACCATGCCTAAAAATGATTCTATCAAATCAGTGCTAATTATTGGTTCAGGCCCTATTGTTATCGGCCAGGCCTGCGAATTTGATTACAGTGGTACCCAGGCGGCCCGTAGCATCCGGGAAGAAGGAATAAAAGTTATTTTAATAAATAGTAATCCTGCCACCATTATGACTGACCCCATGATGGCCGACAGGGTTTATCTTTTACCACTTACCGTAGAAAGTATTGAGCAGATATTGGAAGAAAATGATATTGATGCTGTGCTGCCTACCATGGGCGGGCAAACAGCGCTTAATCTTTGTAAGGAAGCGGATGAGCTGGGTATTTGGGAAAAATACAATGTAAACCTTATAGGTGTAGATATTAAAGCGATCGATAAAGCGGAAGACAGGGAAAAATTCCGCCTGTGGATGATTGAAATGGGTATACCGGTTTGCCCGGCAAAAATTGCCAATTCATTTTTAGAAGGAAAAGAATTTGCACAGGATATAGGGTTTCCGTTGGTACTCCGCCCTTCCTTTACATTGGGAGGCACCGGTGGGGGAATTGTATTTAAAAAAGACCAGTTAGATGAAGCCCTCAACAGGGCGCTTACTGCCAGCCCAATACACGAAGTGTTGGTAGAACAGGCAGTACTGGGATGGAAAGAATATGAGCTGGAGCTGCTGAGAGATAATAATGATAATGTAGTGATCATTTGTACGGTAGAAAATTTTGATCCAATGGGGGTTCATACCGGCGACAGCATTACCGTGGCACCAGCTATGACATTGAGTGATACGGCTTTTCAACTGATGCGCAACACGGCTATAGATATGATGCGCAACCTGGGTAATTTTGCCGGTGGTTGTAATGTTCAGTTTGCCATGAACCCGCAAACAGAAGAAATAATTGTAGTAGAAATAAATCCAAGAGTGAGCCGCTCTTCTGCCCTGGCCAGTAAAGCAACCGGTTATCCTATTGCAAAAATTGCTGCTAAACTCGCTATTGGTTATAATCTCGATGAATTAAAGAACCAGATCACGCAATCTACTTCAGCTTATTTTGAACCGGCGCTTGATTATGTGATCGTAAAGATTCCGCGCTGGAATTTTGATAAATTCAAAGGGGCTGATGACACGCTCGGTTTTCAAATGAAGAGCGTGGGCGAAGTAATGGGCATTGGCAGAAGTTTTGCCGAAGCAGTGCAAAAAGCTTGTCAGAGCCTGGAAAATGAAGCCGTTGGCCTGGGTTATTATGGCAAGAGTTTGATGCATGCAGATGAGCTGATTGAATACATTAAGATCCCGAAATGGGATCGCATATTCCGGATAAAAGATGCGCTGATGGCCGGCGCCAGTGTAAAACGCATTTGCGAAAGCACACTAATAGACCGCTGGTTCATTTACCAGATCCAAAAAATATGTGATTGCGAAAAACAAATTGCTCAATACGATTTAAAAACATTGCCGGATGATCTTTTAACGGAAGCAAAATTGCTCGGCTTTAGTGATGAGCAAATCGTTCGCATTATGAGGGAAGAAAACGCGGACGATATTTATGAGCGCAGGAAAGCAATGGGTTTAACAAGGGTATTTAAAATGGTAGATACCTGCAGCGCCGAGTTTGAAGCAAAAACCCCTTACTTCTATTCAACTTTTGAAAATAAACCGGAAGGCAATAAGTTGTTGAGTAATGAATCTATTGTTTCTGATAAAAGGAAAATAATTGTATTGGGCAGTGGTCCCAACAGGATAGGCCAGGGCATTGAGTTTGACTATTGCTGCGTACACGGATTGCTGGCAGTAAAGGAATTAGGTTATGAAGCCATAATGGTGAACTGTAATCCTGAAACAGTGAGTACCGATTTTGATATTGCGGATAAGTTATATTTTGAACCCGTTTTTTGGGAACATATCTGGGAGATCATTGAACATGAAAAGCCGGAAGGTGTAATTGTTCAGCTGGGCGGGCAAACCGCTTTGAAACTCGCAAAAAAATTACATGAGAAAGGCGTAAAAATAATCGGCACCAGTTTCGATAACATGGATATTGCTGAAGACCGTGGCCGTTTTAGCGACCGTTTAAAAGAACTGGGCATTCCTTATCCAAAATATGCCACCGCTTATAACACCGATGAGGCTATTGAAGCTGCAAAGGAGGTAGGTTACCCGGTACTCATTCGTCCCAGTTATGTAATTGGCGGACAACGTATGAGAATTGTGTTGAATGATGATGAGCTGGAAAATGGAATATTAAGCCTTATTAAACATTTGCCGGGGAATAAGATTTTGATCGACCATTTTTTGGATCGCTGCCAGGAAGCAGAAATAGATGCCATTTTTGACGGAGAAACTTTTCATGTGATGGGTGTAATGGAACACATTGAACCTGCAGGTATCCATAGTGGTGATAGCAATGCGGTACTGCCGCAGTTTAACCTTAGCCCGTTAATAGTGCATACCATGGAAGAATATGCAGAAAAGATAGCGAGGGCGCTCCATATCCGCGGGCTTATCAATATCCAGTTTGCTATTAAGGATGGAAATGTGTTTGTGATAGAAGCCAACCCGAGAGCAAGCCGTACAACACCTTTTATCGCAAAAGCATACCAGATCCCTTATTTAAATATTGCTACCAAAGTAATGTTGGGCGCAGCCAAGGTAACAGATTTTACCTACGAAAAAAAGATGGAGGGCTTTGCAATAAAGGAACCGGTTTTTTCTTTTAATAAATTTCCCGGCGTAAATAAAGAGTTAGGTCCCGAAATGAAGAGTACAGGTGAAGCCATTCGTTTTATAAAAGATCTGAAAGATCCATACTTCCGGCAGTTGTATAAAGAGAGAAGTATGCATTTGAGTAAGTAAGGTGCTGTTATAGACCTATAAGGTTTTTAAAACCTTATAGGTCTATAACAAGGTCTATAACGCAATTAATCAAAATATTTGTTCCTATTTTTCAAATCTACAGGCTGATTGTGAAATTTAATAAATTGTTGGGTAGAGCCAAACCATTCGATAACTTCCGCACGGGCCAGATCTGTTTTACCAGTAGAGATAAGCGCCTGGTAACTGTCATATTTCCATTGTCCGATTTTGTCGGTTAAGTCATGGTGCACTGCATTTTTATGACTGTAAAAAATAAAACTAGTAATGTCGTTATCATCTGAAGCAATTGATCGTTTCAAATAATCCATAAACAATGCACCTTTTCTATCGTACATCTTATTAAATGCTTTGGCATATCCATTTAAACAATTACTAAATTGCTCCATAATAAAATCGGATATTAGTTGAATCCGTGTATCAAACTCTTTTAATTTTTTTATTTTATAATAATTTTCAATCACACTGTCTTCTTTTATTTTTACAAACAAATGGAAATGGTTTGGCATTAAGGAGTAGGTCCACAAATGAGCTACAGGTAAAATATATTTTTTTATCCTACGGAGAAAATACCAGTAATTTTCGTCGGACCGAAAGAGTTTGTCATCTCCATTCGCCCTGTTATACAGGTGGTAATAGTTATTGGGGAGTAAGGGTACGTGTTGATTTGGCATAAATTTTTTATAAATCTCTTATATTAACTGTGTTAAACCATGTGAAAAAACCCGTTTCAGGAAACCTATAAGGTTTTAAAACCTTATAGGTTTCCTGAAACGACTTTAATTATCTCCATGCATCGTTACTTCATCATCAACAAACCCCGCAACATGGTCTCGCAATTCGTGAGTCCGCACAATGTTGGTTTACTGGGCGATCTTGATTTTGATTTTCCCGAAGGCACCCATGCCGTTGGCCGGCTGGATAATGAATCCGAAGGATTACTCATTCTCACAACCGATAAAAGCATTACCCGCTTATTATTCCTTGCGCAAAAACCACACCTCCGCAGGTACCTGGTGATGGTACAAAATGAAATGACAGAAGAAACATTTCAATTACTGCAGGGAGGCATACCAATAAAAATAAAAGATGGCGAAACATATGTTGCTAAACCTGTTTCCATAGAGCGGATTGAGGCTGCGGAAACTTTGTACACTTCCGCAGCCGATCCTCGCAACAAATATCCGCATACCTGGTTGTTAATTACATTACGGGAAGGAAAATTCCGCCAGGTGCGTAAAATGGTACTGGCTGCAAGACACAGATGTCAAAGGTTGATACGACTTTCTATCAGTAATTTACAGTTAAGCAATTTAAAGCCCGGTGAAGTAAGGGAATTGTCAAAAGAAGTTTTTTTTAAGCAGCTGGATTTGTAAATACGATCATCGCGTACGCAATTTTAATGATTGGTAATCTTCCAGGGACAATTTCTTGCCATTACCAACATAAACCTCCTTTTATATTCCTTCTGCCTGCTTTACATTAGGGTATGCACTCCGCCTATCATATACCTCTTTGGAAAAAGGCGCCGGTTATCCGAATCCTGCTTCCATTCATTGCAGGAATTCTCATAGGCTGGTATAGTGATTTTTCGCTGGAGTATATTTTGATCTGCCAGTGTTGTTTTACCGCCGCTTTCCTATTGATCCACTTTCTTCCCCCAGCTACCATATTCAGTTTTAAAAAATACCGGGGCATAATTTTCCATTTCGTGATTGCCGCTGTTGGTATGTTACTCACCTGGCAAAAAGATGCAAAGCATCATCCCAACTGGTACGGCCATTATTTAACCGACAGCTCCCTGTTGCTGGTTACCATCAATGAGCCTTTAACAATTAAGCCGCATTCTGTAAAAGCAACTGTTGTTGTAACCTCCGTGATTAATGGTAAAGAAAAACACGCTACCGCAGGTAATTTACTTTTATACTTCGCAAAGGATAGTATGCCGTCAGATCTTCATTACGGAGATGTTATTGTGATTAATAAAAAGTTACAGCCTATAAAAAATTCCGGTAACCCCGGTGCTTTCGATTATGAAAGATATGCATCTTTCCAGTTATTGTATCACCAGGCATTTTTAAAAAAATCAGATTGGATAGCAACCAATAGATTTAGTGTTAACTATTTCCAGCATTATTTATTCAGAACAAGAGATCACGTTTTGGCTGTTCTTAAAAAATATATCTCCAATAAAAATAGTGAACTGGGTATCGCCGAGGCTTTGCTCATTGGGTATAAGGAAGACCTGGATAAAGATCTGGTGCAGGCTTACAGCAATACAGGCGTAGTGCACATAATTGCCATATCGGGTTTGCATTTGGGGTTAATATATGCAGTGCTGCTTTGGTTATTTAACCGGGTACCTTATTTTAAAAGATCACGCCACGCAAAAGCCCTGTTACTCATTGCTTTCCTTTGGATATTTGCACTGCTCACAGGTGCCTCGGCATCTGTATTGAGGAGTGCAGTAATGTTCACGGTTATTGTTACCGGTAAATATTATTTCAAACAATGTTCCGTTTATAATTCTTTAGCCACTTCAGCATTTATTTTACTTTGTTACAACCCTTATTTTTTATGGGACGTAGGATTTCAACTTAGCTACTGCGCTGTTATAGGTATAGTAGCATTGCAACAATTTATTTTTAGAAAATGGTATATAAAAAACTGGCCGGGACGGCAAATATGGAGCATGATAAGTGTAACGCTGGCTGCGCAGGCAGGGGCATTTCCATTGTGTATCTATTATTTTCACCAGTTCCCTAATTTATTTTTGTTCACCAACCTCGTTACCGTTCCTTTATCTACCATCATACTGTTTGGAGAAATTTTACTGATCATTGTCACAGCATTTGAAACACTGGCTACCTGGCTGGGTATTGCACTCAGTGCCTCGGTAAATTTAATGAACCGGGTAATCATTTTCTTTGACCAGTTTTCTTTTTCCGTCTGGGATAATATTTATGCCAATATTTTTACCACCTGGCTTTTGTATGGAGTGCTGTTTTGTATGATGGCATGGTGGATGAATAAAAATAAATACATGCTTCGTTCAGGACTTATTTGCCTGTTGGGATTTGCAGGGCTACATGTATCAGGCTTTATAGAATTACAACAACAAAAGAAAGTGATCATCTATAATGTGAGTAAGCATAAGGCCATTGACTTTATTGAAAAAGATCAGTTTGTTTTTACCGGCGACAGTGCTATGATGCAGAAAGGGCAGCAACAAAACTTTTACCTTAAACCAGCCCGCATTGCATTGCAGGCAAGCAAATCAGTAAAAAGCCTGGCATCTTTAAAGCAACTGGATGGCTATTACCAATTTTATGATAAAAAGTTGTTGTTTATTGACAGTTCAACAGTTTTGGAGCCACAGGAAACAGCCTTTGCAATTGATGTACTGCTGTTTAGTCACAATGCAACTGTGGATATAGAAACCGTATTAAAAGCTGTAAAGCCTGCCTGTATTGTATTTGACGCTTCTAATAGTTTGTGGAAAATACAAAAGTGGAAAACAGCCTTCGAAGCGTTAAATTTGCGTTGCCATTCGGTATCGGAAAAAGGAGCTTTTATTTTAGAGGTCGATGGTCCATAGTTACAATGGATAGCCGGGTCGATAAAAGAGGAAATCTATACGGGTACCGATAGGTTAATAATATTTCAAACTGAATAAACTGCTATGCACTATAGTCTTTAGACTGTAAACATTGCTCCCCCTCTCATGCAAAAAAAAATTAAAGCTGCACTAATTTCTGTTTTTTACAAGAACGGACTGGAAAAAATCGTTGACCAACTTCAAAAGAACCATGTAACCATTTACAGCACCGGCGGCACACAGGATTTTATTGAAAAACTAGGTGTTACATGTATCCCTGTTGAATCACTTACCAGTTATCCTTCTATTTTAGGAGGAAGGGTAAAAACCCTGCATCCTTCCGTGTTCGGCGGAATTTTAGGCAAACGAAATGATGATACGCACCTGGCGGAAATGAAACAATACAATATTCCTGAAATGGACCTGGTAATTGTTGACCTGTATCCATTTGAAGAAACAGTAAAAACCACCAGTGATGAAAGCTTAATTATTGAAAAAATTGATATTGGCGGACCAAGTATGATAAGGGCCGCTGCAAAGAATCACCGCGATGTAGTAGTTGTTGCAGCAAAAAATGACTACCCCTTATTGGTTGATATTTTAGAAACACAGGCAGGTGAAACCACCCTGGACCAACGCAGAACTTTTGCTATAAAAGCATTTGATGTTTGTACTGCTTATGATACAGCCATCTCCTCTTACTTTAATAATATAAGTATAGAAACACCTTTCAATAAAGAAAAGAAAGCATTGCGTTATGGGGAAAACCCTCACCAGGCTGCAACCTTTTTTGGTAACCTGGATGAAGTTTTCAATCAACTACACGGCAAAGAACTCTCCTATAATAACCTCGTTGATACCGACGCAGCGGTTCAAATAATAAGGGAATTTCCAACTCCCCCCGTGGGCGGAGGCGGGGCTGTTTTTGCTATCATCAAGCATACCAATGTATGCGGTGTGGCTTCAGGAACTACCGTAAAAGAAAGCTGGGACGCAGCTTTGGCCGGCGATCCCGAAAGTGCCTTTGGTGGTGTGTTGGTCTCCAATACAACCATCGACGTTGCTACGGCAACTGCCATAAGCGAAATTTTCTTTGAAGTATTGATAGCGCCTGCATTTGATGAAGAAGCATTAAAAATATTGCAATCAAAAAAGAACAGGATTTTATTGCAATTAAAACTTGCAGACTTACCAGGTATGCAATACAAATCTTTGCTCAACGGGATTTTATTGCAACAAAATGATGAAGGCAATTATGCCGAATGGAAAGAAACGGGCGGAAGAGAAACAACTGCTGAAGAAAAAGAAAACCTGGCCTTTTCCAACATCATTTGCAAGCATTTAAAAAGCAATGCCATTGCATTGGTTAAGAATAAACAATTAATTGGAAAAGGTTGTGGTCAAACCAGCCGCATCGATGCCCTGCGCCATGCAATTGAAAAATCGAAACAATTTAATTTTGATTTGAATGGCGCAGTTCTGGCAAGTGATGCTTTTTTCCCCTTTGATGATTGTGTGAAGATCGCCCACGCAGCCGGCATCACCTCTTTTATACAACCGGGTGGTTCTATAAGAGACAACGATTCTATTGAATATTGTAAAAACAATAATCTTGCTATGGTGATCACCGGTATGAGACATTTTAAACATTAAACCCTCCCTCACCTGTAGGCTACTAAAGAAAGAGAAAGGGGAAGATCAGGAAGAATGGTTAATCGATTAAACAACATTTTTTAATGTTTATAAAAAACAAGGGAAATACGGAGGGGAAAGGAAAAGGCTACCTGGCCCTTATTGTTACCTGTATTGTGTGGGGTACCACATGGGTGGTGAGTAAAATGGGGGTGCATGAAATTCCCGCGTTACAAATGGCCTATATCCGCCAGTTCATAGCAGGAGTGGCTTTTGTTGGATTCTTTCTTGTTTATAAAAAATTTCCTTTGCCTACAGCCAAACAATTTCAATGGTTAACGGTCATGGCTATCCTCATGTTTGTATTTGCAAATGGCCTTAGCACCTGGAGTTTAAAATGGATTCCATCCGGGCTAAGTGCTTTGATAGGCGCTTTGTATCCGTTAAGTGTGGTAATTATTGAACGTTTATTTTTCAGGAGTCAAAAACTCACCCGGCTTACCTATATCGGCCTCTTTCTTGGCTTTACCGGTGTGTTAATTGTATTTTATGAAAATGCTTTCGCTGGTATAGATATGTCTATGTTTATCGGCTTAGCATTATCCATGTTTGCCATGCTCAGCTGGAGTGTAGGCACTATTTTCCTGGCGAGAAATAAGGCAAAAATGAATCCATATTATGGCACCGGCTGGCAAATGCTCATCAGTTCTGCTATTTTACTTGTATGGGCAGAAAGTGCGCAACCTACAGTTGCGCTAACTGATATCTCCTTTAAAGTATGGATGGTGATATTGTACCTGGTCATATTTGGTTCCATTATCGCATTCATCGCTTTTATTTATTCCATGAAGAAGTTACAACCAGCGGTGGCATCTCTGTATGCTTATGTAAACCCAATGGTAGCAATGGTTTTGGGAGCATTGGTGATAAATGAAAAGCTCACCATAAATATTTTATGGGGATCCATTGTAACGCTTGTTGGCGTTTACCTGGTAAACCTCAGTATTAAAAGAAGCAGGGAAAAAATTATTGCTGAAGCTGAGATATAAAGTTGACATATAGTGCCCTCCAGCCTGCAAAAATAGGGTCGGTGCCTAAAAAGTTATTGTGAAAAATAGTGATCAGCTCAGCTTTCATTTCTTTACATTCACTATAATACCTTATTAATTCATTGAACGAATCGCTGCTATCTTGTTTTTGCTCATAAAAACTATTGGCATCCATAAAACAAAAAGGGTGCACCCGTAAACCTGTTGCCTTTTCAGTTTTTAAATTGTACCAGGAAAAGGTAGCCGCAACAGATGCCCTGAACCCGTTGATGCTGCCATAACCCATGCTGTAGTCGTCTGCAATACCTGTATCAATAAGGCGTTCATAAGTTTCGGGTATTGTTAAATTAATATAGTGTTGCCTCGACCTGGTAACCGGAACATTTCCCGCTGTTTCCAGGATCTTTTTTTCTTTTGCCAGTAAGCTGTGTTTTTCACTGCTTTTCCAGGAGGGATGCAGACCTATCCTGTATTTTTTTGCATGTTGTTTTATCAGCTGCCACATTGAATGGTCGTAAGGAGAAATATTCTTATCGTATTCACTACGGCTGGTAGCCACTAAAAAAAAATAGACAGGCTCCAGCCTGCATTTGGTATGCAGCTCATTTAAAAAGTCATAGCAATCGTATGGGTCTTTTTTCATTCCCGTTAAAACCCTTAACCTGTTTAGTGAAGGACTTTTAAAAAAACCGCCAACATTGCGCAACAGGCCTTTGTTTTTATAACTCCAGGCAATGTCAATATCATAGCTGGGGGTAAATTTGAAAACGGGTGTTTTAATTGCCAGGGAAGGGAATTTTTGCTTCAGGGCAATTGCAAAATCAGTGATCCATGTATTAATGACAGGCTTGCTTAAAAAATCTTCTTTATAAGCGATGGCGTTTTCATGAGCATACCGTCCATACATATCTTTTTCGTGCGGCAGGTATTCTTCGTATCGGCTCATTAAATAAAAAGATGCGGCTAATATATCAAAGTCAAAATTGCTGTCAATAGTTTTAAAAAATGCTTTGTATCCATTCGTTTCAAAGCAATCAGTTGCCTGGGATTTAATATTTTTCTCAAATAGTAAGTCGTGATTTTTGAGGCGGAAAGCGTCTCCTTCTATTTCAATATCGCTGTAATTGATCTTTGGCCCTTCATGCTTTTTAAATTCTTCAGAATCTATGGTTAATCCAAAGCATATGCCGAGCTGTTCTCCGAAAATAAATTTGCAAATGTATTGAAGCCTTGAGGTAGAAGTTTTCGAAAAAATAAGCATGGTAGATTTTTGTCTTCGCTTGTTGATAAGAAAATCATTTTTTTAAACGGCCTCTCCACATTTCATTAAAAGTTTGCTGGCTAAAATTTAAATCAGCCCTATTCTTCTTCCAGTCTTTAAACAAACCATTTACTACTTTATTTTTCAAACCGCCATTGCCCATATTCATCATGCGGCGGTTAAGGCTGGCAAGCCGCCACATTTTCCAGGCAGCCCGCTCAGCAAAACTGGTATGACCTTCTTCTACAGATTCTTTCCTATTCTCCAGCAACAATTCGTGAAGATTGATTTTTACAGCACATACTTCGGTACAATTGCCACACAGTGACGAAGCAAAACTTAAATGCTTGTATTCATTCATACCCTCCAGGTGTGGTGAAATTACACTACCAATGGGTCCGCTATAAGTGGTGCCATAAGCATGGCCGCCTATATTTTTATAAATAGGGCATGCATTTAGGCAGGCGCCACAGCGAATACAATACAGGCTTTCTCTTTGTACCGGGTTGTCTAAAATATTAGTACGACCATTGTCCATAAGTATCACATACATTTCATCGGGGCCGTCCGATTCGCCCGGCTGCCTCGGCCCTGTAATAATGCTGTTGTAAGAAGTTATTTTTTGCCCCGTACCAAAAGTGCTGAGCAAGGGCCAAAACAAAGCGAGGTCAGTAATCGATGGAATTACCTTTTCAATTCCCACCACTACTATATGTGTTTTAGGAAAAGCACAGGAAAGGCGTGCATTGCCCTCATTTTCTGTTACCGCCACGCCACCAACATCGCTGATGATAAAGTTGGCACCTGTAACACCTACTTCAGCCTGTACATATTTTTCTCTTAAAATATTTCTTGCCACCAGGGTTAATTCTTCCGGCGTTAGTTTGGGATCAGTTCCCAGTTTGTCTGCAAACAATTTAGCTACATCTTCCTTGCTCTTATGCATGGCAGGTGTTACAATATGATAAGGTGCTTCGCCATCTAATTGTTGTATATATTCCCCCAGGTCGGTTTCAATGCTTTCAATACCATTTTCTTCCATGGCTTTGTTCAGGTGTATTTCCTCTGTAGCCATGCTCTTGCTCTTCACGAGGGTTTTGCAGTTTTTTTCTCTGCAGATCTTTACAATTTCTTCAATGGCCTGTGCAGCTGTTTCTGCCCAAATTACTTTGCCGCCTTTTTTACCCAGGTTTAGTTCAAAAGTTTCCAGCTGCTGATCAAGTGTTTCTATAGCACGCCATTTAATGTTTTTTGCCCGCTCACGTGCCAGGTGTACATTACTAAACTGTTCTTTGCCTTTAGGCACCACGGCATGATAGCGGCCCATATTGAAGTTGATGGTACGCCTGTGTTGCAGGTCAGCAGCTTTTACGGTGCTCTTGGCTAAAAATGTTTCAGATGATTGCGACATATTTTATTTTTTTGAAACCAGCTAACTGTATAGCGCATTTTAATTGGCATTCGCCGCCTGGCGAATCAACAGAAGCTATTCTATCCTTTGTATGGCAGCGAAATTACCTTACTTTTTCCAACAACCCATGCTGATAACCGGCCATTCTATAATTATCTACCAGTGGGGAATCTTTTGTGCCGTTTCCGCTGGTTTTTTTATCCGCCAGTTTTATAGTAAAAAACTCCACCCGCATCTTTCCATCTTCTATGCAATAATTATTTACGATGGTATTGTTCATTACTGTGAAAGAACCCTGCAGGCAATTACCGGCCACATAATTGTCAAGATTAATTCCATTTCCTTCTTCAATAACCCAATGATTTTTCTCTCTATCTACAAGGCTCAGCATATATGGCCTGGTATCTTTATTGCTGTCTCCATAACTAATATGCCATATATACCGGTTTAAGCTATCAGATGCTGCTATTCTAAGCCGCATAGCAAATTCCTGCAACGGTTTACCGGTAACAATCCATTGCAGTTTTCCTTTCCATTCACCTATAAAATTTTGCGGAAACTGTGCGTAACATAAACCTGTAGCGAATGCCAATAAACACAAGAGCACTATTTTTTTCATAATATAAATTTACTAAAGCAGCGTTTATCTTTACATATCATTCTTTATAGGGGTTTTCATATTTAACAACAAAGCCGGTTGCCATGTCCATCTTCAACCATCTTTTTTTATTGCGTTTAGCGGCTGCCATTATATTGCCGATGCATGCTATTCCCTCTATCACATCCGGGCCGGTAAACGGGTTTGGCAACGAGTACCTGCGGGCAGAGGGATTTGACGCACTCGGTTTGCCCCCGGCATGGGCTACTAAATTATCGCATATTGCGGCAGCCATTTGCCTGCTGGCCAATAAATTTATTAAGCCGGCTGCAATTATTACCCTCGTCATTTTAATTGCCGGAATATTAATGATTCATGGAAAAGAAGGTTGGTTTGTAGTAGGTGGCGGCAGAAATGGTGCTGAATTTAATTTCCTGCTCGTTTTTGCTTTGCTAACTTTAATGTACCCGGGTAAATTTTCAACCTGATCAATATGGAACCATCTTTTATACAAAAAATATATACACATCCACTACTTTCAATGACAGACCTGCAGCAACTGGCATCATTTCATCAAAAAATAATTTATAAAAAGGGAGACATCCTTTTAAAGCAAGGCCAGGTAGCCAATGAATATGCCATTATTGAAACAGGATTGATCCGCTCCTATGTATACGACTACGATGGCAATGATATTACGACTAACTTTTTTTCCGACGATGAAATTGTTATAGAAGTGTCATCCCTGTTTCAGCGAACGCCCAGCCAGGAAGTGATACAGGCTGTTACAGATTGTGTTTGCTGGAAAATTGACTTTGGCAGCTTTCAACAATTGTATCATACCCTTCCCGGGTTCAATGAATGGGGTCGTGCATGGATGGCTAATCAACTCTTTCATTTTAAACAACGCTCTGTAACTATTTTCACCCATTCTGCCATGGACAGGTATATGAATCTTATTAGCCAAAAGCCACAGATTTTAAAACAGGCACCACTTATGCACATAGCCACTTACCTGGGTATTACCAATTCATCTCTAAGCAGGATAAGGAAAACCGTTTCGGAACGGTAGGCTTTCCACACCGGCAAAGAAATAATGAAGGCGCTTATTTTTTGCCATAGGGCAAAATTTACCAAATGAGGAGGCAGTAAATTTGATAATTATCATTTATTAATAATTGTATGATCCTAAAAAATAAAAATGCTGTTATATATGGCGCTGGTGGTTCTTTGGGCTCAGCTATTGCCAAAGCCTTTGCCCGGGCAGGCGCTGCTGTTTATATTACCGGTGTTAATGTAAATAAGATTGAGAAACTGGCCACCCAAATCAATGATGCCGGGGGCAAAGCATATGCCGCACAAGTAGACGCACTCCACAAAGACCAGGTGGAAGCACACCTGCAATCAATCAATAGCAGCATAGATATTTCATTTAATGCCATCGGCTGGAAAGATGTGCAAGGTTCCCTGCTAACAGAACTTTCTGTTGATGATTTTATGAGTCCTATTGGAAATGGTCTGACAACAAATTTTATCACCGCCACGGCAGCAGCCAAAGTAATGATGGAAAAAGGAAATGGTGTTATACTTACTTTAACTGCCACACCGGGGGGCATTGGCTATGCAAACGTGGGCGGCTTTGGCCCGGCCTGTAGTGCACTGGAAAGTTTGGTAAAAGACTTAGCCAGTGAAATAGGCCCCTGGGGAGTAAGGGTTGTAAATATCCGTTCTGCAGGCTCCCCCGATTCTGAAGTATTTCAGGCAGCTTTAAAAGAAAACCCGGAAATAATGAAGGGTTTGTTGGAAAAGATGACGAACGATACCATGCTAAAACAATTGCCATTAATGGAAGAGATTGCTCAAACAGCCGTTTTCCTGGTGTCTGATATGGCTTCAAAAATTACCGGTTGTACCATTGATGTTACCGCCGGCACCACCCAGGCATTAAATTATAAAGTAACTCCAATAGCATTTTTAAAAAGATAAAAAATAATATATGAAAGCAACATCTCCCGCTCTGAAAATCGTTATACCAGCCTACAGGTGGCACACGCAAATGTTTGACAATATGACCAAAGACATTAATGATGCCGATGCTACCAAGAGAATTGAAGGCAGAACCAACAACATCATCTGGACGTTGGGAAACCTGGTAAACTGCCGCTACTGGCTGGCCAATGTATTGGGTATTGAAGAAAAAGATCCTAACGATACATTATTTAAAGAAGGCAAAGCTTATGATGCCAATGCAATATACCCAACAGTGGAAGAGTTTAAAAGAAGCTGGCACAACATCTCTAAAAAATTGTACGACAAATTACTTTCTGTTACCGATGAAGTATTAAACGAAGGAGAAGATTTTGGTATGAAGGTGGATTTTATGGAGGAAAATAAATTAAACATGGTTGGGATGGGCATCGACAGAACCAGCTACCTGCTGGGCCAACTTGGATTATTACGCAGGGCCGTAGCTAATTTAGGAACGAGTTACGATATAAATAGCAATGTTGAATATTGAGAACAACAGGAGAAATAATGAAAACCATCGAAGTATTTAAAACCAATATTACCCAGGCATCCATAGCCAATGATGTGGTTGAAAGTTTATTGGAAATACTGCCACAATGCAAGATCAATTTTGACCTGCACGACTGTGATAATATTCTGCGAATAGAATCGGTGGAAATGCTAAATACCGAGGATGTGAAAGTACATTTGGAAAAAATAGGCTTTCGGGCAGAATTGCTTGATTAAAAGATATAAGAGAAAAGCCGGAGTAGTTGTAGGTTCTTTTACTTTTCAAACTACAACAGCCTACATAAGATTGAGTATTTGAATTGTGTGCAGAGATGTGCAATTTTACCACCATAAAATTAATCATCATGAAACAGTTTCTTTTCTCCGCGTTGCTAACAATAACGTTATTCTCCTGCAGCAAATCAAACGCCAAACCTGCCAGCAACGAAATAACGGCTCCACCAGCCTCACTTGGTCTTGATGGCTTTTATAAAAATATTCAGATGCGGGAGGTATTCCCATTATCAGTGCTGAAAATGTTGCCGACCAGGCATTACTGAATGCAAAAGCCATAGTGGAGGAAATGGTAAAAACAATTCCGGCAGCCAGGGCAAAAATGATAGAAAATTATATTAGGGTAGGTATTATCGGTAAAAATGAGCGGTCCACACAAATGCCCGATACAGTGACTTGTATACTGCTTTTCCGGGAACTGACCGGGACAACAGGGCACGGGCATACGGCGCTACACTCGCCCGCCCTTTAACTACCAACTGCTAGGAAAATTTATTGTGTATTCAAAGCATTGACCGTTATAAAGGAGAAGAATTGCTGTGCCATGAATTTGCGCATGCTATTCATGAACTAGGCATCCGGTTTACCAATACGGTTTTTGATTCACAATTACAGGCCGCCTGCAACAATAGCTTAAAAAATAATTTATGGGCCAATACCTATGCACGTTCTGATATACGGGAGTATTGGGCAGAAGGAGTGCAATGTTGGTTTAACTGTAATATTGAAGCCATCCCCACCAATGGTGTACACAACCAGGTTAACAACAGGGCAGAATTAAAAACCTATGACCCTATGTTGTTCAATCTTATTAAAACCTGTTTCTCTTCAGAAAATAAAAAATTCTTATGTTATTAGCTGGAGATAAACAACCACTGGTAAAATGACTGCCGGTTGTGGCTGCCATTTTATTTTATAGATATCTTAACCATTGTTTTTCCGGGTGGCGGGCTTTGTAATTGCCGTACCACTTACATAATGGGTA
Source organism: Ferruginibacter sp. (assembly GCA_014379905.1). Classification (GTDB taxonomy): domain Bacteria; phylum Bacteroidota; class Bacteroidia; order Chitinophagales; family Chitinophagaceae; genus Ferruginibacter. The sequence continues at coordinate 116,068 of JACMKX010000144.1, read as the reverse complement.
CATCAGTACAACAATAAAAACCCACGCCACGAATACTCCCGGCAACTCAATGCCAGAGCCTGTTGCAGGCCTGCCGTACTGGAAAGGGGCAAATGACAGATCTTTCCATGTAAAGCCCTGGGCATATACCATTATAAATGTTGCCAGGCGGATGACATAAAAGTGAACCAGGTAATAGAACAGCGGCACCTTTCCATATACTAACAATATTTCTTTTATTTTGCCCGGAACACTGTCGGCCAGACGCAGGCAAAGTAAAGTAAGACCCAAAAATAATAAAATGAATTGCAGGGAGGGCGGAGACTTGGTCACATTCAAAAAAGAAAGGAAGCTGTACAACCCCGTGGACTGAGTTTGCCATGGCGTGGGATCTCCATGTACATTTGTAAAACGCAGAAGACTAAAAAGTACAATGCTCAATAATCCGATATTGAGTAATTTTTTATTTCGTTGCGCAACATTCATTTCAAAAATTTTACCCATAGAAAACCCAAGCAACATAACTGCCACCCAGGGAATAAAAGGATAAGATACCAGCACCTGGAAATGGGGTGAATTTACAATGAAGCCGGGTATAAAGAGGAGATTAGAAAACACGGCCGCTATTGGGTTGGCAGGTAGGGAAACAAACTCCAACAGGTTGTGCAGAAAAATAACAGCAATAGCAACAATACCTGTTTGCCGGGGCGATGCTTTCAATAAAAAAGATAAAATGATCATCCCGATACCAATGGCCGAAATGACCATTAATATTACCAACCTGAATTGTATATCAAACCAAATGGCAAAATTTATAAAGATGAGCTCTGCCACAATGAGCCACAAACCTCTCTTCCGGAGAAAAGATTGCATTTCCTTAATTGAAGTAGCACGTTTCATAAACAGGTAAACAGATACACCGGATAGAAATACAAAAGTTGGTGCACACAAATGCGTAACCCAACGGGTAAAAAACAAAGCAGGGGTGGTAGTTGCAAGGTTGGTTGGACTTGCTGTTAAAGAAGAAACATGCAGCAGGTCTCTTGTATGATCCAATGCCATAATGATCATGACCAAACCCCTTACAATATCGATAGATGATATTCTTTGCTTCATGAGATGCGTTTTGGTAAATTGATCTGAAATATAATTTAATATAAGGGAATATTAAAATGAAGCTGGATGAATGTCCTGTCGCAAGCGGCCTTCAATTTGTCGCATTAAACATTGCGCTGCCAGAAAAGCATTCCTATATTTGTATTTAAAATTTACCCATGCAGGCACTGGCAGAAGGATTACAATCAACAAAACGGGAATTAACTGATCTGATCAAAACTATTGATGAAAAGCAGGTTGATACCGTTCCATTTGAAGATAGCTGGACCGCAGGTCAATTGCTGGAGCATATAGATAAAGCAGTAAACCCCGGCTTGCTTAAAGGCAATGTTCAGCCAACCGACCGGCCTGCCGATGAAAAAGTAGCGCAGGTAAAAAAAATATTCCTGGACTTTAATACAAAATTAAAATCTCCGGAATTTATTGAGCCAAGGGAGCAGGCACATGATAAAAATGTTTTACAACAATCCCTGTCTGAAAAATTTGACGAGCTTACTGATGCCACTAATACCCTTGACCTGCAGCAGGAGTGCGTGGATTTTGAAGTGCCCGGTATGGGTAGGTTTACCCGCCTGGAATGGATCTCTTTCTATATGATCCACACACAACGCCATATTCACCAGCTGAAGAATATTATTACAAAGCTGCAGGAAAAGAATGTGTCGTAGACCCTTCTTAAAAATTTTCATCTAAAAATTATTCCAACATACTGTAGCGGAGCTATCTTACCTGTTACCGGCAAGTGCCTCCCAGGCCAGTAGTAGCGCATGTGCCAATGCTGGCTGTAAAGGAAGGGCTGGGATAACCCGAAGAGCGGTTGACCATAAAAGTTGATAAAAAAACAGCAAACAGTTTCATGAAGAGAGATTTCATACGTAACATTATTTTAATTACACCCGGAAATGCTTGCCTGCACAAGGCCCGCACTTCCCGGTGCAAATGTTACACCCGGCGAAAAAGTAATTACATCACCGGCTGCATAATATGCTTTTGAACTGGATGTATGCGATATGGTTGAGCCCGCCAGCGTACTGTAATTGTCTTTAGCACTGTAAACTCTCACCGCATTGGAACTGGTAGTAGTATTTGTTTGCACTACATTATTTTCTGCCACCCTGGAAAAAATTGGCCCGAGCGGAAAATTAATGCTGGCATGCATCCTAGTTCGCTGGTTAGCGGTTAAGGCTGTAGAAGTGAAAGAAATACAGGACCATGGCTGGTAACTCATAATATTTATAGTAGATGGGTTGTATTGTAAACCGTCGCAGGTGTTGGTTGTGCTGCCATTGTAATTACAGGTTGTACCGCTGGTATTATCCTGCGAATCAGTATAGTCAGCCGGGGTATCACAACAAAGGTCACCTTCTGAAGTACAGTTGTAGCAACTATTTCCGGAATTACGCGTCACCGTTTCCTGGACTCCGTCATGTCGCTGAAATGTGTGGTAAAGCCCAAGGCAGTGGCCCATCTCGTGGCCAAAAATAGAATGAACGCCAGAGCCGTTTACCGCCCATCGGGCCACACTTAAAAAGTTATTAGGAATGCCATATGCATTGCCACTGCTGCCGGAATTAAACAAATAATTGTAATGAATAAAAATAGTAATAGCACCATCTACATCTAAATTATTGTCTCTTATATAATCCGGGTACACTTCATCAATATTGGCTGAGCTGTTGAAATTATTCAGGTAGCTGTCATTTACAAAATCCATTCCTACCAGTTGAAAGCAGATGTTATGGCCATTGTACTGGTCATTCATTTCATTAAAGTTCTGGAGGGCTGTTTCCATTGTACAGCCTGGCAACGTGCCATTGTCTTCCCGGGCAATTCTTATAAAAACCCTTATATAGTAAGGAGCACTAAAATCATTCAGCGGGTTCTCCAGGTTTTTTTGGGCCAAGGTTCTTGTCAGGAATTCATCAGCCCGGGGCATGTAATATCCTGTGTCAGACAATTTATCGGTATCACATTTTGGGTAGCGGTGTGGAATGTTATCCTGCACCTGGGCCACTGCTACAATGCCTGTGATAAATATTGCGATGCATAAAAAAATAAGCTGTTTCATACTATTATTTTTCTATGGTGTTTTTGTGATTGTTTTCTTCCAGTTTCTTTAACCTGTTCTCCAACTCCAATATATACAGGGTGAGTTCTTCAATTTTTTCTACCATACGTTTTTGCATATCACCTACTTCAATACCGTTTTTTTCTACTTCGGCAGCTGGAGGAATATTTGGCAGGTGATTTTTTTCTTTAATGAAGGCCCGGAGCTGATCAAAACTTTTTAATTTATAATCGTCTTTAAAAACGTAATCGGGCCAGTTGCCGCTTAGTTGTACTTTTAGTTCTTCACTGATCATTTTGCCATCTACTGCAAATAAATATCCGGTAGGAATATTGGCGCCGGAAGCAACACCAATACCCACCGCACCTGCTTCATTGCCGCATAAGATAAGGTTACCTCCGCTGTGTTGTACAAAAAGATCGGAGGCAGCATTATTATTACGGGCCAAAATTTCATTGTTATCCATTACCACGTTACCCGCATTGCCACTGCCAAGCATTAAAAATCCATTGCTGGAAGCACTCAGGCCGGCATCCTGTCCATTTACTATTTGCACTTTGGCAAGTGGGGTGCTGGTGCTGATACCCATACCGGCCGGAGTGAAATAGGCCGCGGTGCCATTTGATATATAGGCATAATCAGCAGCAGGACTGTACCCTATGCTTGCCCCCAGTGTGGGTGTATTGATATCTTTGTAAAAAGAAATTACACTGGTACCGGTAGCACCTCCATACATGCGCAAAATCGAGCCGGTAGTATTGTTGCTTGATTCCAGGCGCATATCACCTTTTACATCAAAAGTTTCTTCGGGCCACTTTCCAATACCAAACCTGCCGAGCGAATCAAGTGTTAATCTCCTGGTACCGTCGGTATAAAAAAACTGGTTTCCGTTGGGTTGTTTGTTCCATATGTAAAGATCATTAGTAAATGCCCCGATAAAAGAACCATTGGTATTTCCTTCGGTAGTAGTGTTGTTAGAAAATTTAATGTATCCATGTGTAGCATCATGTACCGACAATTTAAACTGTGGTGTGATGGTACCTATGCCTGTGTTTTGTGAAAATGCTTCGCTGAAAAAAAGCACGGAGCTTAGCAGGAGGAGGGGTAAGAAGAATTTTTTCATGTCGCAATTTTTTTGTGAAACATAATTACGCTTTCCGCTTTTGTTCAGGGTATTAAATTATCCAATGGTATATTTCATTTATTAAGAGCAGCAAGTTGGATGATCATTTTTTTGATACAGCCGGCTGAAGAGAAATAGCATACGCTGTTTGTAGTATTTCCTGCAACACTGCTTTCCGGATGTTTTTTAAATTAAGATAAGTGGCCCCTTTCAGGCCCCATTTATTTGGAACCGGGTAGATATTTTTTTCATCCATCTTACAAAAAACATATTGCTCTGCAGGAGTGAGCAGCGCCACGCCTATACCAGTAGCTTCAATAAGGGTGGCAAAAATTTTCTTTTTGCTCCTGAAGGCCTGCTTTTCAAAATGCGGCACTTCTGCCGTATCGGCAAACGATAGAGCAATCTGGCGGAAAATTTCATTATTTGACATGATCATTTTTTTAGGAAAAAACCGTTCGGGAATAACGGGAACCCTTATAGTTAAAGATTATAAGCAAAACAAATTAAAAATACTATATATGCTTCACAAAAAACTGTTTAGGAAGACAGTCATATTTCCACATTCTAAAAATGTAGTATTGTTTTTGCATAGTAAACAAAAACACCCGTTATGTACACAGTGAAGAATGTTCAGTTTACCAAATTATACAAGGTGGACGGATACCTTAAAGAATTTAATTTCAGAAAATCAAATGCTACCCCGCAGGGACGATTTAGCGTAGACACCATTGATGCCCGTGGTAACCGTATCATGTTTTTTATGGAGAAAGATGAAACTACCAACTGGAAGATCCTGGAACAGGGAGAATTACCCGCATGGATAGTGGAACAGGAGCCTAATTTGCAGGAAGCAATTGCTACCAATGTATAATAAATGTGCTATTTACCGGTTAGTTCAAGAAAATCACCGTCCACAATCAATAATTTCACGCCTTCACTGGTAACAGACCTGTGAGAACTGAGTTCATCCGAAACAATATAACTCATGCCTGTTGCCAGTGTGAATTTTTCACCTGTTTCCAGTTCCGTAGTAAATGAGCCGGAAAGACAATGAACAATATGCCCTTTCTGGCACCAGTGATTGGCCAGGTAGCCGGGGCTATATTCTACCATCCTAAATCTTAACCCGTCAAAGGAAAGGGTTTTCCAGGATGCGGTACCGGTTTCCCCTTTATGTTCGGTATTTTCAATGGTATCCCAGTTAATGGTTTGAAAAGATATGTTACTCATGTATTTATATTATTTTGATTTCACCGCAAAAACGAAGACGCAGTATATTCCTTTGCGACTTAGCGTGTTTGCGGTGAAATAATTATTTTATTACGCCTAGTTCCCTCCCCACTTTTGTAAAGGCTTCAATCGCTTTATCGAGGTGACGTTGCTCATGTGCTGCACTCAGCTGCACTCTTATACGGGCCTGGCCTTTGGCTACCACGGGAAAAAAGAAACCGATCACATAAATACCTTCGTTCAATAATTTAGCTGCAAAATCCTGCGCCAGTACTGCCTCATAAAGCATAATAGGCACAATAGGGTGATCGCCGGGTTTGATGTCAAAACCTGCTTCCGTCATTTTACTGCGGAAATATTTTGTATTGCTTTCCAGTTTATCTCTTAATTCTGTTGTATTACTCAACATATCCAATACCGCGATGGAGGCGCCAACAATGCTTGGTGCAACTGTATTGCTGAATAAATAAGGACGGCTGCGCTGGCGAAGCATTTCAATGATGGCTGTTTTGCCCGATGTAAAACCACCACTTGCACCGCCTAATGCCTTACCCAATGTGCCGGTTATTATATCGATGCGACCCATTACGTTTCTATACTCATGTGTACCGCGGCCGCTTTTACCTAAAAAACCGCTGCTGTGGCATTCGTCTATCATTACAATAGCGTCGTATTTATCTGCCAGGTCGCAGATCTTATCTAATTGTGCAATGGTGCCATCCATACTAAAAGATCCATCAGTAACAATGATACGGTTGCGCAAGTGAGCGCTTTCTTTCAGCTTTACTTCCAGGTCGTTCATATTATTATGCTCATAGCGGTAGCGCTGTGCTTTGCACAATCTTACGCCATCTATTATACTTGCATGGTTTAGGGCATCGCTGATAATGGCATCCTGTTCGTTAAACAATGGTTCAAACACACCACCATTGGCATCAAAAGCGGCGGCATATAAAATAGTATCCTCTGTTCCTAAAAATTCGGCCAGCTTTTTTTCGAGTTCCTTATGTATATCCTGAGTACCGCAAATAAATCGTACACTGCTAAGCCCATAACCCCTGTGATCAATATATTTTTTAGCGGCTTCCAACACTTTTGGGTGGGAAGAAAGGCCCAGGTAATTATTGGCGCAGAAGTTTAGCACCGTAGTACCGTTTACTATTATTTCAGCACCCTGCTCACTGCTGATGATGCGTTCATTTTTAAATAAACCGGCTGACCTTATTTCTTCCAGTTCGGTACCTATTCTTTCAGAAAAATTTGAGTTCATGCTGTATAATTAAGATTTCAATTTTCAGCAAATTTAGTAAATGTGATTTTAAAGGTTGATTTTACGCAAAACCCAATGGATTTCTACTTTATCCTGCTTCGTAAGTAATTTTTTAACAATTTAGCGCAGATATCTGTAACATTTTAATGTAATTTCCGTTTCTTCTACCAAAACACTTATGCCGCTCAAAAAGGAAATATTACTTTTTTATACGCTTATCATCGCTTCAGCGGGCGTAATAATAGCTGCCGATCAGCCTGATCGCAGGCCATTAGAAAAAAAGCCCGGCATTAAATGCTGTAATATCAAGAAGGAAGACGACAAAAAAAAGACAACTCCACCTCTTTATTATATTACTGACGGCATTCTCCGCTTTAAAGCGTAATTCTTTTTATTTACCTGTAACTTTTTGACATGCTGCGTCGTATAATACGAAAAGCAACCAGTTAGTTTTACATTTGCTGATTCTTAACAACCTGTATGACTGAGAGAGATTATAATGACTGCGTAAAGATTCATGCGGATAACGTATATCGTTTTATCCTCAAGAACCTGCGCAATGAGGAAGACTCGAAAGATGTGGTACAAGGTGCTTTTGAAAAATTATGGATCAACCGGGACCAGGTACAAAATGAAAAAAGTAAAAGCTACCTGTTTACGATCGCTTATAACCAGATGATTGACCATATTCGCAAACAAAAACGCATCAGTTTAAAAGATGAGTTTGGCGATACTGCGCTGGGTTCAGGCACAATTAATCACAATGCCAAACGCATTTTGGATGAAGCGCTAAGCAAACTAAGCGAACTGCAAAGAAGCCTGGTAATGTTGAAAGATTATGAAGGATACAATTATGCAGAAATAGGAGAGATCACCGGCCTCAACGAAAGCCAGGTAAAGGTTTACCTGCACCGGGCAAGGCTGCAATTGAAGGCGTATATTGTGAGGGTGGAGAATGTTATATAGTTTATAGCTAATAGTCGATAGTCCGTAGACCATTATGAGTCAGGAGATAATTATATAATAGAGAAGGCTAAAAGATGATCAAATAAAATTCGTGTAATTCGATTAATTCGTGTTACAAAAAAATTCTTGAAATAAATGTATATAAACCTCAATAATTACGAACAGTACCTGCTGATGTACGTAGACAATGAATTGTCTGCTGACGGGCGGATGCGTGTAGAAGCGTTTTTGACGGATTATCCTTACCTGAAGCCGGAGCTGGAAATATTGCAACAAACAGTATTGCCTTTGGAAAATGTACTTTTCGATAAAAGCAGTTTACTGAAACCTATACTGGATGAAGCAACACAGGAAAAACTATTAATGCGCTTGGATGGGGAATTGCCGGCCGGCGAATCGCTTGCTTTGCAAAATAGTTTGAAAGCAGATAAAATGTTAAGCAGGGAGTGGGCTACGCTGCAAAAAACAAAACTGGATGCTGCAGAAATTATTGAGCACCCCGATAAAGAAAGTTTATACAGGAGAGAAAGAACAAGCATCATAACCGGAAGATTTGTCCGCCTGGCAGTGGCAGCCATGTTGCTGGGTGCAGGATTTTATGCGGGGGTTAATTTGCTGAATAATAATAAAACAACCGGAACGGGAGTAGCCCGTAATAACCCCGGAAATAAAACAGATACAGTAACAGGTATTAATGATCAAAATAATACAGCAGCTGCAGATCCTGTAAATACAAACATCGACCAGTCCGTTGTGCAAGATGTACAAGACAAAGCAACACCGTTAAATAAAGAAGATGCTCCGCTGAAAAATAATTTGGTTGCTGTAAAAGATGATGAAAAAGATAAGGAGATTGTAGCGCCAATAACAAAAGAAAAAACCAACAGCCCGTCTCCTGAAAGAACAATGACGGCAGGTAATCAAAGCCAGGACAAAAAGACGATTCCGGTAGAGCCAAAAGAATTGCCGCAAAGGAATACAGAAAATGTTTTGCAAAACAACAATGAAATTGCAGCCATTGAAAACCCAAAAAGTAAAAGCAATATTGAACTGCCCACTAATATAAATACGAATTCAAAACCAGTGGTTGATGCTAACTTGAGTGCCAATAACAACCAGTACGCCCGTACAGCCGCTCTCGGTTTTGAAGAAAATAACCAGGACCAGGTACTGATGATGGAAGAGGAAAACGTATCCCGTTCCAAAGCAGCGATCTTTCTTAAAAAATTAAAAAGAAATGTAGAACGCAGAACAAACATTAAACCGGGCAGGAGCCTCCGCATAGCCGGTTTTGAATTTGCAGTAAAATAATCTAAGCACATAAAAAAGTATACAAATGAAAAAGTTTACCCTTTTAATGGCCGCCGCATTTATTTGCCAGTTCGGCTTTGCACAGGAAGACAGTAGTGTGGTTAAATCAGAAAAAAGAGATACCATCCGCATCGGAAATATTCTTATTATTAAGAAAGGGGGAAAGTCAGGAGATGGAAATGAAAAAGATGTGGAAGTAAAAATGGGAAGACGGCAACCGAAAAAGAACTCCAGGGTGGTTACCAACTGGTTTGTGCTGGATCTTGGTTTCGCCAACTATGTTGATAAAACGGATTATCTCGCCGGTGTTAATAACGGCTTCCAGGGCTATTTAGTTAACAGGCCCGGCACCCCTGAGTTTGGCAAAGGTGATTTTAAACTACGCACCGGTAAAAGTATCAATGTAAACATTTGGTTCGTAATGCAAAAACTGGCACTGGAAAAAAAAGGTTTTGTGAATCTTAAATATGGGGTTGGCCTGGAGCTAAATAACTATAGGTATAAAACTTCGCTTACCTATAAGGAAAGTGGATTGAGACCTTATGGCGGAGCCTTATCCGCAAATCCTTTCATTTATGAAGATTCAATTGCATTCAGTAAAAACAAACTCGCAGCAGATTATTTAACTGTGCCATTGATGCTGAATTTTACAAGTAACCCTTCCAATAATAAAAAAGGAATAAGTTTGAGTGCTGGGGTAAGTGCAGGTTATTTATATAGCCAGCGCAATAAACAAAAAAGTGATGCCAACGGAAAAGAACGCAATAAAGGGGAATATGACCTTGAACGTTTCAAATTATCTTATGTAGCAGAACTCGGCCTGGGTCCTGTGCGGTTATACGGTTCTTACAGCCCAAAATCAATGTACGAGCATGATCTTGATATGCGTCCTTTTACATTGGGCTTCCGGTTGAGTAACTGGTAAGATCAAAGATTAGTTGATTAGGGATTAGTATGGAGAATGAAAGGTAGCCGGCACGGATCAAAGATTAGTTGATCGAAGACTAGTTACCGAAGCTTAAATTTCGCGGTAAGCTATAATTAATCAAAGTCCAAATACCGGTGATTAAAAACATCATTTAACAAGTGCGATACGGATCTTTAGTCTCTAATCTTAATTATCATCTCTCCGTGTATTCCACTTTTAAAGTGCCCGGTACAATCTTTCTCGCTCATACCTTCGTTTGCAAAACGGTTTTCCGTGCAGGCGAAGGTTTTTTTATACATTGCAGTATGACGATGAATAGTTCCTGCAAAAAAAAGATAGCTTCCTTTGCATCCTTATTAAGCAAGATTGAAGTAGCTAAATTACATTGCAGCGCTTACCCTAAAAGATACCTTCATCATTTGCTTACACACAAATATTATTACCTGGCCATATATGCACATGTTTTAGATAACATATTGGAAAAAGCCGGCAAACCTGCTGATACTTTAAATTTATTGGATTTTGGCTCCGGCAATGGCTTGCTGGGATTGTTTGCCAAACACTGTGGTTTCAATAAAGTTTTTCTTTGCGATGCCAATGCCAATTTTGTAAAAGCATCCGCCATAGTTGCAAAGCAACTTGATATAAAGATAGACGCATTTATTACCGGCGAATTAGCCGAAGTAAATAATGAACTACCATCAACAACCGTTGATATTATTGCCGGAACAGATGTAATTGAACATATTTATGACCTCAACCAGTTTTTTGCAGGTATGAAAAAAATGAACCCCCAAATGATCACTGTTTTTACAACGGCCTCTAACCCGGATAATTATTTTAAAGTACAGCAATTAAAAAAACTGCAGGTAAAAGATGAACTGATTGGCGGTGATCCTGAAGATTTTGCTTTGGCTGGCGAGGAAAAACATGCAGCTTACCTTGATATCCGTAAAGCCATTATACAAAAGAGTTTCCCGGAAATAAGCTTGCCCGAACTAGAAAATCTGGCAATAAAAACCCGGGGACTTCATAAGGCCGACATTATAACCTCCGTTCATTATTATTTAACAAATCATTCTTTCCCCTCAAAAGTTGTTACTGGTACCAATACTTGCCACCCGGAAACCGGCAGCTGGAGCGAAAGAATATTGCCCATTACTGATTATCAACAGCTATACAAAAAATACCAGTTTGAACTGGAAATAAAAAATGGCTTTTATAATAGTTTTGATGGGGGCATTAAAAGCCGCTTCAACCATTTTAGGAATTTGTTAATAAAAATACTCGGTAAAAAAACGGCACCTTTCATAACTTTAATCGGATTTACACATAAGTAGAAATACTGTTTTTTGTTAATTATTCACATTTAGGAAATAAACGAAGTGCTGAAGCCGTTGTCCATAAGCAAACCTATTTAAAAATGAAATACCAGGTTCTTCCTCTAACCTTTGCTTTTTTTTCTCTTCCTGCTATTATGGCTTTCGTGGGCCCAAAACCTGCTTCACCAAATGATGCCAGGCGGGGCACAAGCATTCCTGCAAAAATTAAAGCCAATAACCCATATTACATAATCGTAGACAAAAGCGACTATGAATTGAAAGTGTATGATGATGAGGGTTGGTATGCTACTTATCCCATTGTTTTTGGCAGCAAAGACCTGAGTGATAAAATGAGGGAGGGGGATAAAAGGACACCTACAGGCAGTTTTAAAATTGTACTCAAAAAAATTCATAAAAAATGGGGTCCGGAGTTACTGCTTGATTATCCTAACCAGGAAAGTTACCGGCGTTTTAATGAAAGAAAAGCAAAGGGCCTAATTCCGAAAACAGCTAAAATTGGGGATGGTATTGCTATACACGCTACACGTCCTGAAGAAGAATGGACCGTAGATAACTTTTACAACTGGACTGATGGCTGTGTTTCTGTAAAATATTCTGAAATGAAAGACCTGTTCGACTACATACCAGTGGGTACATTGGTAACAATACAGCCCTAGATAATTGATAACTTTTTTAAGGATAATTGATAATGAGCCTCTCAAAGGCTCATTATTATTTTATGGATCAATAAAAATGAGGTTGCCATCTCCGTAGCTTAGAAAACGAAAATCATTTTTCAAAGCGTGGTCGTACATTTTTTTCCAGTTGTTGCCAATTGCAGCAGCTACCAATAGTAATAAAGTGGACTGCGGCTGGTGAAAATTGGTGATAAGCATATCTGTCATTCTAAAGCGATAACCCGGTGCAATCATCAGTTGTGTTTGAGTAAAAAGAGTTTGCTGGTTGTTCTTTTGCATCCATGCTATTAACGCCTCCAAAGCAGCTGTAGCTTTTATGTGGGATGATAGTAAGGGTTCTTCATATACATCCCATTGCCGGATGGAAATATTTTTTATTGCAGGGTCCAGCAATGTTTTTACGCCCAGCCAATACAACGATTCAATTGTTCTGCAACTGGTAGTACCAACAGCCGCTATATTGCCAGCTTTTGCGTTTAGCTGGTCAATAGTTTTTATATCCACATCAATATATTCTGCATGCATTTCATGCTCCTGCATGGTAGGTGCTTTTACCGGCTTAAAAGTGCCTGCACCAACATGCAGCGTTACATTTGCTCTTTCAATATTTTTCTGGTATAATTTTTCAAACAGCTCACTGGTAAAATGCAAACCCGCTGTTGGAGCAGCTACCGATCCTTCCTGCACTGCAAATATGGTTTGATAACGGGTCACATCTTCCGCGTCTACACTACGTTTTATATAGGGAGGCAAAGGCGTATCTCCTGCTGCTTCAATAATGGCAGCAAAGGAATACCGGGCCGGGGTCCAGGAAAATTTTATAGAATAAGCGCCTGTTAGTTTTTCCAACATTTCCGCTTTTAAAACAACAGGCTCCTTATTGATCGTTATGTTTTTTTCCAGTAATTCATTTTTCCATTTGGCCGCACCACCCACCAGGCATTTCCAGGTGCTTTGAGTGGTTGCACTCATCACCGTGCTGTATTCGTTGATATTACCCTGCGGTTCCAGGCAAAAAATTTCTATCGTTGCGCCTGTTGGTTTTTTAAAAAGGATCCTGGCATTGATCACTTTTGTATTATTGGTCACCAGTAAAGTTGAAGGAGGTAAATAAACAGACATTTCGGAGAAAATATCCTGGGAAATATTGCCGTCTTTGTAGATCAAAAGTTTAGATGCATCCCTCTGTTCCAGGGGATGCAGTGCTATACGATCTTCCGGCAGATCATATGCATAATCTGATATAGAAATTTCAGCGGGATTCATTGTTGTAAGAATGAAGTTATTTCGGCGGTCCATTTCGCAGTTTCTTTTTTGCACAAAGATTCATGCGCTGTATGGTCGTAAATCACCATTTTTTTAACCGTATGAATATTGCTGTAAATAAGAGCTGTTTCCCGTTGTGTAACCCGAGGATCCAGCCCGCCTCTCTGAAGCAATACCGGGCATTTAATTTTTTTTACATATTCAGAAGGCTTGTTACTAAAAGCCCAGAAACCATTTTCCAGTCCGCCCCAAAAAGTAAGCATTGTTCCCAGGGGCTGTGCAGGCAGGCCCATAAGTTTCAAGCGACTGCTTACTGCATTGGACAAAGATCCGAAGGGCATATCTAATATCACTTTGGAGGGAGTAAGCGTATAATCATTAATGGCTTTTGTAATAGTAGCAGCACCCAACGATGCGCCATATAGAATGATATTTTTTTCTCCTTTGCCGGCAATATAGTCGTACACCAGTTTCACGTCTTCAGCTTCTTTATAACCAATGGTACAGGTATTACCTTCGCTTCCGCCATGAGCCCGAAAATCCAATAAAATGGTATGGTAGCCTAATTTATTGAATACCCCTGCTTCCTGCAATAAAGAGGATTTTTTGCCGCCATGACCGTGAAAAAGTGCAACGGTCCCAATGCCACTATCGGCAGGGAATTCCCATGCTTCCAGTTTTAAGCCGGATTTGGTAGTAAAATAGGTGGTTTTTAAGGCCGAGTCAGGTTGGCTATTTACACTTTTTATAAAATTAAAGCCAAAAAGGATTTCTTTTGTTTTATCCCAGGCGCTTTTATCTTCTTTATTTTTTAGGGTTACTTCGCCGGCATTGTAAAAATGCGTGAATTTATAAGCATGGCAGATAACAATCACATTTAATAATATGAAAGCCACCAGTAGGGTTTTAAAGAGTCTTTTTAAAAATAATCTCATCTCAGCAAAAATTGATTTCAAAAATACCTTTAATCAATGTATAAACGGTAGGTATTGCATTGCTTTAATATTTAATTTTACCATCCACAATTATATAAAAATTAATCATTATGCAATTATTAGGAAAGACGGGGGTAATGGCATTGAGTTTTGTTTCGGCAGGCGCAATGGCTCAGGCTCCAAAGTTCGAATGGAAAGAAGCATCAGCGGGAGGATATACTTATAAGTATGTTACCAACGATCCTTCCAAAGCAAGGTTTTATACGCTAAAAAACGGACTGACGGTTATCTTAAGTCCTACCAATAAAGATCCGCGCATTCAATGTTATGTGGCAGTAAAAGCGGGTAGTAAAACAGATCCTTCCACCAATACAGGTTTAGCGCATTACCTGGAGCATATGTTATTTAAGGGAACAGATAAATACGGTTCCCTGGACTGGTTGAAAGAAAAACCGGAGCTGGATAAAATTGATGGCCTGTATGAAAAGTATAATAAAACTACCGATGCTGCACAGCGCAAAGCCATCTATCATGAAATAGATTCGGTGAGTGGCGCAGCCAGTAAATATGCCATTGCGAATGAGTATGATAAAATGCTGTCTGCCATGGGTGGCCAGGGTACCAATGCCTTTACGTCTTTTGAGCAAACGGTTTATACAGATGATGTTCCGGCATCTTCTATTGATAAATACCTGGCAGTTCAGGCAGAGCGTTTCCGCAACCCGCAGTTAAGGATATTTCATACAGAACTGGAAGCAGTGTACGAAGAAAAAAACCGTGGCCTTGATGCTGATGGAAGAAAAGTAAATGAAAAATTATTTGCCGAATTGTTTAAAAATCACAACTATGGTTTGCAAACAACCATCGGTACCATCGAGCATTTAAAAAATCCTTCTTTGTTAGAGATCAGGAAATACTTTAATAATTATTATGTACCCAACAATATGGCAGTGGTAATGAGCGGAGATTTTAATCCTGATGTTTTGATTGGTAAAGTAGACAAGGCATTCTCCTACATGCAAAATAAAGCGGTGGCAAAATATACTTTCCAACCGGAAGCGCCTATTACTGCACCGATTGTTGCTGAGGTATTAGGACCTGATGCGGAAAGTGTGACCATTGGTTACCGCTTACCGGGCAACAAATCAAAAGATGTATTATTGGCTGACCTGGTGGGACAAATTCTGACCAATGGAAAAGCTGGATTGATGGACCTGAACCTGGTTAAAAAACAAAAACTCTTAAGAGCAGGCGCTTCTGCATTTACCCTGATCGATTACGGTATCCTGTATATGAGTGGTAACGCAACGCAGGGCCAGTCATTGGATGATGTAAGAACACTGATGCTGGGTGAAATTGAAAACCTGAAAAAAGGAAATTTTGATAATGACCTCATCGCTTCTATCATCAACAACCTGAAAAAAAATACTATCCTTGCATCTGAAACTTATGGTTCAAGAGCGAGTAATTTGATGGATGCCTTTACCAATGAACAGGATTGGAAAGACCAGGTAGCCTATGTGGACCAGTTGTCTAAAATTGCCAAAGCCGATATAGTTGCATTTGCCAACAAATACCTGCAGGAAAACTATGTGGTTATCTTTAAAAGAAAAGGCGAAGATAAAAGCATTGTAAAAGTTGATAAACCTGCCATTACACCGGTAGAAACAAATAGTGGCCAGCAATCTGCTTTTGTAAAAATGGTGAATGATATGCCAGCTTCACCGGTTAAACCTGTGTGGATCGATTATAATAAAGACATTCAAAAAAGTAGCATTGGAGGAGCTAGAGTGCTTTCTGTTCAAAATAAAGACAACAGTATTTTCCGCCTGCGTTACCGTTACGACCTGGGAACCTGGAATGATAAAAAACTGGCTATTGCTGCGCAATACCTTTCCTTCCTGGGAACTGATAAAAAATCGACAGAAGATATTACCAAAGAGTTTTACAAAATTGCCTGTAGTTTCAACATCAATGCGGGTCCTGAGTATACAACCGTAATGATTGAAGGATTACAGGAAAACTTTACAAAAGCAGTGGCTTTATTTGAAGACCTGCTGGCCAACTGTAAACCCAATGAACAGGCATTAACTTCTTTGAAAGCACGTATTGCAAAATCAAGAACAGATGCCAAGGCAAATAAAGGGGCTATCATGAGTGGCTTAACTGCTTATGCAAGGTATGGTTCAAACAATCCTTATAATTATACTTTGAGTGAGGCAGATCTTAATAGCATCACTTCCGAAGAACTGGTGAATAAACTGCACAGCTTAAACAACTACTCACACCAGGTATTGTATTATGGTCCACAGGCCTTACCTGCCTTAACTGCTTCACTGAAAACCCAGCACAAAGTGCCGGCTACTTTCACTGCGGCTCCGGTTAAAGCTGTGTTCAAACCAGAAAATCAAATGGCCAATAAAGTTTTGTTTGCTGATTATAACATGGTACAGGCAGAAACCCGCTGGATAAGAAACAATGGTTTGTACAATGCCAGCGAAACAACTGTAGCAGATGTTTTCAATAATTATTTTGGCGGGGGTATGGGTGCAGTAGTATTTCAAACCATTCGTGAATCAAAAGCACTGGCTTATTCTACCTTTGCTTTTTATATAACACCTGAGAAAAAAGAAGATCCTTTTTACACCATGGCCTATGTAGGAAGCCAGGCAGACAAATTTGGTGAAGCGGTTGTGGCTATGAATGAGTTGCTGACAACTGTTCCTGAAATACAATCCAACTTTGAGTTTGCAAAAACAAGTTTGAAAAAAGACATCGAAACACAAAGAATTGTGCAGGATGCCATTATTTTCAACTACCTGGATGCAGAACAAAAAGGATTGAAAGAGGATATACGTATTCAGAAATACGGTGCTGTAGATAAAGTAACTTACAACGATATTAAAACATTCCACGCCAATAATCTTTCCGGAAAGTCTTACACTTATGCTATAGTGGCTTCTGAAAATAAATTGAAAATGGAAGACCTGCAAAAACTGGGGGAAGTTAAAAAATTGAGTTTGCAGGAAATTTTCGGGTACTAATATTCAGTTAATAAAATCATATAAGCTGTCATCCAACCGGGATGGCAGCTTTTTTTATCGGAATATTTGTTTTAATACTAAATATATTACGATGAAAAAAGAATATACGCATCAGGAGAAATGAAATGTGTGGAAAAATCTGGCCCGATCATCTCAGGATTTGATAAAGACATGAAAAATCTATATTATTACAATAACCATTAAAACCATTTTATGAAATACCTGCTGTTTTTTGCATTTGTATCATTCGTGTCGTGCCGATCATCCAATAATGAAAAAACCGAAAAAATAAGGGTAACCGGCGAAGGAAAAATAAGGGTAAAACCAGATCTCGTTATTTTAACTCTCAGTGTTTCCTTCACTGAACCCAAAATGGTAGATGCGGTAAGAAAAACGCAGGAAACCGTTGATTCCGTAGTAGGAATACTGAACCAGTTTGTAAAAAATGAAAATGATATAAAGACGAGTAGCATTTCTGCCAACAAGGAATATAGTTATAATGGAAGAACAGATGTTTTTGTGGGTTTCCAGGCAAGGCAGTCGATTGATTTTGTATTGAATGATATTGATAAATTCACACAGCTTACCGGCAAAGTATTGGAAACAAAGATCAGCAGTATATCCAACATACAATTCGGGCATTCAAAAGCAGATAGTTTATTCAGGGAAGCTGATCTGTTGGCTTATGACGATGCATTAAAATCTGCCAATAAATTATGCAGCAGGGCCAATGTCAAACTGGGCAAACTCATTTTTATGACGAATGCGTCTGATAATAACAACTATGATTTTAACGGTAACTCCAGCGGGGAATCTATTAATACTTATTCGAAGGCCTACGGCGGCAGAGGTTTTAAAATTTCTCCCGAAGTACTGGAATTTAAAAGAACACTGGTTTCAGAATATGCTATTGCAGATTAGTAGAAAGGTCAGGTTGGTATTATAATACTAAATGTGCTACCCTGGCCTTTTTCACTTTTTATTTCCAGCCTCGCATTTATTTTATTCAATAATTCCTGTACAAGGTATAGGCCAAGTCCTGTGCCTTTTTCACCGGCGGTGCCGGCAGAACTGGATTGCTGGTGCGTGCGCAATTCTTCCACCTGCTGTTCATTCATACCAACGCCTTCATCTTTTACAGAAAGAACAACTTCACTATCCGATCTTTCTGCATTGATCCAGATATTACCTTCTTTATCACTGAATTTAATAGCATTCGTTAAGATATTTCTTAAAGCTATTGATAAAATATTATAATCGCCCGGGATCGTGGTTGTGGCCAGGTCTTCATGTATGATCACCTGTTTTTGTGAAGCCTGTGCCTGTGCCCCGCTTTTGGTATCGGATACCAGTTCGTCCAAATCAACAGGTGTAATGGAAGCTTTGGTATTTTTTATCTGCATATTGGCCCAGGCCAATAAATTATCCAGCATGTTACTTGTTTGATTTACTGCATTGCTGGTTTGCAACCTGTATTGCTCTTTTTTGTCTGCAGAGAGTGCATCATTGTTAGTTAAAGTAAGGTAGGATTGTAAGGTGATCAATGGATTTCGCAGGTCATGACTGATAATACTGAATAACCTGTCTTTAACACTGTTCAATGTTTGCAACTCGGTATTTTGTTTATGGATGGTTTCATTTTGTTCATTCAGCATACTGTTCTTTTTCCTGATGCGGCTGTAAAAATACCCGAGTCCGGCTAATATTGCAAAACCTGCAAGGGCAATGATCAGTAAGACATTTCGCTGGCTTTTTCTTTTAACTACTTCTGCTTCTGTTTTTACCAGTTCCGAATTTTTCTTTTCCAGCTGATAATCTGCATCCAGCTGTGTGAGCTGATTTTTGTTATCAGCAGAAAATAAGCTGTCTTTAAGGTGATAATATTTTCTCAGGTAAGCTGCTTCCTGTTCATGGTTTTGCATAGCGCCATACATATCAGAAAGATTGCTGTAGTTTTCCATTACTATGTAAGATGCGTTTGCTTCTCTTGCATACAAAAGACTTGTATCAAATGCTGCAGATGCTTTAGGGTATTGCTTCGCCTGCGAATAGGTGGCGGCAAGATTATTATAGATCATTGACAACAGGTCCTTGGGCATGTCCTGCCCATAAATCCTTTTTTTAATATCCTCAAAATTTGCCAGCGCTTCCGCAGTCCTGTTTAAGTGTTTGTAAGTGAGACCAAGATTGCTGAGAATATTGATCATGCTGTACAGGTCGCCCTTGTTGATATAAACATTATATGCTTTGTTCAGGTAGATGAGGGCAGAATCATAGTTTTTGGCTTTATCATGGGCATTGCCCCAGGAATTATACACATTAGCCAGGCGCATACTGTCATTCAGTTTCAGTACAATTGCCTCCGCCAGCGTATAATAATGTCCCGCTTTATTGATATCATTATTCTGAAAATATACATTGCCTATAGACATATACGCATTAGAAAGCCGCTTGTTATCTTTGAGTGCTTCATAAATTTTTGCTGAAGCAATATAATTTTGCAACGACTTATCATAATTTGCCTGTAATAAATAAGCAAAACCAAGGTCATAGTGGCTGTTGGCGACAATAAGGCCATTTTTCAATTTCTTTCCCAGTTCATTTACCTTACTAAAGTAATCTACTGCTTTTGAAGCATTGTTATCAGTATAAATAAAACCAATTTCGTTGTATACTTTTATTTTAATGCTATCGTGCTGGTTTTTATCTGCTTCAATTAAAAGACTGTCGAGTGCCATGTTGGTTTGAGCGAAACTTTGTAAGGCATTTACCAATAATAAAAGGGTAAAGAATTTTCTCATTTAAATAAATCTTTTAACTGCCGTATTACCTATTACAGCTTTCATTACAGTATCAGTGTAGGTTTTTCCGATAGGCAGCTGAAGTTTACCCAGGGCAATCATGCCGGTCCCCAAAGCTGTAATTTTATCTTTATTTACAATATGGGTTCTCGAAATGCGTAAAAAAACAGCTGCAGACAATTGCTGTTCAATATTTTTCATGCTTACCAGCACAATTTTTTTTTCACCGTGGTCTAAAAATATATTTACAAAGTCACCCAATGACTGGATATATAAAACTTCCTCATAATTGATCCTGACAAAAGCATTTTTTTCTCTTATAAAGAAAGAATGTTCGTTGTTATTTTTAAATCCTTCGTTGAGGGTAACAGTTCTTTTCAGTTCTATCATGGTCCTGGTTTTTTCAATTGCTTTTAAGAGGCGCATATTAGAGGCAGGTTTTACCAGGTAATCAACCGCATCAAGGTCAAATGCATCTACTGCATAAGTGGAGTGTGAGCTTATAAAAATTACGAGGGGTAAAGTTGTAAGCGTTTTTACAAACTCGATGCCGGAAAGCCCGGGCATTTCAACGTCCAGTATTAGTAAGTCCGGGTTTAGTTCCCTTACCTTTCCACTTGCTTCAATAGCACCGGAACAGGCCGCCAAACATTGCAGGCCGGGGATCATTTCTAATTGCTGCATCAACACCGCCCTGTACAACTCGTCGTCGTCGGCGATAATATAAGTTAGGGTTACCATCGTTCTATAAAATTACTTTAATATAGGCAAATCCCAATAGTCTACTAATATTATGTGTTAGGCTACTTTTTCGACCGGCTTAAACATTTATTGTTTTTATATGTATTATAATTTATACGTTGATGGGAGTTTATCGATTAATTAATCAGCTGTATTGGCTCGAATAGTTTTGCTCCTTTTTTATTCTATCGGCCCGTTACATTCATCTACTTTTTTAAGGAATTCGTCTATATAGCAAAAACACCTGAAAGATACTTCGTAAGTTCACCTCGGTTTTTCATAGGATATTGGATTTTAAAATGGGGTGAATGTCTATTCTGCCCCTTTTTTATTTTAAAAATGCTTTAATGTCCTATAAAACCCGTTTTGTGTAACTGTAGTGCATAAAACAACTGCCATCGGAAGATGGCAGTTTGTTTTAAATTTTTCCTTCTTTTATTTCATCTACTACATCCGGATCAAGTAAGGTAGAGGTATCCCCTAAATTTTGCGTTTCGCCTTCAGCGATCTTTCTTAAAATGCGCCGCATTATTTTTCCGCTTCTTGTTTTGGGCAACCCTTTTACAAATTGTATTTTATCCGGTTTGGCAATAGGACCAATGATGCGGGTCACCGTTTGCAGAATATCCTTTTTTGTTAAATCATCATCTGTGTGTTTTTTATCAAATATCACATAGGCATAAATACCCTGGCCTTTTATATCATGGGGGTAACCAACCACAGCGCTTTCAATAACACCGGCGTGCATGTTGATGGCATTCTCTACTTCTGCAGTCCCAATCCGATGGCCGCTAACATTCAACACATCATCCACCCTCCCGGTGATACGGTAAAAACCATTTTCATCTTTTATAGCACCATCGCCGGTAAAGTATAGATTTTCATAAGTGGCAAAATAGTTGGTGCGGCATCGTTCATGATCGCCATAGGTAGTTCTTAAAATTCCAGGCCAGGGGGCTTTAATGCAGAGATTGCCTTTGTAAAAACCGTTCTCATCTTTTTGGGTTACTTCCTTTCCATGTTCGTCTACCAGTAACGGTTGTACACCGGGCATAGGTAAAGTGGCCCAGCCAGGTTTTGCATCTGTAATACCTGCAAGGTTTGATATCAATACACCGCCTGTTTCTGTTTGCCACCAGGTATCTACGATGGGGCATTTCTTTTTGCCTACATTTTCATTGTACCAATGCCAGGCTTCTTCATTGATGGGTTCACCCACTGTGCCCAATATTTTTAACGAGCTTAAATCTTTGCCCTGCAAGGGTGCTGTTCCAAAACCCATCAGGCTGCGAATGGCCGTAGGGGCGGTATATAAAATATTTACTTTGTGTTTATCAACAATATCCCAAAACCTTCCGGCATCCGGCCAGGTAGGAATGCCTTCAAACATTAAAGAAGTGCCGCCTGCACTTAAGGGGCCGTAAACGATATAACTGTGGCCTGTTATCCAGCCAATATCTGCTGTACAAAAATGAACATCACCGGGCTGGTATTGAAAGGTATTTACGAAAGTGTAATTGGTCCAAACCATATAACCACCCGTAGTATGTACCACGCCTTTGGGTTTGCCGGTAGAACCGGAAGTGTATAAAATAAATAAGGCATCTTCTGCATCCGTTTCTTCTGCCGGAAAAGAAACCACGCCATCTTTTTCCACCTGTGTTTCTGCAAATTCCATTTCGTCTTCCCACCATACATCTCTTCCTTTGAGCATGGATACCGGCGTTCTTGTGCGGGTGAATACAATTACTTTTTGTACGACCTTATTCCCAATCAACGCATCATCAATAATACTTTTGAGAGGAATATCTTTGTTGCCGCGAAAAGCGCCATCGCAGGTAACTATAAAGGCAGCCTGCGCATCTTCCAACCTGTCTGCAATGCTTTGCGCACTAAAACCGCCGAAGATCACGCTATGAATGGCGCCAATGCGGGCGCAGCCCAATACTGCATAAGCCAGTTCCGGAACCATGCCCATATAAATACAAACCCGGTCGCCTTTTTTTACACCATTGTTTTTCAATACCTGTGCAAACTGGCAAACCCTTTTGTGCAATCTTGCATAGGTAACTACTCTTACTCTTTCTTCAGGATTATTGGGTTCCCAGATGATGGCAGGTTTATCGGCCATTGTTTCCAAATGCCGGTCAATACAATTTTCGGTGATATTTAATTTTCCTCCCCTGAACCACTCTATTTTTGGTTCGGTAAAATTCCAGTCCAGCACCCGGTCCCATTTTTTGCGCCAAACAAAATTCTCCGCCACATTGCCCCAGAATGCTTCGGGGTCTTCTATGCTTTTTTTATAATCGCTGTGGTATTGTTCCAGATTTGTTACCTGATAGGGATATGCCATTACAAAATTTTTTGATGGGGCTACAATTTAAAGAAAAGGGGGCATTTTATGTGCTGAGAAGTATGATAAGTTATTATTGTGCTATGAGGAAGTCCATAGTCGATAGTCCATGGTCTATAGACCAGTATTCTATTTGCTACATTATTATTAGGTTGAGTTAGTAGAATTTTTCAATTTGAGCAATCTACTAATTACCAATTCCAAAATAAAAATTCATATCCAACAGCTTTCCGGCAACGTTGCCGTTAATTCTTCCGCCATTTTTCTCATTAATGTTTATCTTAATTGCATGAACGAGAAGCGATCGATTGCCAAAGTAATTTTTTCTTCTTCACTCGGTACCATGATTGAGTGGTACGATTTTTACATTTTTGGGATGCTGGCCAAAACCATTTCTATCCAGTTTTTCCCCGAGGGAAACAGCAGTACAGCATTACTAAGTACCCTGGCCATTTTTGCCGCAGGATTTTTGGTAAGACCTTTTGGAGCACTGGTATTTGGAAGGCTGGGAGATATGATCGGCCGTAAATCAACTTTCCTTTTAACACTTGTTTTAATGGGTGGCTCTACTTTTTTAATTGGCATAGTACCGGGGTATAAAACCATTGGCATTGCTGCGCCTTTGCTGGTGTTATTATTGAGATTATTGCAGGGCCTTGCATTGGGCGGAGAATATGGCGGCGCAGCAACTTATGTGGCCGAACATGCACCGGCCAGCAAACGTGGCTACTATACCAGCTGGATACAAACAACTGCAACGCTGGGTTTATTTGTAGCGCTTGGTGTAATTCTTTTGGTAAAAGGCGGCATGACGGAAGAGGCTTTCAACAGTGAGTGGGGTGGCTGGCGTTATCCTTTCTGGTTATCTATTTTACTGGTGGGCGTTTCTATTTATATAAGATTGAAGATGCATGAATCGCCTTTGTTTTCCAAACTAAAAGCTGAAGGAAAAACATCTGCCAATCCTTTAAAAGAAAGCTTTGGGAAGAAAAATAATTTTAAAATGGTGCTGCTTGCTTTGTTTGGTGCGGTGATGGGGCAGGGCGTTATCTGGTACACCGGGCAGTTTTATGCGCAATCATTTTTAGAGAATACAGTTAAGCTGGAATTTATACAGAACAGGGAGATTATGTTATGGGCGATAGGATTGGCAACACCTTTCTTTTTGGTATTTGGTGCGTTGAGTGATCGAATTGGAAGAAAGTGGATCATGCTGACGGGGATGTTGCTGGGAGTTATTTTTTATCGGCCGATATTTAATACCCTGTTGAAAGAGGCGGATGCTAAGGAATGGGTTAGAACTAATCCCAATATGGCGGTAATAAACGATGCTGATAAAATTATGAAAAGTGATACGATTTTTTCTGAAAATCTTATGACGATAAATCAGCATTATAAGATCAGGTGGGCCCTTGAAAATAATATAAACTTTGTGGAAGATAAAATTATTACATCCCGAACACATATTGAGGATAATAAGGGACTAGCAGGATCTCCAAGAAGATATTATGAACCGGAAGAGAAATCCTCTTATTCAAATATTTCTCTTACGCCTGCTCTCAAATGGAAATTCATCTTTCTCATCTGGATCATGATCATTTTTGTAACCATGGTATACGGACCAGTAGCAGCTTTTTTAGTAGAATTATTTCCAACGAAAATCCGTTATACGTCAATGAGTCTTCCTTATCACATCGGCAATGGTGTATTTGGTGGGCTGGTACCGTTTATTGCAACATTACTTGCAACAACTTTTACAACCGATCCGTTGGTTGGGCTTTGGTACCCGATAGGTGTGGCGGCGCTGTGTTTTATTATTGGGGCTATTTATTTAAATAATAAAGTGGATGAGGATGTGAATGATTGATATTTGTTAAACGCAGAGAGAAGGAGACAAAGAGAAAATTCAGAGAAATAAGTTTAAATTAATTAAGATGAATTCACTTAAGAAAATACTGGGTTATATATGGATGTTGCTGGCCCCTGTAGTAATCATCCTTTTAGTAACAGGTGCCTGGATGAATATTGATGCTGCCAGTAAAAAAGACATTAACCAGCCCGTGCCCTGGGTTATCATCATCAGCATATTTACGCCTATTGCGATCGGGTTGTTTATTTTTGGGTATTATTGTGTGAAAGGGGAATACAGTCGCCTGCCTCAAAAGTCCAATGATGTTTTGTAAGCGCTTAGGCCTTGGCATTGCTAGTATTATTTTTTTATGTATAATGTGAAAATACATTTTTGTATAGAATTGTTATATATTTTTGCATACAAATGAAACGAACCGCTTTTTTATTATTGCTTATTTTTACCATGGTGCAGATAGTGCCTGCAGTAAAAGTCGTTTGCAACAATTCTGAAGTGGTATCGGTTTTTAATCCCGATGAAGAAAAAAACGGGGAAACAGCAAATTCTTCCATAGAAGAAATAAAAGAGAAAAAAAATTATTCCCATTATTTTGATGTTGAGATTGTAACCCATGCAACAGATATAAAATTTATTTTAGCCAATCATACCGATGAATTGCCTTCGCCTTTTCTCGATATGCAAACGCCTCCTCCTAACCAGGCGTAGCCCGTTATTGGCAGCTTAACCAGCCTAACCCTGTATTCTTCAAATTCTATTATTTTTTACAACTAATATGTATCATTATGTCTGATATTGTAAATCCAATATCCAGAATTCTCCGCCTTGTAAAGCTGGAGAAGGAGGAAATTGGCGGTATTTATTTTCATGCTATTTTAAATGGATTAATTCAACTTTCCCTGCCAATTGGCGTACAGGCAATTGTTGGGTTTGTACTGGGCGGTGCTATGTCTGCATCCCTGGTAGTACTCATTGCATTGGTAGTAGTGGGTGTACTTTTTACGGGCATGCTTCAAATAGGCCAAATGCGCCTTATTGAAAAAGTGCAGCAAAAAATATTTGTGCGTTACAGCTTCACTCTGGCTGACCGTGTACCTAAAATTGATTTGAAAGCAGCGGATGGTTACTATCTGCCAGAGTTGATGAATCGTTTTTTTGAAGTACCCACCCTGCAAAAAAGTCTCGCTAAATTATTGCTGGATATTCCAACAGCCACCATACAAATATTGTTTGGGCTGCTATTGTTATCATTTTATCACCCTGCTTTTATTTTATTTGGGTTATTACTCCTTTTGGTATTGTGGCTCATTTTGTATTATACAGGCAATAAAGGATTTTCAACCAGCCTTCAGGAAAGCATGTATAAATATAGGGTGGCAGCCTGGCTACAGGAAATGGCAAGACTAGTTAAAACTTTCAAATTTTCCAAAGGGTCTTCTCTTAATCTGGATAAAGCAGATGAAAATACCAACCAATATTTAAAGGCAAGAAATGAGCATTTTAGCATCTTACAATTTCAATATAAAATTTTGGTAGGCTTTAAAGTGCTTATAACGGCAGCTATGTTAATAGTGGGTTCTATTTTATTGGTAAATCAGCAACTTAATATTGGGCAGTTCATTGCTGCAGAAATTGTTATCATCAGCATTATTAATTCTGTAGAAAAATTAATTGGCAATTTGGATAGTGTGTATGATGTAATGACATCTATTCAAAAAATTGCAAAAATTACCGAAAAGCCTATAGAAGAGAATGGGTTATTGCCATTAACAGCATCAGGTGAAGGAATTGCTATAAAAATGCAAGATGTTTATTTTGGATATAATGACAGCAAAATAGTAGTAAATGGTATGAATGCAACAATAAAAGCAGGTTCAAAAGTTTGTATCACCGGAAAAGAATCCAGCGGAAAATCAACTGTTCTAAAGTTGCTTACGGGTGCTTACGATCAGTACCAGGGGGCTATATTAATAAATAATCTGCCTATAGGAAATTATGCCAAAGAAACCTTGCGGGCAAAAACCGGTATCATGCTTCACCAACAGGATATTTTTAATGGCACTATTTGGGAAAACATTACCATGGGCAATAAAGATATTTCAGCAACGCAGGTATCACAATTATTTCAATTGGTAGGTTTAAATGATTATTTATATAACCAAAAACAAGGCTTAAATACAGTATTGGATACAGCAGGAAAAAGGTTACCAGAAAGGGTGGTACAAAAAATATTGCTTGTAAGGGCATTGGCTGGCCATCCCCAATTATTATTGCTGGAAGAGCCGTGGCTTGGAATGAGCGGTGAGGATACCAAGGCTATTCAGCAATATTTACTAACACAATTGCCTTCCACCACCATAATAGTTGCCAGCAATGATGAAACATTTGCCAGCAATTGCAACCAGTTAATTCAAATGCCTTAACAATAAAAAAATGGAAAATATTTATACCAACCCCCATAGCTGGCAGTCTTTTAAATCCATCTATCGGTACAATAAAAAAAGCAGGATAAAACAATGGTTTTATGGATTGATTATTTTACTTGTGTTAGTACTTTTTCTTCCCTGGACTCAAAATATAAGGAGCAAGGGAAACATCACCACCTTAAAGCAGGAGCAGCGACCCCAACAAATTAACACGATCATACCGGGTAAAGTAATCCGGTGGCATGTAAACGAAGGAGATTATGTAAAAGCAGGCGATACCATTTTGCAATTGGCGGAAATAAAGGACGAATACCTGGATCCGGATTTGATTAACCGAACCAGGGAACAACTAACTGCCAAGCAGCAAACAATGGATTATTATCAGAATAAAGCAGACGCTACTGTTTCGCAAATTAATGCTATGGCCGAAGCGGTTGTTTTAAAAATGGATCAATTAAAAAATAAGCTGCAGCAGTTAGACCTGATCATTAACTCGCAGGAAAATGATTTAACGGCTGCGGAAAATGACTTTAGTATAGCCAATAAACAGTTTCAACGCCAGCGGGCCATGTACGATAGTGGTTTGGTATCGCTTACCCAGTTGGAGCAGCGCAATCAGTATTATCAAAATGCCATGGCTAAAAAGATATCCGCACAAAATAAACTTACCAATACAAGGCAGGATATCAACAACACTAAGATTGAAATAAATGCAATTCAACAGGAATACAACGAAAAAATTTCTAAAGCCAGAGGTGAACGCTTTCAATCTTTATCGGAAATAACTACAGGGGCAGGCGAGGTGGCAAAACTGCAAAACCAGGTAAGCAATTACAGTATTAGAAATGGTTTGTACACTATTACCGCACCGCAGAGCGGGCAGATAAATAAGGCAATGAAGGCTGGTATTGGGGAAGTGGTAAAAGAAGGTGAAATGATTGTGCAAATAGTGCCGGATAAAGTAGACTACGCTGTAGAAATTTTTGTGAGACCAGTAGATTTGCCATTGATTCAAAAAGGGCAAAAAGTGCGTTTTATGTTTGACGGTTTCCCTGCCATTGTTTTCAGCGGATGGCCCAAAGGTTCTTTTGGCACATTTGGTGGCCGGGTAGTTGCGGTGGAAACAGCCGTATCTGCCAATGGTAAATTCAGGGTGTTGGTTAAAGAAGATGCGACTGAATTGCCCTGGCCCCGGCGGTTGAGTATAGGTACGGGGGCCGTTGGTATGGCCTTATTGAAAGAAGTACCTATATGGTATGAGTTATGGCGAAATGTAAACGGCTTTCCACCGGATTATTACACAAACAGTACCGATAAAAATACGGGAACAACGAAATAAATTATCAATGAAAATTTTAATGATCGCAATTGCTTTTTTTTGTATTGTAACTGCAAACGCACAGGAAACAGAACAACCGCTTTTATCTGCAGAAGTTTTTTTAAACATTGTACGGTTGTACCATCCGGTGGTAAGGCAGGCAGAGATTGCTATAGACAATGCAAAGGCACAGCAATTGGCAGCACGTGGTATGTTTGATCCGGAATTAAAAACTACTACAGCACAAAAAAAATTTGATGGTATCCGTTATTATAATGCAGTGGATCCTGTGCTTAATATTCCCACCTGGTATGGAGTAGAATTGTACGCTGGCACAGGTTACCTGGCAGGCGACCGATTAGACCCTACCGAAACTATAGGTAAAACCAGTTTTGCGGGTGTATCTCTGCCATTGGCAAAAAATTTACTGATGGATAAAAGGCGGGCGGCTTTAAAAACAGCAGGTATTTACCGCAGCTTATCTGTTGTTGAAAAAAGAACAGTAATAAATGATTTGATGTTAGAGGCTTCCATGGCTTACTGGGAATGGGTTAGCAGTTATGAGCTGTTTAAAGTTATAAGTGAAGCAGTACAGGTAAATGAAAACAGGCTGAAGCTGGTAAAAAATACGGTTAACCTTGGAGAAAGAGCCGCCATTGACACAGTAGAAACGGCGGCACAGTTGCAAAGTTTCAGGTACTTGCAAAATGACGCCCTGCTCAATTTTTTAAATACAGGGATTAACTTAAGTGCTTTTTTGTGGAAGCAAAACGGTGAACCTTTTCAAATGTTGCCGGAAATTACACCCACAGCCGGCCAACTTGATATAGATTTTGCGTTACAACCAGCAGCAGTAGTTAGCAATTTTATAGATAGTGCTATTATCAACCATCCCAAATTAAAAGAGTTTGACTTTAAACTGAAGGTATTGGATATAAACCGACGCCTTAAATTTCAGGAGTTGTTGCCATTCGTTAATTTAAAATACAATCACTTGGGAAAGGGTTATGATGTATTAAAAACTGCCGGGGCTTTTTTATCGGAAAGTAATTATCGGTTTAGTATGAGCTTTTCTGTACCGCTAAGGCTATCGCAGGGCAGGGGCGAATATAAAATGGCTAAACTCAAGGTAAATGAAACTGTTATTGAAAAGGATTTTACCAGGCAGTTGATCATTAACAAGGTTAGCATTGCTTTTAATGAATTTACCAATGTTAAAAAACAAATTACCCTGCAGGAAGAAGTATATAAAAACTACCTGCGCCTGCAGCTGGCAGAAGAGACAAGGTTTTTTAATGGAGAAAGCTCTTTGTTTTTAATCAACAGCAGGGAAACAAAGGCCATAGAAGCCCGCCAAAAACTACTGGAAATAAAAACAAAATATTTTATTACCGAGGCTAAACTTAAGAATGCGGCTGGGTTGCTGTAGGATACAAACACTTTAAATTTGTAGAAAGTATTTGAAAAACCATATGCATTTTGATATTGAATTAAAACTAACTTCGGTTATTTCTCAAATGACATAGCAAAAAATGCTTAAAAAAGTAACTCGATTTTTATTAATCTTCTTCTCCTTATTATTAGTATGGGTCTTTTTATCTCAATGTCTGATCATGAAAAACAGGTGGAGTGATAAAAA
Source organism: Ferruginibacter sp. (assembly GCA_014379905.1). Classification (GTDB taxonomy): domain Bacteria; phylum Bacteroidota; class Bacteroidia; order Chitinophagales; family Chitinophagaceae; genus Ferruginibacter. Next base: position 85,661 of record JACMKX010000144.1, on the reverse strand, counting down.
AGCTTATGGTCTTTTTGAATCAAAACATATTCCGCTAAAGATATTTGATACGGTCATTAATAAGCGTCATTTACATTATGTGGTAAGTGGTCCCGATAGTTTGCCTACATTGGTTTTCATTCATGGTAGTCCCGGCAGCTGGATGAATTATATGAAATATATGTGGGATGACGACATGCGGAAGAAGTTCCGGATCGTGGCTATAGACAGGCCGGGCTTTGGTTTCAGTAGTTTTGGAAAAGCACAGCATTTACAGGAGCAGGCGAATATGATAATGCCCGTTTTACAACAAATAAAAAATGCCCATCCTATGTTTCTTGCGGGACATAGCTATGGAGGTCCATTATCTATTAAACTCGCAGCAGACAATCCTACATTATTTGAATCAATCGTGATCATCGCCGGTGCCTTGGACGTAAGCAAGGAAGCCAAAGAAACCTGGAGAAAGATCGTGAACGTGCGGCCTCTATATTGGGGATTACCGGGCGCTTTTGGTCCCAGTAATACAGAATTATTATACCTAAAAAAAGACCTGGTCCCTTTACAGGAAGATTTTAAAAAAGTTACCTGCAAAGTAATTTTTGTTCATGGAGATAAAGATACCTGGGTACCTATTGGTAATGTGGAATATGGAACGAAAATGATGGTCAATGCAGCCTCTATTGTATCTGATACTATAAAAGACGCCGATCATCAGATTCCCTGGAAGAACATGGATGAATTGAAAGAGGTACTATTGAAATTATATTAGTATAAGCGACCGCAAACACGCTGAGATTCAAGCGTTATAATTTTTGCGCCTTAGCGTCTTTGCCGTAAACTATTACTCCATTATCGCTTGGTAAATCGTTTCATGTATTTTAGGCCGCACATTCATTTTTAATAAAGTATTGCTTCCATCAGGATTCACCCTGTTGCTTAAAAAAACATACACTAAATTTTTTTCAGGATCGGCCCAGGTGCAGGTACCCGTGAAGCCGGTATGGCCAAACGTTTTGGCAGAGGCTGATAAAGTCGGGTATGGTTCTGCACGTTTGTCATTGTCTTTTTCCGGTTTATCAAACCCGTATCCACGCCGGCTTATGTTGCTCTGGTATTTTGTAAAAAGGTCAACAGTTTCAGGTTGAATATAACGATGGCCATTGTACATACCGCCATCCATGAGCATTTGCATGATGGCAGCAATATCATAGGCAGTACTGAATAAACCGGCATGGCCTGCTACGCCACCCATCATAGCAGCGCCGGGGTCATGTACATCGCCACGGATCAGCTGGCGCCTGAAGATCTTTTCATTTTCTGTAGGCACAATTTTGCTTAGCGGCATTCTTTGGGTTGGTTTAAAACCGATATCGCTCAAACCCATGGGAACATAAAAAGTTCTTCTCACATAATTGTCAAGCGAAAGGCCGGTAACCTGTTCTACTATTTTACCCAGGTAAATAAAATCATTGTCGCTGTAAATGTATTTATCTTCTGCACCTAAGGGACTGCGTAAAATTTTCTGCTGAATGCTATCCTGCCATGCATCTGCCAGGTACATATTATTGGCTACTCTTGCGCTGTAGCCGTCTTTCTTTTTATCTGCATAAATACCCGGCAAAGGAACGCCGGCAGTATCAACTGTTTGTTTATAAAATGGGATGTAGGATACCAGGCCGGCCTGGTGCAATAATATTTTACTGATGAGTAAATGCTCTTTGTTGGTACCTTTTACGGATGGAAGATAATCGCCCAGTTTTTTTTTAAGATCCACTTTTCCTTCGTCGTATAATTTCATAATGGAAATAGTGGTGGCGCAAATTTTTGTAACAGAAGCCATGTCAAATACCGAGACCGCATTCATATTTTCTGCTGAATTGTATTCGTAAGTACCATAGGCTTTTTGAAAAGCTATTTTACCATCTTTTACCAATAATACTACACAGCCCGGTGCACCTTGTTTTAAGATAGCATCGTTGGCAATAGAATCAATTTTCCCTATACGGGCCATATCTAAATTCCATTGATTTTTACTGGTCTTTTTTTTTACGGTTACAATTCCTTTTCCATAAGTAAACTCTTTGCAAACAGTAACAGGCAATACGCCTTTGAATGAAATTTTGCCCTCCAACAGGTCAGCAGCTGTATTCTGCACAATGGCGTCATCTTCATAACAAATGACCAGGTTCTTTGCATTGCACCAGTTTTTTGCAGCATAGGCATTGCCAAACTGGAGGATAATACTGTTTGTTTTTTCCTGTAACTGATTTACCAGGGAAGCAGTAACAGGACTGATACCAAAATTTGTGGCAGCATTCCGGCCCAGTTCATGCAACCCGATTACTATCTTTTTATATGGAGCCAACTTTTTTATAAATGCATCTATATCGGCTTTGCTCTTCACATTATCTTCCATATAAAATATACCAGCATTGTAATCTTTTTTCATTCTTTGTACCAGTGCATTGTCTTTTTTAGTGCCGATTACTACAAAGGCAACATCATTGGGTTTATTATTATTCCAGTTGCCCAACGGGAAAAAACTGTCATCTTTTTTTGTAACCAGCGTAATCGCATTTTCTGCCACCAGCCTTCGCATTTCCGGGATACCCGCATTTAAATCGTTGGTTAAATTGCCGGTCTTGATGGGCTGATAATTATTTAACCCGTATAAATATTTTGCTTCCAAAACTTTTTTGCAGTGCCCTTCAATATCTGTCCAGCTTAGTTTGCTGGCTTTTATGGCGTCCTTAATTTTTTCGATAGACACAGGTACATCACCCGGCAGGCAAAGCATATCATTTCCTGCTATTAATGATTGTACAGAGGCTTCCCCATCGGGATAGAATTTTTTTACGCCCTGCATTTCCAATGCATCCGTAAAAGTTAAACCCTGGTAACCCAGGTCTTTTCTCATTAAGCCATTAATATTTTGCGGCGATAAAGATGTTGCACGGTTGGCAGTATTGTCAATAGCAGGAATATACAAATGTGCTACCATTACACTGCCGATGCCGGCATTAAAAATCTGGCGGAAAGGATACAGTTCCAGTGAATCTAATTGCGCTACGCTTTTATTAATAACGGGCAGGTCGTAATGCGAGTCTACATCTACATCACCATGTCCGGGAAAATGTTTGGCGCAGGCCATTACGCCTACATCCTGCATTCCTTTCATATATTGAATACCGTAGCTGGCCACTTTGTATTTGTCTTCACCAAAACTGCGGTCATTGATAACAGGGTTATTGGGATTGTTGTTTACATCCACCACGGGCGCATAGTTTACCTGTATGCCCACACGTTTACACTGCTCACCTACCAGTTTTCCATATTGATAAACAACATTCGCATCCTGCATAGCGCCGAGCATCATCTGGCGGGGCAGGGGCAATACGCTGTCGATCATCCTCATACCAACACCCCATTCTCCATCAATACACATGAGGACAGGCGTTTTGGCCTGTGCCTGTAGTCTGTTAATGATATCTGCCTGTTTTACCGGGCTGCCCTGGAAAACACAAATGCCACCAATATTATATTTTTTTATTAACTCACTTACTTTATCATCGTAAAAAGTAACATGTTTTGTTTTACCATCAATGGTAGATAATCGAACTACCATTAACTGGGCTATGCGCTCTTCGTTGCTTAAACTTTTGTAGACACTATCCGCCCAGGCTTTAGACTGTACAGTTGACTGAGAAAAGGCATTTGAAGCGGTTAGCAGGCAAATGGCAGCAAGAATTTTCTTCATTCTTTGATTTTAATTATCTGATTAGTTGCGACAATAGCAGGCGAGATGGTCACACTCGCTAAGTAGTTGATTAGTTAACTGGTTAACTAGTCAGGATATGCTATTTTTGCACTCACAAATTACAAGATTTTGCCCGATATAATTCAATTACTGCCCGATAACATCGCCAACCAGATTGCTGCAGGCGAAGTGATCCAGCGCCCTGCGAGCGCCGTAAAGGAATTGCTGGAAAATGCGGTGGATGCAGGTGCAGATGAAATTAGGCTGCTCATCAATGATGCGGGCAAGGCATTGATACAGGTGATAGACAATGGTAAAGGCATGAGTGAAACCGATGCCAGGATGGCTTTTGAGCGCCACGCTACTTCCAAGATCAGGAATATTGATGATTTGTTTCGGATAAAAACAATGGGTTTTAGAGGGGAAGCATTGGCGAGTATTGCAGCTGTGGCACAGGTGGAATTAAAAACCAAAAGAAAAGAAGATGATGCCGGTGTTTATATTGAGATAGAAAATAGTGTTGTTAAAAAGCAGGAACCCGTGGCCATGGAACAAGGCACCAGTATTGCCATGAAAAATTTATTCTTCAATGTGCCTGCACGCAGAAATTTTTTAAAAAGCAATCCATCCGAATTAAGGCATATTGTTGATGAATTCATCAGGGTCGCCATGGCTTTTCCGGAAATATTTTTTTCACTGAGCTCTAATGGTCAGCAGGTTTTTCATTTAGAGAAGGGATCGTTGAAACAACGCATTGTGCAAATTTTAGGAAATAGCTACAACGCAAAACTGGTAGCAGTGCAGGAGCATACAGACTACCTCAACATTACAGGTTTTGTGGGCAAGCCTGAAACAGCTAAAAAAACAAGGGGAGATCAATACTTTTTTGTGAACAGCCGTTTTATAAAAAGTGCTTACCTCAATCATGCGGTAATGAATGCTTTTAATGAAATGATCGCAAAAGATAGTTTCCCGATGTATACCTTGTTTATTGACCTGGATCCTGCGCAGCTGGATATTAATGTTCATCCTACCAAGCAGGAAATAAAATTTGAAGATGAAAAGATCGTGTATGCTTTTGTGCAGAGTGCGGTAAAACATGCGCTGGCACAATTCAGCATTACGCCTACCCTCGATTTTGAACTGGACGCTGGTATTCAAAACCTGGATGCAGTGAACAAACCATTTACAGACGAAATAAAATCATCAGCTGCTTCCTCCAGTCTATACCAGACCTTCACTCAAAAGAACCAGGCGCATTTTGTGGAAAGACGGAGCGACCTTAGCTTTCCGCCACGCCCTGTGAAGGGTGAGATGGAAATTTTTTATGGAGAAAAATTTCCCATACATCAGTCTGTTCAGCAGGCAACTACCGCAAATATTACCATGCTAAATTTTTCGGGAGATCTTTTGCAAGTACACAATGCTTATATCATAGCACAAAACGATAAAGGGTATTTATTGATCAACCAGCAGAATGCGCATGAAAGAGTATTGTATGAAAGATTCAGCAATGCGGTGGCGGGTAAACCCATTGCCACGCAAAGCAGTTTATTTCCTTCCACCATAGAACTAAGCGCCGGAGATGCGGTATTGCTGAATGAATTATTGCCCGATCTTCATCAACTGGGTTATTTACTGGAACCTTTTGGCAACAATACTTTTGTGATACAGGGAACACCGGCCGATCTATTGCAGGGCAATGAAAAAACAGCGCTGGAAAAAATGCTGGAGCAATACAAGCATTTCAGCAATGACCTTAAATTTTCCCGCAGGGAAAAATTATTGCGCTCTATGTCGCTGCAGCAATCTATAAAATCGGGCACTTCTTTAACGCAAAAAGAAATGGGTGTTTTGCTGGAAGAGTTGTTTGTATGCGCAGTACCTAATAGTACGCCCAATGGTAAGCCGACTTATATGAGTTTTAAGAAAGAAGAATTGGATAAGATGTTTGGGAGGTAGGTTGGTTGGTAACCGCTAAGGCGCCAAGACGCTAAGGGATTAAATGGCTAATAAATAATTCGTGTAATTCGTGGCTGGAATTCGTGTTATTGTATTTAATATTTCTCCCTCAAATTTTTAATGAATTTTTCTACCGCTCTCCGTACAGGGGTAGCCGCACCGGGATAATTATTCACCAGCACAGAAAATATCAACAATTTATTTTTCTTTGTGATAAGATAACCGCTCAATGCACAGTTGTTGCTGAGGGTACCTGTTTTTGCATAGATAAAACCGGCTTCATTTTTATAATAACTGCTTAGCGTTCCTTCTCCGCCCGTTGGTAAAATATTTTTAATGCGCTCCCAGCTGAATTCATTTTTTGTTTTGTTGAGGAGCCATACAAAATCCTGTGGTGTAAATAAATTATAACGGCTGAGCCCGCTACCATCAACCCAACGGGGTTTTTGAGGAATATCCTTTAAAGTGGTTTTCAGCATAGTGTCAATCATATTCCTGTCGCTCATGTAACCCAAATATTCATTGCTGGCCATAAGCAGAGTTTGCTCTGCAAAAAAATTATCGCTGCGATGCATCATAGGTTTGAAGAGGGAATCCGAGGGTTGAGAGTAAATTGGCGTTCCCCGAGTGTAGTGTGAAGAAATATCTATTTGCTTTTTTAAGGTGTCTTCAAGAAGTTTTGAAACAAGAACAGGGTCAGGATAAAAGGAAATAACTTGTTCTTTTGTATCTCCAGATAAAAATTGAATATCGTTGGCATCGAAAGACCTTACTATCACAAAACCCATGTCAGGCTGGCGCCGACGATTGAATCTGGTAATATTTCTAAAACTCTTTCCTGAAAGACTAATTTTTTTAAAATATTCCGGATAAACCTGAATACTATCATTGCTGATCCATTTGGTGGATAACCTGTTTCCGAAAACCGGGAATTCGCTCCGGGGTGTCATATAGTCGTCCATGTAATCATTCCAGGCCCATCCATTTCCATAAGGCGCTACTGTTTTAGATATTTGCAAATGAATGGTATCTGCTTTTTCCAGAAAGGAGAGGACTGGCTGGTAACTAAATTCCGGCAAAAGAAAAGTCGGATCTCCTGCAGGAAGAATATATGTCTGCTTTGTATAATCATTAATATAATGACGTAATCCCACCAAACTATCCGCCAGGTACTTCATCCCGGCATACCAGCTAAATAATTTTGTATTGCTGGCAGGTATAAAATATTTGTCTGCATTGTGGTTGTATAAATATTTTCCGGTAGAAGGATCATACACCGAAATACCGATATGCCCGTGGCTGATGGATGAGTCAGCAAATAATAATTGTTGTGCCTGTTTGTTAATCTGTTTATTTACAGAACAAGAGGGAAGAAATAAGGAATAAGAAATGAGCAATAAGGAATAAGAAAGTTGGAATACTCGTTTCATTTTATCTTTCATTTTTAAAATGAGCTACAATGCTTTAAAATTAGCACATTGGCTAATTAGCTAATTAGCACATTGATTAACTCTTTTACTGCACAGAAGCCATCTTATAACGGGTCTGACCTGCGGTGCCGACCCTAATTCCTTTCCTGCAACCTCAACCATCTTTCCGGGATTTCATTATGACTGGCCTTTAAATAATCTGTATGACTGCAGGCTATAAAAGTTTTATCCGGCATCTGCATCCACCAGCGGTTGGTTCTTTTGCTTTGAAGGAAAACGGTATCTACTTCGGCAAAGGCGGTGTGGTATTCATTAAAACTGGCTCTTTCACTTAAAGCGGGTTCCTGTTTGCAACGATTTTTACCATCAATAAAATACCAGATCATTTGAGAGATTTGTTTGGCTGTCATTTCCTCCACATCATCCTGCGGGCGGTAACCATAAATTCCAATACTGTTCAGCTGGTTGCTAAGGCCGGCATAACGGGTAAGCATACACGCTTCTATACCGGTTAATCCATTGGGACAATTTTTATTGGCTGGTGCGTCACTGTGTTTAATGGCGCTGATGTCAAAACTTAGTAAATGACTGTTGCGCAGCACAGGTTCCATTTCGTCAATATTTTCGGTAACGGTTCCTACCCGGTAACAATCAAAGCGAAGCTTATCCATTGTTTCCAGCATGCGCGGGTGTACAAAATAACTCTGGAAACCAATATGGTTGTAATGTTTTACCATACTGGGTTCGCTGGTGAGCATTTCCAGTAAAAAATTCTGGCTGCGGATGGGACTTTCGCCACGCAGGTCGATCATGGCATCTACACAAGTGGCTTCAACCTGCTGATTGAGTTCGATGTAGGCACCATATTGTGCCAAGGTAATATCATGCGAACCTCCTAATAACAAAACTGTTTTACCTGCCCTGAACAATTCTGCCAGCACAGTTTTTACAGCAGCATAACTATCGGTTAAAGCATCGCCCCTTTTTACATTACCAAAATCTGCCATTCTAATATCTGTGTGCCAGTAATGCAACCGGTATAAATGTTTGCGGATGATGTTGGCTGCATTGCTGTCGCTTTCAAAAAAGCCATTGCCCCTGCATTCGGTCACACCCAGTATTACAATATCAATACTTTCCAGGTTCGGTAATTCATCTTCATAAATTTTTATATGTTTGGCCAGCTGCCCGTCGGTATATCCTTCGTCTTCATTTAGTTCATGAACGGATACGGGCTCCAGCAATTCCATCAGATCCTGCATTGAAAAAAGTTTGCACAAATATAACCGGGATTAATATGATTAGGAGGATTTTCAGGATAAAACCATTTAAGGATGCAAAAGCTAAAATTCCGGAAATGCTTCCTGCCTTGCAGTCCTCCGGTTAATAGTTGATTTCGAGATAGAGAAAAATCCCGGTCAATCTCACTAATCCTCGCAATCCGGGTTTAACTTTGCAGCCAATTTATTAATATCGTTTTTATGCCAGATAACCAGGAAGTATTAAGTGAGGTGATCATAAAATTTGCCGGCGACAGTGGCGATGGCATGCAGTTAACCGGCAGCCAGTTTACCACCAGTTCGGCCTTGCTTGGTCTTGACCTGGCGACCTTCCCCGATTTTCCTGCGGAGATACGTGCCCCGATAGGAACACTACCGGGCGTGAGTGGTTTCCAGCTACGGATAAGCACCAACCCTATTTTTACACCGGGCGATGATTGTGATGTACTGGTAGCGATGAATGCAGCCGCATTGAAAGTAAATTTAAAGGGACTGAAAAAAGGCGGAAAAATTATTGCCAACACGGATGGATTTGACAGTAAGAATTTAAGACTGGCCAATTACCCTGATGGTGTAAATCCTTTGGAAGATAACAGCCTGGAAGGATACGAGGTAATAAAAATGGATGTTACCAAAATGACCCGGGAAGCATTGAAGGATATTACCATGGGCACCAAGGAAAAAGACCGTGCAAAAAATATGTTTGTACTCGGCTTTTTATACTGGATGTATAACCGGGATATGGATAACACCATCAACTTTTTAACAGAAAAATTCGGAAAAAAACCAGAGATATTAGAGAGTAATGTAAAGGCATTAAAAAGCGGTTACAATTTTGGTGATACCACCGAAACCTTTACGCATCGCTATTCTGTTGATAAAGCAAAAATGGAACCGGGCACTTACCGCTCTATTATGGGCAACCAGGCACTCACCTATGGATTGATAGCCGCTTCGCAAAAAAGTGAACTGCCTTTGTTTCTCGGTTCTTATCCAATTACCCCTGCTTCGGATATTTTGCATGAACTGAGCAGGTATAAAAATTTTGGTATTAAAACATTCCAGGCCGAGGATGAGATCGCTGCCATTACTTCGGCTATTGGTGCCAGTTATGGTGGTGCCATTGGTTTAACCACAACCAGTGGGCCAGGTATGGCATTAAAAGCAGAAGCTATGGGCCTGGCAGTGATGCTGGAAATTCCGCTGGTGATTGTGAATGTGCAGCGGGGCGGACCAAGTACCGGCCTTCCAACCAAAACAGAACAAAGTGACCTGTTGCAGGCATATTATGGAAGAAACGGCGAATGCCCTATGCCAGTGATCGCTGCGAATTCGCCCAGCGATTGTTTTGAAGTGGCATATGAAGCTGTCAGGATCGCTGTACAACACATGACACCGGTTATTTTATTAAGCGACGGTTATATTGCCAATGGTGCAGAACCATGGCGCTTTCCTGCAAGCGAAAACCTACCGCCCATTCATGTAAAATTTAAAACAGAATTGTGGGATGGCGAAGATAAATTTCAACCATACTTAAGAGATGATAAACTGGTTCGACCATGGGTAGTGCCGGGCACTCCTGCGCTTGAGCATAGAATAGGCGGACTGGAAAAACAAAACATCACCGGTAATATCAGCTACGATTCGGACAACCACGAGCTGATGGTAAAGATCAGGCAGGAAAAGGTTGATAAGATCGCACATTATGTTCCGAAACAACAATTGGACAGCGGTGCAGCAGTTGGTAAAATTTTGATATTGGGCTGGGGCAGCACCTATGGTTCAATTAAGAGTGCCTGTATTGAATTGCAGGCGCAGGGCCATGCTGTATCACATGCACATTTGCGTTACGTGCGCCCTTTCCCGGAAAACCTGGGGGATATTATAAAAAACTTTGAAAAAATAATTATCCCGGAGATCAACAACGGGCAATTGATAAAAATTATCAGGGACGTGTACCTGGTAGATGCAAAAGGTTACAACAAGATCAAGGGAGTACCTATTACAAAATCCGAACTGGTAGAGTTTATTAAAGAAGAACTAAGTAATGGATAATTTTTTAATGGATAATTGATAATGAAGCGACCATTTCAGGACGGGACACACAATAAAAATAAAAAAGCGTCTCATACACTGAGACGCTTTTTTAGGACGTCACAGAAAATGGTAATTAATTATCCATTTAAAAATTATCAGTAATCCACTATCTATTACCTAATTCTTTCTCTTCCTATTCCAATACCGATCTTAATATTGAAACTAAAGTAATTGTCTTTGTCTTTGGGATTACCACGTTTTTTACCAGGTAATGTCTGACCAGGCTCAGCACCCAGCTGACGATCGCTCAGTAATATTGCATTTACCAGCCTGTTACCGGAAAAATAATTTGAAAACAAACTTTTGTCTGCGTAGGTAGTACTCACGTCATCGAGGTAGTCTGTATTAGTGGGCCTGTAAACAAATTCTGCACGAATATTAAAAAGGGAAGAGAGTTCATATTTAACTCCGCCGCCAACAGGAATAGCGATGCCATTTAACTTGTATGGTTTTTTATCGGGGTATTCTGCAAAGCCTTGTCCTTCGGTTCTCAACGGCTGCAGATCAACCCATACATTGTTTAATTTTGCCTGCGGATTAAAAGTGAAATAACTGATACCTCCTAAAAGATAGGGTGAAAAACGCGGGGGATCGCCTTCTCTTGATTCCCAGTCGATGAAAGCAAACAGGGGGTGAAATTCTGCAATAGCAGCAACTTCAGTGATATTTGTGCGAAAGCTGAGATTGCGGTTGTAACGGGCTTTGGCTATATCTGTAACACCTTTCAATATACTATCGTAAGCAGACAGCCGGCCGAAATTTAGTTCCAACCTCAGGCCAAAAGCATATTTATATAAAGCAGCTAAATAAACACCACCTGTAAATTCGGTGTTGCCCATATTAAGATCTTTTACAAATTTTCCCCCGATGCCTTTTTTTCCGCCGATATCGGTAAGGCTATTCATGGCCCCGATGGTACCACCCAATTCAAACATGACGGGAGTATCATAATAGCTATCGTTATAAAAGTAATATTGCGCAGCAGCCCTGTTAGTAAAACAAAGCATCACCAGTGACAAACATGCTACAGATACAATTTTTCTCATCAGTTTCATTACAAATATTAAGGGGCTTGAATTGTAGCCCGGTTTCTTTTTACAAATAAACCAATAATTCTTCAAATATGAGTGCTGCCGCCTATTGATTATTGTAAAATTTACACACCATCGTTAAGCCGCATTCATTGCATTTTGGTTTACGGGCCACACATATATACCTTCCATGTAATATCAGCCAGTGATGGGCTTTGTGTACATATTGCGGCGGAATGAATTTTACCAGTTGTTTTTCAGTAGCTTCCGGTGTTTTAGCGCCAGTGGTAAGTCCTATCCTGGCGCTTACTCTAAAAACATGTGTATCAACCGCCATATTAGGCTGTTCATCTATCACACTGGTGATCACATTGGCTGTTTTTCTGCCAACTCCGGGTAATTTCACCAGTTCTTGTACAGTCATTGGCACTTCTCCTCCAAAATCTTCTACCAGCATTTGCGCCATTCCAATAAGATGTTTGCTTTTGTTATTGGGATAACTGATGCTTTTAATGAGTGCAAATATATCTTCAACAGCTGCCCGGCTCATGGCTTCAGGACCGGGAAATTTTTCAAAAATGGCCGGGGTAGTTAAGTTTACTCTTTTATCTGTGCATTGCGCCGATAAAATAACGGCCACCAACAACTGGAAAGGATTATCGTAAAAAAGTTCTGTTTCAGCGTTGGGCGCATGCTCCAAAAAATAGTCAATAACGTACTCATAGCGTTGTTTCCTGGTCATAAAAAAAGCCCGGGTTTAATTTAAAACCAGGGCTAAGTTCAATAAAACTAATGGCATTCAGGCCTTTTCAGAAAACTCTTCTACAGATTTTTCTGCATAGCTTAAAATATTATCAAGTGTTTGCTTACGTGGTGATAGTAATTTAACCGAGTCCAATTCTGAGTAACCTCCCTTAAGAACCTCTAATTTCTCCCGTAAACTCCAGTCTGAAAGAAGTGCTACGCCAATAGCTGCTGTTTTTTCAGTGGAAGTCTCCTTATACAAATATTGTAACAAGTCTTCCGTAGTAAAATTGTGCATAGGCAAGTTTAATTGCGTTAAAATTCAATAAAAAAATATCCTTTGTCCTCTCTATAAACGTGCCATCATCGGCTTTATTGCGCAGAAAGGGTATTTTTTACTTTTTTTCTGCGGAATTTACGATAAAGAGGTCCTCATTATCCTTTTTCATGTAGTATTTCTCCCGGGCATACTTTTCAATGGTTTGTGCATTTGTTTTCAAAAGGTCGAGTTCTTTACGGGTATCGGCTATCTGTAAGGTAAGATGTTTTTCACTTTTATCCAGCTCTTGTAGTTTTTCCCTACGGGCAAATATCAATCCCCAATCTTTGGGATCGAAGAAAGACATCCATACAATAAAGAAGGCTATGGCCAAAAAATACTTGTTCTTTAAAATGGCCCATGTTCCGTTCAGGTATTTCATGTGTTTATCTTATACATAACAAAGTAAACAATTAGTACCCGAATGAGCCAATTTATTTTTTTCACCGGTGTTAACAATCGCAAGATGAATTTGATTTGTATAATACAAATGTTTAGACACGAATTATACGAATTACAAGAATTACACGAATTTTATTATTCCGCTGGTTTAAACTGCTGTACCGGTCTGCATGATTTTAATTCATGTAATTCGCGCAATTCGATTTAAAAATTCGTGACACAAAAAAAGGCCGGTTTAAGCCGGCCTTCAAATTTTTATCAATTCTTTCTTAATTAGTGATCAGTCAGGAGACCAGGTTATTTTCCAAATTTTATTCTGCCATTTGGATAGATCCCGCTCTCTCCCAATATCTCTTCAATACGGATCAGCTGGTTGTATTTGGCCATACGGTCGCTGCGGCTTGCAGAGCCGGTTTTAATTTGCCCGCAATTCAATGCAACTGCCAGGTCAGCAATCGTACTGTCTTCCGTTTCACCACTGCGGTGGCTCATAATGGTGTTGTAACCTGCCTGCTGGGCCATGCTTACAGCATTAATGGTTTCTGTTAATGTGCCTATCTGGTTTACTTTTACCAGCAATGCATTGGCCGTGTTGGTATCAATTCCCTGTTGTAATCTTTTTACATTGGTTACAAAAAGATCATCACCTACCAGCTGGCATTTGCTGCCCACTCTTTCGGTGAGCATTTTCCAACCTTTCCAGTCATCTTCTGCCATACCGTCTTCAATGGAAATGATAGGGTATTGTTTCACCCAACTTTCCCAGTAAGCAACCAGTTGTTCGCTGGTCATCTTTTTGCCATCACTTTTATGGAAGATGTATTTTTTTTCTTTGGCATTCCACAGTTCGCTGTTGGCCGCATCCATAGCAATACCAATTTGCGAACCTGTTTTAAAACCGGCCACCTGTATGGCTGTTAATACGGTTTCAATGGCTTCTTCGTTGCTTTGAATATTTGGAGCAAAACCACCTTCATCACCTACGTTGGTGCTAAATCCTTTTTTCTTTAAAACAGTTTTCAAGGCATGAAAAATTTCCACACCCCATTGAAGGCCTTCACTAAAAGTTTTGGCGCCCACCGGCATCACCATAAATTCCTGGAAGTCTATTTTGTTATCCGCATGCGCACCACCGTTGAGGATGTTCATCATGGGAATAGGAAGAATTTTTGCATTGGTACCACCAATATAACGGTATAGGGGAAGGTTGGCTTCCAAAGCTGCAGCTTTTGCCACAGCCAGGCTGATGGCGAGCATTGCATTGGCGCCCAGCTTGCCTTTGTTTTCTGTACCATCCAGGTCAATCATCATCTGGTCTATCCCGGTTTGATCAGCCACATCCCAGCCCAGTAATGCATCGGCTAAAATGGTGTTTACGTTTTTTACTGCTTTTAAAACAGATTTACCACCGTACAGCTTTTTATTGTTGTCTCTGAGTTCTACTGCTTCATGTATGCCGGTGCTGGCACCACTTGGCACGGCAGCACGGCCCATTCTTTCATTTTCGGTTAAAATATCCACTTCTATGGTGGGGTTGCCACGACTGTCAAGGATCTGGCGGGCATTAATTGAAGCAATGTAGCTCATGGTGATAGTATTTTTAGAATTTGAGTTGCGAATTTAATGCATTCAAAATAAAAATGAGTGAAGCCATTATTAAGTAAGTTTATATCAGCCTTTGCACCAAGCATTTGCCTTAGAAAAAAGGTTTAATGGGTAAATGCCGGCTGTATTTTCCTTATACTTGCTGCAAAAACCCCCTATCTATACAGTAATTTTACTATATTGCACGCTGTTTCACCGCTAATCACCACCATCATGAGAAAAATTTTACCAGCGATCATTTGCCTTTTTTTTCTTTCTATAAAATTATCAGCCCAAAATGTTGGGATAGGAACCAATACCCCGGAGGCATCTGCTATACTCGAAGTGAGCAGCACGCAAAAGGGTTTTTTACCTCCCCGCATGACCACCACTCAAAGAAATGCCATTGCCAATAAAGTGGCGGGTTTGCTTATTTACAATGTAAGCACTAATTGCGTGGAAATGTATAATGGTGGCGGCTGGATAAGTTTATGTACTTCTTTACCGTCGAGTATTTTACCAAAAACTTTAATAGGATCCAACCAGGATGACCGTGCAAGTTTTGTGATACAAACCCTGGATAGCGGTTATGTGTTTGCTGGTTTTACCGAAGGGTCTGAAACCGGTGATGTTACGCATCCAAATGCCGGCGACAGGGATTGCTGGATAGTTAAAATGAATAAAGGGGGTATTATTGAATGGAACCGGGTAATGGGTGGAAGCGGTTATGATGTATTGACACAGATAAGACAAACGGCTGACGGAGGCTATATTTTTTCTGCCGTGTCCGGCTCTTCTTTAAGTGGTGATGTAACTGGTGCCAATCATGGTGAATATGATTACTGGGTGGTGAAATTAGCTGCTACCGGCGCCACAACATGGGATGTACTTATAGGAGGAAACGATTATGAATTTGCCAATAGTATTGTACAAACAGCAGATGGGGGATACCTGGTAGGAGGGAACTCACAATCTTCTGCCAATGGAGATGTTAGCCCAATCAACCACAGTGCCAATCCCGATTACTGGATCGTGAAATTAAACGCTACCGGTACTATAGTATGGAATGTTTTACTGGGTGGTATCGGTAGCGAAGAATTACAATCTGTAAGGCAGGCAGCTGATGGCGGATATATTGTGGCAGGGCAAACTACTTCTTCTGCATCTGGTGATGTTACCGGAACCATTAGTGGTACGTATGATTTTTGGGTAGTAAAACTAAACAGCACAGGCGGTATTACCTGGAATAAACTGGTAGGTGGAGATGAAGATGAATTTGCTTATGCCGTGCAACAAACGGCAGATGGCGGATATATTGTAACAGGAAGTTCCAACTCTCCTGCCAGTGGAAATATATCTGTTTCCACACATGGCGGATTTGATTTTTTGATCGTAAAACTGGATGCTACGGGCAATATTACCTGGAATAAAATGCTGGGAGGTATTAACGAAGATATTCCTTATGCTACCAGTCAGACAACTGATGGCGGATATATTGTTGCAGGCGTTTCTTCCTCCTCCGCATCAGGAAATGTTACAGGAACTAATTATGGATTTGAGGACGGGTGGGTACTAAAACTGGATGCCTCAGGAAATATTGTTTGGAATAAACTGTTTGGTGGAGACAGGTCTGATTTTATTCTTTCCATTCAACAAACTTTTGACGGAGGTTATATTGCAACAGGTTATACCAATAGTTCCGGCACGGGAACATTAACAGGTGTAAATCATGAACCTTCCGGAGCATCTAATGATTTCTGGATCATAATACTGGATGCAAACGGAATTATTCAATAAAAGAGTATAAAAATAAAAAATAGCGACCCGTTAAAAATGAGTCGCTATTTTTTTATGCGGGTCTGACCCTGCCTACCGGCAGGCTGCGGTTACTACCCCTGGGTCAATTCCCTGAATACATTTTCTAAACTTTGAGATTGACTTTGCAGGGAAACAATGTTGCGGTTATTTTCAATGCTTAACTGCAGCAATTGTTTTTTTACGGATTCAGCATCCGTGGTTGTAAGTTGAAAGTGGAAAGTTGAAAGTTGTGTTACTGCTGAAACAGTTTGCAATCTTTTTAGTTCTTCAATATTCACTTCTTCTTTAAATTCAACCGTAACCTGCTGCTGGCATGTTGTATTTTGTTGCAGGTTACTCAGCCTGTCATCAGCCACAATATTTCCTTTGTTGATGATGATGACCCTGTCGCAGATGGCTTCTACTTCCTGCATAATATGGCTGGAAAATAAAATGGTTTTATCCTGCGCCAGGGCTTTTATCACATTTCTTATTTCTACTATCTGGTTGGGGTCCAGGCCGCTGGTGGGCTCATCCAATATCAATACTTCAGGATTGTGTACCATGGCTGCTGCAAGCCCAACCCTTTGCTTGTATCCTTTGCTTAGCTGCCCGATTTTTTTATGCGATTCAGGTGTTAAGCCTACCGTTACTATTACTTCCTCCATTCTTTTTTTGCTATCGGGTACATGATGAACACCTGCAATAAATGCCAGGTATTCTCTTACATACATATCAATGTACAAGGGATTGGCTTCCGGGAGGTAACCAATTTTCTTTTTTGTTTCAATATTGGTTTCATTTGTCGCTATGCCACATACTTCAATATTTCCTGCATCAGAAGCCAGGTAACCCGTGATCATTTTCATGGTGGTACTTTTGCCGGCACCATTGGGACCCAAAAATCCTACGATCTCCCCCTTATTCACTTTAAAGGAAATATTGTTTACGGCAGTTTGGGCACCGTATTGCTTTGTGAGATTGGAAACTAAAATTGACATGGGACAAAGGTATAAGTTCAAAAGTTCAAAAGTTCAAAAGTTCAGCGGTTCAATATTCGGAAACATAGCCTGAAAAAGGCCCGGAGGGTTGACATTAGTATAGAAACAAATTTATATGTAGTGTAAACCCCGGACGGGTGAAATATCTGCCACTCCTCGGGGTTTGTGTTCACCATGCATTTTTATTTTATCATAATATCATCCGCTTTGCGGCTTAAAAAGCCAGGAATATATCTTCTGCAATTCGCTTACCTCGCTGCCGACAGGCGGGTTCAAAGATTTGTGTAATCCAGATAATTAGTATCCTGTAACCAACAAGCCTTTTGCCGCTTTTTCGCTACACTTCTGGTATTTTGAATAAGCTTTAGCTGCACTCACTCGTATATTTTCCGCAGGTTCCTCCTTGATATAACTTTCAATGGCATCATGAAGTGTGTATGCTTCGGGACTCATAAGGCCTGTACTCCAAACCAATGGTCGGGCTTTTGTTGGCTGCAGGTGCGCCTGAAAAAAGCGTTTGCTGTAACAGGCTAAAATAACAGCGTCTCTTACCTTTCCGTCTTCATTAATAAATTTTTCTGTTAATGAAAAATCCATCAGCCCGTCGTGACCAATATAAGAAAGCAGTGTTGCATTTCCATTGATACCAATAGCTGTTTTGTTCACCTGTAATGTATCTTTTAATCTTCCACTGCAACTCCTTAAAAAGTTAAGGGTGCAGTCTTTGATATATTTTCCATTCCAGGCATCTGCTACTAAATAATAATTGCTGTGGTTGTTTTTAAAAATGACCCGTTCCATTTTAATGCTGTCAATGGGGTAGCGTTTTACTAGTGTCCAGCTTTTGCTGTTTTTAAAATAAGATCTTACACCAAAAGCACAGCCCCAGTACAGGTTATTATTGGGATCCTGTCCATTGCCTATTTTGGCAGGAACCGGTACAATACCCTGGTATTTGTTATCGCAAAGGGCTACCAGAACGTGGATTGTTTTTGTGTTGCTATCAAATGTTTTGTTTTGGGGAATTGTGCTGGCTATCGAAAGGTTTGCTGACTCGTCTATATTTTTTGCGGGAGAAGTGTTGTAGTTAATGGCGGTAAAAAATATAACAGCAATGGAAACATTTACAAAAAACTGCGATGGTATCATTAGAATAACTTGTTGCTGAAAGTAACTTAATAGCTGGTTAAATTTTGTTAAACGATTGCTATAAGTTTTTCACGCAAAGGCGCAAAGTCGCAGAGAAGATAAAATAAAAAAGCGCAAAGGATACCAAATATATCTCTTTGCGCTGGCTATTATTTTCAATAAAAATGTAAAAATTAACGCTCACAACATCCCAATTCCTAATTCCACTCTCTTATCCTTCTTTTTTTGGACCGCCGCTTTCCGGTCTCGGTCCACGGTTATGTGGCCCCCTGTTCTGCGGTCCACGGTTAGGATTTGGCCTGTTACCTCCGCCCTGTTGCGGGGGTCTTTGAGGGCGGGGTTGATTTCCGCCGGCTTCATTGCGGGGTTGTTGCGGTCCACGGTTTTGCGGAGGCCGTTGTTGTTGCTGGCCCTGCCTTGGCCCGCCCTGTTGTGGATTATTTTGTTGCCTGCCTTGTTGCGGCTGGTTTCTGCCCTGCGGGGCATTACCCGGACCTTGTTTTTGCTGCTGGCTTTTTTCCTTATCCCTCCGTTTGCGGCTGTTGCGTTCCAGGCTTTGTAAGCTTATCTGGCCCACTATATCTGCATATTCCGGTTCTACTTCTTTTGGCTTGCCGGTAATTACTTCAGCTGTTTCCAACTCTTCCGGGCGAATGCCATCTTTATTTTGTGCCTTTATTTTTTTTACTGTTTCAATGGTGAGCGGGTAATGCTTATTGCTATCCGCCATGGTATACCACATCAGGTTTTTGAAAATATCTTTTTTAACCAAAAATGCACGGCCCCGGGCTAATTCGAGCATATCTGCATCATTCGGAAAAAACTGCAGGGCATCCATATAAGTATCCAGCTCATAATTGAGGCAGCACTTTAAGCGACCACACTGGCCACTTAGTTTTGTCTGGTTAATGCTAAGGTTCTGGTAGCGTGCTGCATTGGTGTTCACGCTTTTGAAGTCGGTGAGCCAGGTACTGCAACACAATTCGCGGCCGCAACTTCCTATGCCACCTACTTTGCCCGCTTCCTGCCGGGCACCAATCTGGCGCATTTCTACCTTCACTTTGAATTCGGCAGCGTACAATTTTATCAGTTCCCTAAAATCAACGCGGTCATCGGCTATGTAAAAAAAAGTGGCTTTCCGGCCATCTGCCTGCACTTCTACTTCGGCCATCTTTAGCTCCAGTTTTAACTGGCGGGCAATGGCACGGCTGCGTATCAATACCTGTGCCTCCCTGGCCTTGTTCTCGGCCAGTTTTGCCATATCAATTTCACTGGCACGGCGCATGATCTTCTTTATATCAGGACTTTTCTCGTCTATTTTATGTTTTTTCAGCTGCAGCCTTACCAGTTCACCGGTAAGGTTTACCATGCCTACATCGAAACCGTTCACGCCTTCAACGGCGATCATTTCACCTTTTTCGTAAAAATGCAAAGTGGTATTCCTGAAATAATCTTTACGGCTCCCATTATTAAAACTCACTTCCACCATGCGGCAGCTGCTCTCCGGGTCGCTAAAGGGGAGGTTAGCCAGCCAGTCGTGCACATTCATGCGGTTGCAACCGCCACTTGCACAATTTCCATGGCTCTGGCACCCGCCCGGGGCGCCGTCTTTTGATGTACCACAACTTCCACAACCCATGTTGATTAATTATTAATGACCAGGCCGTTTTAGGCGCTAATCAATTGATTAGTAAATAAATTAAACGAGGAAATGTTGGGGCCTTGCAGTTGAATGGCTACTATTTAGCTTATTGCGTCGCATATTGCTGGGGTACATGGCAAATGGGCTTTAATGACCCTTATAGGTATACCGTACAAGTGAGTGACACAACGATGTTGAGTATAGTTGAATAAGCCGGTTCAAAAAAAATATTGATCATACATCACAAAAACAACTGCTATTAGCTCCTCCTCATTGTACCAAAATTATGGAATTGTTGCTAATTATGTGATATAACTTAATGGTGAGGGCGTGGAAGAGCATTTTTGGGTTGGCATTGCGCTCAATATAATAAATGGCATTATCCAGTTCCTGGCTAATGGCTTCCTGTTGTTCCAGCGAACAAAGTTTATTTAATCTTAATGCGAAATCGTCGTTTTTACTTCCGGTTTCGGCGATACCCAACATGCGCAGGCGGA
Source organism: Ferruginibacter sp. (assembly GCA_014379905.1). Lineage (GTDB taxonomy): Bacteria > Bacteroidota > Bacteroidia > Chitinophagales > Chitinophagaceae > Ferruginibacter. The sequence goes on along the minus strand of JACMKX010000144.1, from coordinate 64,987 downwards.
TGGCATGTTCCAGTAAATGAATGAAATATTGCAGGAATTGCTTTTGTTTTTCCCTGCCGGTCTTGCTGATATCATCGATCCATTTAACCTGGGCGGCGGGGCCGGTTTTGGCAATGCTGTTGAGCCAGTCGCGAAGTAAAACCTCCCAGTCGTCGTCGGCATGGCTTAGTTGCTGAAGTGCCTCGTGGTAATTGCCATCGCTTATGGCAGCAATTTGTTGTGCTTTTTTGGCCGGCGTGCCTTCATTTTGAGTGAGCGAAGCGGCAATATCGGTTTGCTGCAACTGCGGCACTTTTATTAATTGTGTACGGCTGAGTATGGTGGGTAAAATAAGCGCATCATTCTCTGCTACAAAAATAAAGAGGCTGTTGGGGGGAGGTTCTTCTATTAATTTAAGCAGTTTGTTTCCTTCCTTGCCCAGCATTTCGGGCATCCACATAATGAGGATCTTATATTCTGCTTCAAAACTTTTGAGGCTCATCATGCGAATAATCTCGTTGCACTCATGTGCCGTGATGTTGCCTTGTTTATTTTCGGCATCAATAAACTGCAGCCAATCGTAGTTGTTCCCGTAAGGATATTTTTCTATGAACTGTCGCCACTCCACAATATAATCCGTGCTCACCGGTTTATCGCCACTCTTTTTTGGAATAACGGGAAAGGAAAAATGGATATCGGGATGGATCAACTTAGCTGCCTTGAGGCAGGAGGGGCAGGCACCGCAACTATCGTTTCTGGTTTCTGATTCCTGGTTAATTAGTTTCTGGTTGGGTGTTTCCGATTCGAAAGCTTCCCCGAACAACGAGGGGGCTTCAGTTGTCGGTTGCCCGTTGTCGCTTGTCTTGCCGTTAACCTTCTCACAAACCGTATACTGGGCCATTGCTCGTGCCAGCGACAAAGCACCACTTCCTTCTTTTCCCAAAAACAAGAGGGCATGGCTCAGCCTGTTGTGCTGTACCATGTGAACGAGTTGTTCTTTTAGTTCCTGTTGGCCTGTGATTTGGGAAAATTGCATGGCTGCAAAGGAAAAGCAAAAAACGCAAAAACTAAAAAGTAAAAGCTGGCAACAGTCTGAATTTATTCCGGGATTAATAATTAAATTGAAGAATGTGGTATACAAAACCGGGATATATCTTTTTAGTAGTGGGATTACTAAATTCCTGTAAGGAAAATATTGAGCCTTTTACTGTTCAGCAAAATGAAATTTGCAACTATTTTTATTTGCAAAATGATACAGCATTTATAGATGGCAAAATGCGCAATTTATATCATCCTGAAAATAGAAAAGGAATAAATAAGGAGGCTAATTATTTCTTTGAAAATTTTCACAGGCGGTTCAATTATTTACTAATTAAAGAAATGATGGAAGTGCTGGATGTTGATTCGCTGAAGAGTAAAAGTTATAATGAACTTTTCTGTGAAAGATTAAAGAACGATCGCTTTTATAACAACTTCCGTTTGTTATTGCCTGCGGATACTTGTGCCACTGTTTTTACGAAAGATGAAATGATGTTAGTTGCTTCCCGGTTTTTTTATTGCGATACTGTTTTAAAAAAAGGAGGTAAAATTGGTATTGGATGGCATGTTTGTGTTGGCGTTAATGGACTTAGTGAATTAAAAAACAAGGCTGATCTAACCAGCTTAGAAGCTTTTGCTTTTGAGGTTTTAAATTCAGCTATGGCTAAACACAAAAAACCTCTATTTTATAAAAATTTTATTCAATATGTGGGTGAAGTTAATAAAAGGGAGAAAACGTCTTATACAGATGATAAAACACATCTCGAAAAAGTAAGGCAGCAGTGCTATAAACTTATGCAAAACGATAAAGCGTTACAACAAATACTGCTGGAGTATTTTGAGAAGAAAAAGAGAAGTTTTGGGTTTAGCATTCAATAAATACGTGAAAAAAATTCCTGAGCGGCTTTTGACCCGGTTGGAATATTCATTTAAGGTCGACCACCTTAGCAAGGTTGTCGACCTTAAATGAATAATTTTACCTTTGTTGTATGATTGTGTACAATGATATAGCCGAACCACGCACAAAACCCGTGGTGGGATCAAACATTAAAAAAGCCATTTTACAGCAGGAAAGCCTGGAGAAGCAGGTAATAGTTCATGGATCTTACAAGTCCGGCGCTTATGTAGACGGAATAAGAATATGGCCAACTACTTTTTTATGCGACCAGCAATCGGCCCATAAAAGCAAACTGATCTATATAGAAGGAGTGAGTACTTACCCAACCTGGACATTTTTATCTCCCGGCGAACAAATAAATTTTCTCCTTGTTTTTAGCGGGCTGCCAAAAGATTGTAAGCTATTCGATCTGAAAGAAATTATTACGGAGCCCGATGGTTTTGAGATAAAAAACATCCGCAGGAATACTACGGATGTTTATCAGGTGAATTTTTTGTAGAAATTATAATTTAGAAGTAATCTCTTCACTCAACGGTGTAACCTTGCTTGGAAAATAAGCAACCATCTTACCATTTTCATCAATCAAAAACTTATTGAAATTCCATTGGATCTCAGCATCCAGCACACCATTTTGTGATTTTTGGGTGAGCCATTGATACACAGGTGCCATATCACCTCCCTTAACCGAAACTTTTGCTGCCATGGGAAAACTTACGCCGTAATTTTTTTCGCAAAAGGCTTTTATCTCTGTATTAGTGCCGGGTTCCTGTTGGTTAAAGTTATTGGCAGGAAAGCCAATAACTACCAGTTTGCCCTTGTATTTTTCATACAAGGCTTCCAGTTCTTTGTATTGTGGGGTGTAGCCGCAATTGGATGCCGTGTTTACTACCAGTATTTTTTTTCCTTTGTAGGAAGAAAAATCGATGGTGCCTCCTTCCAGGCTTTCCACCTTAAAATCGTAAATAGATTTTTCTGCCGCAAGGATTTGTATGGGTGTTGCAGTTGCCGTTTCTTTTGGTTGGGAACTCGTCATACAGCTTAAAAAAGCGAAAGAGAGCGATAATACTTTTATCATGAGTTTAATTTTATGTGTGATAAGACTTACAAAAATAGCACCGAATTGGATTGAACGATGTGAATATTTTTTTTCACAGTAATTAACGGCTAAGGCCCTAACATGCAGAAAAGATCAGTATGATCATGATCATCATCAAAATCTGCGTTCCTATGGTTTTTCATAACAACCCAGGTCCGGTAGTCCAACCGGCCGGGCATTATCATCCAGATCTTTATTGATGGGTGTGGCTATGCCTGCTTCCAACCCGGGAGAAGGAGATTTTGTATGGCGAAAATCATAATAACGATTGCTCACATCCACGCTGTCAAATATCGGATCCTGGTTTTTGATAACATTGGTCAGTGTTGCATTGGCAGGGTCAACAGCAGATCTATATAAACTATTACTGATGTTTACTGCAAAGCTGGTTGCTCCTTCTTTATTAACAGCAATCTCATTTTCTACAAAACCATTATCGCCCCAAAAAATACAGTTGGTAAAAAAAGCCTGCAGGTTATTAGAAACGGGTGTACCATTTTGTAGCACATAATTGGCAACAGAAAGTACCGGCGTTTTATGCAATAAAAAATTATTGGAAAAAGATGCTGCAGTACAATGTGTAAAATTATAAACACCACCACCTTGCAGGGCAATGTTATTGGCGCAATTGCTAATGAGTAAGTTGCTGGCCGTAATGCTGCTGTTGATAGAAAATATGCCTGCATCAAAAGCATTATCGATAATGCACTGTTCTATAATGAGTTTAGGATTTGCATTAAGTGCCGGCTGATCAACTACAATGGCCTGGTAAGCATTTTTAATATTGGTAAACTGCAAATGATTATTAATGCTGCTGCTACGGAAAATGATGCCGGGCCATCCCGCAGGATAATCTTTGTAAGGTGCATCTAACCTGTCGCCGGCAAAAACAATTTTATTGACAGCAGTACCTGTTGCATTCAAAGTACCATCGATAATAACCGGTGCATTGGCATGTGCATATATTTTTGTACCCGGTAAAATAGTCAGGGTAGCACCTGCTGCTACATTTAAAAAATCGAGTATCACATAAGGTCTACTATTATCCCAGGTAGTATTTGTGCTGATAATGCTGCCATTCATAAAGCGGGCATTTTGCCCGTAAGCCTCCAGCTGTACCCATCGCTGGTTACCATTGTATTCCACAGAAATGCTGTCGCTTAATATAAAAGGAAGATTGGCGGCAGTAGGATTTACCGTTACCGAAACAAAAATATAAATGCTGTCTTCTGCAGCAATATCAATATTGCCGGCTTGGTTGGCGGCAATGCCATTGATATTGATCTTAAAAGGAGAACTGCTTCCACCCATTAATTTAACGGATGACAAACGCAACATCTGTTCGTTATCATTCCTGATCTTAAAAGATTGCGTAACTGATCCTGTACTGGTAAATACGGTATCAAAACGAAGAGAGTCAGAGCTGATATTCAGTCTTGCATCAGTACTAGTAATGAATGAATCTTTTTTGCAGGAAAAAAGCGCCAGCATTATCAGTAAACAGTTAAGGGGCAATAATTGCTTCATCAAAACAAATCTACAATAAACTTGTGGCAGCGGTGGATTTTGGTGAAATTGTTTTTTTGAGGTTATTATAACGCTGCAATTCTCCAACTATCAACCGGAATACAAACTCCCTGGAGGGTCTGACCTGCGGTGCCGACCTGGCATCACCTGCTTTGGTGATAATAAGCCACAGGTTTGGCGATTGTATAGCTACCCGTTTGTTTTCATTTTTGCAATATAAATTTTAAACAAATAAAAGTATCAGATCATGACAACAACAATGCAATACCGTAAGCTTAAAACAGCCATGCTAATGGCACTCACAGCAGTGACGATCCTCACTACCAGCTGCGAAAAAGATGATGATGACGATTACACCAACCCGCCACCTGCTTTGCCGGCTTCCACCATTTTAAGGGCTTCAGGAGATAGCCTGGGAATTGTTGCAACCGTAAATTTATTCCGGGGTGTACTGGGGGATGTATTGAATACCACGCCCAATCAAACTTCTGGCAGAAGAGAAGTAAACTGGGATGGTGTTCCGTCTACCCTTACCAATAATAACCTGTTCCCGCTCGATTTTTTCAATCTTACAGATCCTGCCGGTGCCAATGGCCGTAAAAGAGGATTGGTTTATGTAAATACTGGTTCCCCGCTGCGTTTAGACAGCAGCAATTTTACCGAGTTAAGTGCTACACATGCGGATGAGTTCATTCCATTCACAAAGAAAAAAACAATTGTTTCCGCTAATTCAACCGTATCTGAAATTATTTTTAAAGTGCCGGGCACAGATACCAGTGCATCGGTTAAAGGATTCGGAATTATTTTTTCCGATGTAGATGATGCAGCTTCTACTTCCCTTGAATTTTTTAACGGAACAAAAAGCCTGGGCGTTTATAAGCCGCTGGCCAGAACAGTAGCAGGTGGATTCTCTTTCCTGGGCGTTCATTTTACTGTAGAGAAAATCACTAAAATTAAGATCACTGCCGGCAGTGGAGTATTTGCTGCTGGTGTAAAGGATATTTCAGACGGCGGTAATAAAGACCTGGTGGTGTACGATGACTTTTTGTACAGCGAGCCTCAAAAGCTTTAATATTTGGTTTAAGCTAAGGTAGAGGGCTGTCTCCCCGATTCTTCGGGGAGGCTTTTATATCCCCGCATTTGGGGATGGGTTATAACGGCTATGGTTATGATTTATGCAAAATGGTTTTTTCATTTTTGTAATGTAAAAAGTAAAGCATGAAAACATTTTTTTATTCTATGATGGCTGCGGTTGTTACCTGTTCTTTATGGATATCCTGCAGTAAAGACAAAGAAACGGAAGCAGAAAACGAGCTCCAGGTATTTGCAGCTTCGGGAGACATTACCGGCAAGCTCAACGAATTCAGGCAAAGATTGGGCGGCCAGTTAAATACAAGTCCCGGAAATGAAACAGGCAGAAGAGAAATAAACTGGGATGCCGTTCCGGATTCTTTTGAAAATGTAAACCTGCCAGCAGATTTTTTTAACCCGGTAGGTCCGTCAGCGAATGTTGCTTTACAAAGAGGGTTTAGGTATTTACCTACCGCTGCAGCAAGGGTGAGCGGCAACTCCTTTGCCGGCCTGGAGCCCACTAATGCTGCACAGTTCAGCGCTTTTAGCGGTAGTAAAACTTTTGCCACGGTTGGCAGCAATATATGGAATGTAGAGTTTGAAGTGCCCGGCCAGCCCATTGCAGCATCTGTGCAGGGTTTTGGCGCTGTATTTTCTGATGTGGATACAGACGGCTCCACTGCCATGCAATTTTTTTCCGGAACAGAAAGCCTGGGTATATTCAAAATACCGGTAAGAACAACCGGGTCACATTCTTTCCTGGGCGTTTATTTTCCCAATAAAAAAATTACAAGAGTAGAAATATTACAGGGTTCAGCTCCGGTTGGAGCTGCTGTTAAAGATATATCTGCCGGCGGTACAAATGATTTGGTATTGATGGATGATTTTTTATATAATGAGCCAAAGGCAGATTAATTTTTTAGTGGTTTTATAAGGTTCCGTCCCGCATTTTTTGCCGGGGCGGAATTCTTTTATATGGAATATTCTTAACTCTTTGTAATTTTTCACAATGAAAGCTGGTAACTGGTTGTTCATTTTACTGCTTATGATATTGTGTGTTGCAGAAACAAATGCGCAACCACCGGTATTGTATTTTAAAAGACTGAACAGGCAAAATGGCCTTTCCAACAACAAAGTAAATTGCATACTGCAGGACAAAAGAGGATTTACCTGGATAGGAACAGATGATGGACTCAACCGCTATGACGGCAATAATTTTTATATTTTTAAAAATAAACCGGGTGATTCGTCATCACTTTCAGGCAATACTATTACAGACCTGTACGAAGATAAAAAAGGGACCATGTGGATAGCAACAGCTGATGGGGGCATTACCCGATACGATCATACCCTGGAGCCGCAGAAACAATTTCGCCAGTTTAAACATCACCCGGGCAAAATAAACAGCATACCTGTTAATATTGTAAACGCTATAAAAGAAGATAAGAACGGTTACCTGTGGCTGGCCACCAGTGGCGCAGGAGTTTTAAAATTTGATAAGGTAAATGAAACGTTTACCAAACCTTATGGCATTGGATTCTGGACCATTTATGATATTGCTTTCGATAGCAACGAAATGCTGTGGGCGGGCAGGGAAGCAGGCAGTATTTTAAAAGTGAATCCGCAAACGCTGCAGTTAACAATAGATGGAAGATATGATAATGTGTATGCCAAACTCCCTCATGTTGTAGTGACCCGGCTGTTTAAAGACAGTAAAAATAATATATGGTTTGGATCATGGGATAAAGCAGTATACAGGTTCAACAGTGCCGACAACCAGGAGGAGAGTTTTTCAAATAATCCTGCCGATAAATTTTCTTTTGGTGACGATGAAGCCATTTCATTTAATGAAGATAGGCAGGGAAGAGTATGGATAGGTAGTAAAACTTCGGGCCTGTATGTGTATGACCCACTTCAACATAAATTCTACAATTATACACACAACCCTTCCAAAGAAGGAACACTGGGCAATAACAGGATCAACAGCATATTTATTGATAAGGCCGGTATTGTTTGGCTGGCTACCAATAACGGCATCAGTATCTTTAATGCTGCACAGCAACAGATGTTGCAGGAATTTTTACCCCTGGAAAATGAAATAGAACCACTGGTTATTTACGATTTTTTTAAAGCAGGTAATTCACTCTGGGTGGGTACCAGCAAAGGATTGTATATTAAACAACCGGATGGAAAATATGACCATAAAAAATTATCCTGGAATGGCGTACCCCTTAGCATAACAAAGTTTTTTAAAGATGATAGCGGGCAACTGTATATTGGAACAGATTACAGTTTGTTCCGGTTTAATACAGCCACACAAAACCTGGAATTGCTGGAAAATACCGGGAAAGACCCTGTGATGTCAAAGATCATTGAATCGAGGGTGGTATCCATTGCAAAAGACAGTATAGACGGGCACCCTGTATTGATCACCGTTCCCTATGGACATTATTTTGCCTACTATGATCTTACAGATAAAAAATGGATATCAAGGAAAGATACGGTTAAGCAACTATTAAAGCGCTATGATCTTTCCGATAATCTGATCCGCAAAATTGTAAAAACAAGTGATGGAAATTTATGGTTGGCCAATGCAAAACACGGGCTGATCATGCTTGATAAAAACGGTGGCGGTAATACAACATTTATGAACGATCCGTCCCTTAGGGCCAGCATCAGCAATAACAACGTTTTTGATATAAAGGAAGATGGCAAAACTAACTTATGGATAAGTACCTATGGTGGCGGGCTCAATTACCTGGATGTTAAACAAAAATTATTCACCCACTATAATTCTGTCAATAACCTGGTGGAAGGTTTGAGCATCGACAACAAGGGAAATGTATGGAGCATAAGCAGCGGCGGCCTGCAAAAGTTTAATCCTGTTACCAAAACATTTACTTACCTGGCTACGCCTGATGTAGAGAAAGCAGGCGGTATAAAAGGAAATATTTACAAAGATCCGCAGGGCAAAATGTATGTGGCCGGCGATGGTTATTTTATTGCTTTTGATCCTGAACAACTGCAGATAGACCAGCAGCAACCCATCGTGCACTTTACAGACTTCAGCATTTTTGATGAATCTTTTTCTCATTTGCTGATGCAGAAAAAAATTGCGCTCAATCATCGCCAGAATTTTTTTAATATACATTTTGCCGCACCTTCCTACACCGCATCGGCACCTGTTCAATATTCGTATATGCTGCAGGGCGTAGATAAAGATTGGGTAAATGCCGGCACTTCCACCCAGGCACCCTATACCAATTTGAGTGCAGGAGAATATATTTTTAAGGTGAGGGCAACCAGTACACCCGGTGCCTGGAGCAGCCAGGTATCTACCCTAAAGATCATCATCATTCCACCGTTTTGGAAAAAGGGATGGTTTTTTGCATTGCTGGCACTGCTTGCCGCTGCTGTTGCTTATGCGCTGTACCGCTATCGCATCAATGAGTTGCTTAAAAGACAAGCCATCCGGAATAAAATTGCACAGGACCTGCACGATAGCGTTGGCTCCACCCTTAGCAGTATTTCTGTTTACAGCCAGGTAGCAAAAATTTATAATGAGCAGGCGAAAATGGAAGCCCTTACAGGAACGCTTGAAAAGATCAGCATTGCTTCCGGTGAAATGATCAGTGAAATAAGTGATACCGTGTGGGCTATTAATCCACGCAATGATAATATGGAAACCATTTTGCAGCGGATGGAATCCTTTGCCAGGCCTTTACTGGCATCGCAGGAAATACGGTTTCACTTTAATTACGATCCTTCCGTAAAACACACCAACCTGGAAATGACCAAAAGAAAAAATCTCTATCTTATTTTTAAAGAGGCAGTCAATAATTCCCTTAAATACGCAGCGTGTAACAATCTTTGGGTAAGTATCACGCAACAAAAAAATGAATTGATCCTGCTGGTAAAAGATGACGGAAAAGGATTTGAAAGAAATGAACCAAAAGAAAACAATAGCTTAAGCGGTAATGGATTACAAAATATGCAAAGGCGGGCAAAAGAAATGAAAGGCAGCTGCACCATTGATGCTGTACCCGGTGTCGGCACCACTATAACGCTGCAGTTTCCCATCCCCTGATTCGGTGATAGCTTTAGAGCAAAAATTAATTCACCTTTGCTTAAATAAATATATGAGTTTACGCATCGCCATATTCGACGACAATAAAAATATAAGAGAAAGCATCAGCCTTTTACTCGCTACCGTACCCCAGTTTGAAGTAGTAGGATCCTTTTGTCATGTGCTGGATTGCATAGAAGATGTACAGAGCTGCAAACCCGATATAGTTTTGATGGACATTGAAATGCCGGGTATGACGGGTATTGAAGCCGTATTAAAAATAAAAAAAGAATTCCCCCACATCCAGGTATTAATGCAAACCGTTTTTGAGGATGATGACCGCGTATTTGATTCCATATGTGCCGGGGCATCTGGTTATATTCTTAAAAATTTTCTCAATACAAAGTTGGTTGATTCTATCAACGAGTTACAATTTGGCGGAAGCCCCATGAGCCCCTCCATTGCAAGGAAAGTATTGGGTAAGTTACAAAAGCATTCAGGTGACATCCGTCCGCAGGAAGCACCGGATTACCAGTTAACACCCAGAGAGAAAGAAGTGCTGGGTTGCCTTGTTAACGGGTTGAGTTATAAAATGATTGCCGCCGAATTACATATCAGTTACGAAACAGTGCGAAGTCATGTAAAAAAGATCTATGAAAAATTACATGTGGCATCCCTCACAGAAATGGTAGCTAAAGCCATTAATCAGCGGATCGTTTAAAAATCTTTCAATTATTTATGGAAATAAAAACTTTCATCATTGATGCCTTTACAGATGAGCCCTTTAAAGGAAATCCTGCAGGGGTATGCCTTCCGGAAACAGCATTGCCTGTTGAAACAATGCAGTACATTGCCGCGGAATTAAATTTATCGGAAACAGCTTTTCTCCTTCCAAAAGACAAGGATCATTATGCTATCCGCTATTTTACACCCACTGTTGAAGTGGCGTTTTGTGGTCATGCTACGCTTGCTTCTGCAAAATTATTGTTGGAGAACGCTCCCGAAATCAAATTAACCACCCATCATTCTTTACAAATAACCGCAGCTAAAGAAAACACGCATGTAAAAATGCTGTTTCCTTTGTATGATGCCATAGAGTGTAAGGTGAGCAATGAATTGTACCAGGCATTTGGTATAACCGAGCCAGTGCATGCTGCCTATGCATCCGAACTGGAAATGCTTATCGTGGAAGTGGCGGATAAAGACGCATTACACAACATTCATCCTGATTTTATTGCAGCAATAAAAGCACCCGATAAAATAAAAGAACTGGTAGTAACCTGTAAGTCGGGCGATGAAGGTTATGATTTTTATTCCAGGTGTTTTTGCCCATGGATCGGTATCAATGAAGACCCGGTGACCGGGGCTTCTCATTCTGTTCTGGCAAAATATTGGGGAAATGCATTCAACAAGTCAACACTTACTGCCAGGCAATTATCAAAACGAGGCGGGTATATCAATATGAATATGCTATCGGGTACACAAATGGAAGTAACCAGTAACGCGGTTATTGTTTTTAAAGGAACAATGAACATTTAAGATATTTCCCCGCTGCTTTTTTCTCTGCAAACACCCATCACCTTCTTCGGGGAATCATTTTCCAAATGTGGTTATTCTTTTCAGGGCTGTAAAAATAGACATTTGCATCCTCATCAAAAAAGTATAATAACATGAAAAAAATGATTCAACGTTTGGTAGTTGCAAGTCTCGTATCAGCTACTTTACTGATAACTGTTTCCTGCAAAAAAGACGATGAAAAGAACGGAAAAGTAGAAAAAATTTCCAATGCAATAGTTTTGCAGTGGAATGAAATTGCCTTCAAAGCTTTTGGAGGTCCTTTATACCAGCATTCATTACAGGCATCGAGAATAAATGCCATGATGCACCTGGCAATGCACGATGCGCTGAATGCCATTCAGCCAAAATATGCAACACATGCATTGACCGAAAAAGATAAGGACGCTGACCCTGTAACAGCGGCGGCTACAGCAGCATACAATATTTTATTAAACGAAATACCCAGCAGCAAGAGCTATCTCGACTCTGCTTTATCACAATCACTCCTTCTTATCCCGGCAGGTGCGGAAAAAGAAAAAGGGTTGGTATTAGGAAAAAAAGCAGCCGAAGCTATTATCAATAACCGCCTAAATGATGGTTCTGTTGGTGAAGATGTTGTTCCTGTACCGCCATCAACAATACCAGGTGTTTACCAGGGGGTACCACCTTTAGCTTTTATTTTTGCTCCGCATTGGAAAGAGGTAAAACCATTTGGCATGCAAACAAATAGTCAATTCCGGTCCTTGCCTCAACCTTCGCTCAATAGTATAACGTATTCGAAAGACTACAACGAAGTAAAACAATTGGGGAAATTAAATAGTGCGGTACGAACTACAGACCAGACGGAATATGCTAAATTCTGGTACGAATTTTCCGAAGCCGGGTGGAACAGGGTAGCAAGAACAGCGGCAACTAATAAAAATTTAAACCTCTTGGAAACTGCCAGGCTATTTGCATTGGTTGATATGGCTATGGCAGATGCTTACATAGCAGGATGGGAGTCGAAAATTCATTATAATTTTTGGCGGCCTTACACGGCTATAAAAGCCGGGGATATTGATGGTAATAATGATACCGCTCCCGATGCCACCTGGGAACCTGCAGAGCCTACCCCGCCTATACAGGATTACCCTTCTACACACAGCGCCCTGGGCAATGCGGCTGCTACTGTACTTGCAAGAATACTGGGAGATAACACAGCCTTTACAATGACTTCATTCACCGCTGTGCCTGCAGGAAGTACAAGAAGTTTTTCAGCGTTTAGCAAAGCTGCTAACGAAAATGCTGATTCAAGAGTGATGGCAGGTCTTCACTTTCGTTTTTCCTGTGTAGCCGGACAGGCCATGGGAACAAAAATAGGTAACTGGATGGTGGATACCAGGTTAAGACCTCTCTGATAAATAATTATATTTAATTACAAAAGTCCAAACGGACTTTTGTAATTTTTTTTGTGATACTCCCACCTGACCCCTTAAATAAATTTCCTCTCCCGCTTTCGGGGAGTATTTTTGCTATTTAGGTTATTTTTTTTACCGGCCTGCAGGCTGAATTTTACTTTCAAAATTATAGAGTATGAAAAGTAAATTCACCCTGGCAATAAGCTTCCTCATCGCTGTTACAAGCATTTGCCTGGCGCAAAAACCAAATGGTTTAAATCCTTGCCGTGCATCCTTTTCAGGAGATGCGCCCATGATACCCGTTTTAAAAACAATTGACATTACCAGTGAGATCACATTGGAATATGTTGAGCAGGGATGCTTTGATGGTACACCCGTTATACTGCTTCATGGCTTTACAGATTCGTGGCATTCCTACGAAATGGTGTTGCCACACCTGCCCGCTAATCTTCATGTGTATGCAATATCACTGCGTGGTCATGGAAATTCTTCGAGGCCGCTGGCAGGTTATCACCCGGAAGATTTTTCAAAAGACCTCGCCATTTTTATCCGCAGGCTTAATATTATTAAACCTATACTCGTTGGTCATTCTATGGGGAGTACCATTGTACAAAGTTTTGCTGGCAACTATCCCGGGCTAACCAGGGGAATAGTGTTGGCAGGATCTTTTGCAGATTACAATACAACGGCCGTATCAGATTTTAAGATAATGATCGACCAGTTAACAGACCCGGTTGATCATGCATTTGCTGAAGGTTTTCAGAGAGGTACTGCGGTAAGACAGGTGGATGAAACTATGATGAAAACTTTCATAGAAGAAACGTGGAAAGTACCCGCTTATGTATGGAAAGCTGTGGCAGCCGGGTGGACCAGCAGTACCTGTTATAGCAGGCTGAAAAATTTTGACAGTCCTGCACTTATTATATGGGGAGACAAAGATGGTTTCTGCAGCCGGGCCGACCAGGACCTGCTCCGTTCCTCTTTAAAAAAATCAACCCTTAAAATTTACGAAGGTACCGGACACGCATTGCACTGGGAAGAACCGCAACGATTTGCAGAAGACCTGGTAACATTCATTAATGATATACGGTAACCGGTTTCGGGGAACTATACCCTCTGTTCGGTGATTGATTTAAAGTAGAGGATATTGCAATTTTGTTATTCAATATTATTCAAGAATTAAAACTATAAACATGATAAAATTATTTTTTGCCAGCATCGTATTTGCTTTTTTAATAAATCCTGCCGAAGCAGGTAAAAGGGATACAGACCCTACTTTGAAAACAAGAACGGTTAAGATCAGTAAGAAATTCCATAAGATCATTTTAAATGGTGACGCCGATATTGTGTTTGTGAAAGACAATTCAACAGAACTAACCATTAAAGAAAGAACTGCTATTGAAAACACAGTTAAAATACAAAATGAAGCAGGTGTAATGACCATTGAATCAGCGGATTTTTACAGGGGCAAAAAACCGCTGATTCTTATCCCTGTATCAGAGCTGGAGTTCCTGGAATTGAACGGAAATGTTTCTGTAACTACTGCGGCTCTTTTGCAATCAAAAGAACTAAGAGTATTTATAAATGGTGATTGTAATATCAGGATCGCTTCCTCGGGAAAAATATTTGTTGACAGTTCGCCGGACTATCACTTAAAATTTAAAAAACAACCGACCCGTTTTTTACCTGCCCTAAAAAACCAATCAAAATAATCACACTAATAATAACAATTTTATGCCTACACCATTGGATCTTTTATTGAACCCCATTACACTGATCATTTTAGGAATGTACCTTTTTCTTATGCTTTGGGAAGCTGTTTTTCCTGCACGAAAAATGCCCGTAGTTCCTTACTGGCATCTGAAAGGAATAATAGCTTTCGTAGTATACTTTTTTATATCTTCTTACCTGCCATTTTTATATGCTCACTGGTTACCAACATTCCATTTATTAAATCTTTCCGGGATGAACGTTATCGCCGGAGCCATCATTGCCATCCTGGCAAATGAACTGGGAGTATATATCTGGCATCGCACCATGCACGGACAGAAATTTTTATGGAGGGTTTTTCACCAGATGCACCACAGTGCAGAAAGGATCGACACTTACGGAGCTTATTATTTTAGCCCGGCCGATATGATTGGCTGGACAGTGTTGGGAACTGTCGTATTTTCTTTTATTACAGGATTACCGCCGGAATCAATCGGTATCATGTTGCTGGTTTTAAACTTCCTGAATATTTTACAGCATGCCAATATAAAAACACCGGTATGGCTCGGTTATATTGTTCAGCGCCCGGAAAGCCATGCAGTGCATCATGAAAAAGGTGTGCATGCCTATAACTATTGTTCGATTCCATTGTTTGATATGCTGTTTAATACTTTCCGCAACCCTTCAAAGTATGTACCCGAAAATGGTTTCTATTATGGCGCTTCTGCAAGAGTAAAAGAAATGTTGCTTTTTAAAGAAGTAGATAAACCCTTAAATAAATAAAAAGTATAGCTACAGGTATTCCGGTTTTGGATTGCGGCTCCCATAAAAAAAATGGGATGTCGCAGCAACCGGGATCTTTATTTCCGGCTTAATTTCGCAACATGCAATCCGAAATTATTTCTGCTGAAAGAAACGTGATTTTTACCCGTGAAAAGTACTCCGATAAATGGTTATGGTTCACTGGTTATCCCTCGCTTTCACTCGCCATGCTATTTATCGCCAATGATAATTCACTCATTGAACTGTTACACATCCCATCCTTTTATACGGATTTTCTTTTTTCAGTTACGGCCAGCTTTTTAGCTGGTTTTTATATTAAGAAAGTTACCCTTCGCCTTGATGCATCCGTGCCCTGGCACCGGGATCTGAAAAAAAGGTCATGGCTACAGGGATTGTATAGTGTGTTATTACCTTTGGTTGTTATCATAGCACTTGAAATAATTTATCTTTCTCTTATAAATATTCCTTTTGAAAAAACTGCTGTCTTTTATTTGGAACTGCCGCTTTGCTTTTTATTCCTGTTATTAATAAATCTTTTTTACCTGGTTCACTATCTTTTTTTTAGCGAACATACCCATACCATTAAGGTAGCAGAAAAAGCTAATGACATAACCCGTGAATTTGTGATAGTACAAGTTGGATTTGTTCAAAAGCCTTTGCCCATTGCTGATTGTAGCATACTAATCAGTAAAAGCAAAATGGTTTGGCTCTACACTTTTAGCGGAGAAAAGTATTTTGTGGCCGGTACCATGGATGAATGGGGACAAAAGTTGGAAGGCTTTCAATTTTTTCGTCTCAACCGGCAGGCGTTGGCCAGTAAAAAAGTAGTGGAGGCGGTTGAACAAACTGCTACACGAAAATTACTGATCAGGTTGCCCCACTATATAAACGCACAAATATTTGTTTCCAAAGAACGAGCGGCTGAATTTCAAAAATGGTGGCGCCAAACCAGCCTGCTTTAGTTTATTTATTGTCCGGTTCGGCTTAAATGCCCTCCCCTAAAGCCTTTCCATACCCGGGGCCAATATAATTTTGTGAAAAATAATTGCTATGACTTTTCACAAGATCTTTTTTATTTTCCTGCTGCTTTTAGCACATCGGCTTCCGGCGCAGGTACGGCAGCTGGAATTAAGCGGATTTCACGAACAGGTAACGCTGCCATTTAAAAGTCTCCCTTCCCATAAAATTCATCCGGGCTTAAAACTGAGTTACCTCACCAAAGAAAATGCAAACAAACGCTGGTTAAAAGAAATAATAGCAGGTTATTTCCTGCATGAACCACTTTTTCGGGCTGTGCAGGCAGGCTATGGCTACCGGTACGGGATAGTACCTCCCAAAAAACCATTTCAGCTCCAGGCCGGAATGTCTGCGGGGGCACTCATGTTGAAAAGCACTGAACCCGCTTATAAAATCATTGATGGGAAATGGGAGCAAACAGAAGCCAGTTGGAAAGCTGAAGGGTGGATATCTATCGTGCTAAAAGCCAGTTACCAGCTTCCCAATTTACCGGCGTTTCATGCTGGTGCTGGAATTAATGTTTGGGCCCAGACACCGCATGTTGAACAATTTACCATCGTGTTGCCTCACCGCAATTATGAGATTTTTATCAGATACAATTTTAATAACACCATAAAAACAACAAAAAGATGAAAATGATTTTTATTACATGTAGTATAATGTGCCTCTTTTGTTCATGTAAGAGCGATCAGCTGTTACAAACAAGAGTAGGTTGCATGGAGCCATTGAATGATACGATGGTAAATACGCATCCAAAAAAAGTACAATTGCAGCAATTAATTGATTCACTTGCGGGTGCAGGAGTGCCGGGTATTACCATGGCCGTAAATCAACCCGGTAAAGGCTGGTTCATTGGGTCGGCTGGAATGGCGGATATTGCAGGTAACAAAAAATTTGAAACCTGCCAGGTAACAAGGGCCGGAAGTATCGTAAAAATATTAACGGCTGTAAGCGTATTAAAACTTAAAGAACAAAATTTAATTGACCTCGATAAAAAAATAGCTGATTACCTGCCGGCAGATTTATTAAAGGATATTGACAATGCAAATGTTGCCACTGTAAGACAACTGCTGAACCATTCCGCCGGTCTTTACAATTATATTCAAGATGAACAATTTCAACTGGCCAGCCTCAATGACCTTACAAAAACATGGCAACCAAATGAGTTGTTGCATTATGCCAGAAACCGAAATGCTTATTTTGCCCCTGGCGCAGGCGTTCGTTATTCCAACACCAGTTATATTTTGTTGGGTATGCTGATAGAAAGAGTGAGTGGCAAACATTTTTCTGAATATTTTAAGCAACATATATTTGACCCCCTGCAATTAAAGCATACCCGGTTTAATATTAATGATCCCGTTCCGGCGGATCTTGCAAGGGGATATACCGATTATTATAATACCGGGAAACCTTTTGAAAGCACTTATTTTAATGGCTGGGATTATTATACAGCCGATGGTGGTTTACATGCTGTTCCAACAGATTTATGCCTCATCATGCGTGCCTTGTTTGAGGGAAGGCTGATTAATTTTCCCACTTTAGTGGAAATGCTACAAACGGTGCCTGGTAATGAGCCTGGCTTTTTTAATATAGCATACGGCCTGGGAATATTTATAATACAAACACCGTATGGTACAGCTGCTTTTCACAGCGGAGATGCGATAGGCTATTTTGGAACAGTGCTCTATTTCCCCGCCACAGGCACTACTGTATCGTGGATGACCAATGGAAACTATGGATTTATTGATCCCATGATAAATACCAAAGAAGCATTTCTCAGGATTTTGGGGAGGGTATTCCAATAAATCTTCTGAGTGAGCCACCGTCTTGCATTGACCCACTCAGAAGATTTATAAGTTTTGAGTGGGTCACCGCAAGACGGAAGCTCACTCAAAACTTACTCCCGCTTTTTAATTTCTATCTTCCAGGCAGGTCCGCTTTCTATATTATATTTTCCTGCAAAGCTTCCCATATTAATGGCGATGGAAAAATTCAAAAGGCTGTTGAGGTAACTTACCGGCACTCCTTCCGGCACTGCCGAAAATGTATTGGCATATAAAACAGTTCCTTCGTACATTGTTTTTGAATCATTTGAAATTTTCACATGAACACTGTCATTGATATTTATACCAGCTTCTTTCAACAGCGCTGATGGAATATTACTCCACAAATTGCCGTATTGAATATCCAGAATGCTAACTGTGCCTCTTAATAAACCATTTTCCAATATTGGTTTTTGATAATGTAATGTCAGCACTTGCGGACTCAGCAATTTGCCCACTTCCCGGAATTTTATTTTACCAGCAGCCAGCCTTGCGGCTGTGTAGGCAAAAATATCTCTTCCATGAAAAGTGTATGACGCTGAGGAGCCAGGTAAGCGGTTCAGCTTTTCATCTATCTCTCTTACTGATTCAATGTCCATTTGTTGAGCTATGAGCGTAAGTGTACCGTTATCCGGTGAAACAAAAAAGTAACCATTGCGGGTTTGCAATACTACCGGTTTTCTTTGCGAGCCCACACCCGGGTCCACCACGGAAACAAATACAGTGCCTTTTGGCCAGTAAGGTGCAGCCTGCTCTAACCGGAGGGCCGCTTCCCAAATATTGTACGGAGGAATATCATGTGTAAGATCGAACAACTGAAGCTTATTACTTACGTTCATTGCTACACCCTTCATTGCAGAAACAGCACCATCTTTCAAACCAAAATCTGTTTGAAAAACTATCATTCCATTTTGTGCATAGCTGTACTGAAAGAGGAACAGGCATATCCATAGCCGGGGAAAATATTTCATATCCTGCATTTAAAGACAAAAGTTACAATGCTTTTTCAGAAGCGTAGTAATATTTTTCGAGCAACAATTGTTCTGTTCCGTTTTTCCTGGCCTTGCCGGCCATCCATTTAAAAACAGGGAATAGTAAACCCAGGATACCGGTAGGTTTTGTATCCATTAAACAGATCATGATAGCCAGGTGCCCCAGGCTTTTAGGTACGCCGGTTTTGCTTGTTAAGTTATCTCCGGCCAGCCCGTAACCAATGGCAAGTCCTTTGATAAAATTTTCATGACCCGGGACAAATTTTACAAAACAGGAAACTTTTTCAGAAGTATTGTTAAAAAAATGATGAGGCTCATTCCGGGGAACCGTAATAGATTCCCCGGGACTGAGATAATGTTTTTTACCATTTAAGGCAACTCCCAACACACCCTCATGAGCTGTAAATGTTTCTTCAAATTCGCTATGGGTATGCATTGGATTTCCACCTCCCGGCGAAATTTCCAGCAGGCCCATTGAGTAAGCTCCGCCTGTTTCTTCACTGGTATGCAACACAGTTACTTTGTCTTTAAAGGCCGGGTTGATAAAAACTTTTTTTGGAATTAATTTTTTTGTCATAACTGAATATTTTTAATATCCTCAAAAATATTCTTAAGTGGTCTGCAGAAAAATAGTATAATAGTACCACTGGCAGCTCACCGCATTAGGGGATTGCCATTCTTATTTATAATCGGGAAGTTTACGGATTCATTTCTAACCTTAAATATAATGATGATGAGAGAAGGAATGCTGCAACGCACCACAGAAAGGGTCACTTCCTATATTCAGCAATATGTTACATTGGCTGGTGCAGAAAAAAGAGAAGAAGTTTTTAGATTATTTGATAATATGCAACACTTTTTCCCACACTGGGGCATCATGACCTGCCAACACATGCACCCGGATATTTTGTATATGAGTGATAACTGTCCATACATTTTAGGGCATAGTTATGAATACCTTGATAAGAATAATAGTATTCATAAATATTTTGATCATGTACATGAGGCCGATCAGGCCGATCTCCATAGTTGTTTTGCTTTTCAGCATGATTATTTGCAAGCGATCTTGCCGGAACAGCATCAATACTACAGGTCGGTTTTTCATTATCGTTTCAAAACAGCAGATGGACAATCTATTTACCTGCAGGATGAAAAAGCAGTACTCAACCTAAATGGTGAAGGCAACCTATATTATTATCTGGTAAGGGATGTTACTGCAGAAAAAGCATTCAATGGTGTAAAAATTGAATTGTACAGGCACGAGCATACGTTAAAAAAAATAAATGAGTATAAGCCTTCCGCCCGGCACAGCCGTCTTTCCAAGCGGGAAGGTGAACTGGTAACACTTATAAAACAAGGGCTCAGTACCAAGGAAATTGCCTGGTATTTAAAGATCAGTCACCATACCGTACGCAATATCAAAAGCAAATTATTTGAAAAATACAAAGTGAACAACACAGTGGAACTGCTGAACATGACTGCCTGATTTTCTCCGTCAAAGATTTCTCTGGGGGAAAAAGATGGTTAACACTTTGCAGTCTACAACTGCTTTTGCCTTGTGGGGGATATTTGATGGCACAATGCTGATCATCCCACCCGAAAGTGTATCGGTGCTGTTACCTATTTTCATTTCCAGCAAACCGCTCAATAAAATGTCAATTGCCTCTTCCGGGTGCTGGTGTATCGGGATCTCTGTTCCGGCTTTTAAATGGCTGTAAGAAATGGTGAGGTTTTCCGTTTGAATGGATGAAACAAAACCTCCTTTAAAGATTTCTTTCAAGGGGAGGGTATTAAGAGATACAAACTGATCCATAATAGTATATTTTATAAGTGATTAATTTTATTGCTGCGGAGCCATACAGCTAATAATACAAATAGAAAGCAACTTATCATAAAGATTACTCTGCTATCAAAGGCCGCTGCCACTCTCCATTTAATGTCATTTACATTGGAAGGAAGATTATTGAGATCCCAGCTTTGTATCAATTGGTTAAGCGGGTGATTGGTAGATAATGTAAAAGCAATATCTCCCACCAAAATGGCAAAGGCGAGTAGCATACAAAAAAAAGAAGGCCTGTTTTTTTTAAATAACACAATAGCAGCAGTAAGTACTGTTAATAATAATAGGGGTCCAAATATTTTCATTCTCGCTGCCATATACAGGTCTGTATGCTGCCAATATTCTGCAAAAGTTGCATCACTCATTAATTTGAGAGCAGGGTTTCCGCCCATGGCTACAAAAAAGCCGGTGCCTGCATATAACCCGCTCAACAGCGTACATATAAAAAGTATTGCTTCGGTGAAATTTCTTTTCATTCCCTCTAATTTAATTGATATGCAAACTTGCCGAATCCGGCAGCACCGGGCAATAGTACAATACTACTACTGCCGGTGGAAAAGTCGAAAAGAGTAATTATTTGCTGGCAGTGGCCAGCGTGGCGATACTGATCTTAATAGCGGGAATATCAAGCAGGCATTGAATGCCTGCTTCGAGGGTGGCACCGGTAGTAATTACATCATCAACCACTAAAATATGCCTGCCCTGTAATTTTTCAGGATGAAGTATGTTGAAACTTCCTTCAACATTTTCCCAGCGTTCGGTACGATGCTTTTTCGTCTGGGTATCGATGTAGCGTTCACGCACAAGGTTTCCTGCATGAACAGGCACCTGCATTGCGGTACTGATACCATCACAAATAACTTCGGCCTGGTTAAAACCTCTTTTAAATTGTTTACCGGCAGATAACGGAAGCGGAACCAGGTAATCAATATTACTAAAACGACCGCTTTGTAATAAAGCCTTGCCCATTACAGCACCAAGGTATTCACCCGCTTCTTTATTACTCTTATATTTCAACTGGTGAATTAAATATTGCACCAGGTGTCCTTTGCTGAAATAGAACTGGCTGCTACCGGCTTCAATAGTTATCCTTCCACGGAATATATTTTCTATCGGGTTACCCGGCAGTTTTTCAAAATTGGTATGAGGCAAATTACTGATACAGCGCAGGCACAAAATATTGTCGCGGGCAATTACATCATTGCCGCAGCCCAGGCAGGTGTGCGGGAAAAATAAATGCATGGCATCTTTCAACAGTGATGTAACAGAAAGCATTATATAGATTTTAACCAAACCTAACACAGGGACATATAGAGAACAAGGGGAAAAAACTATTTTGGAACGCTGATTTTCATGATCGTCATGATTTTTCAATATATCTAATGATCATAACGATTAGCGTCATCAGCATTCCCAACCTAAACGGGTTGGAATTACGATAAAAAATAAACCATGGCTTACAAGCTCCTGAAAAGACAGCCTTTTATATTATCCCTTCGGGGTTTTGCCGTTATATCTCTTAATAGGCTATAATAGTTTTATCCCTTCGGGATTGTGAAGTCTCAGAGAATAGAAACGAAAAAATAGTATTTAAATATCCGGTAATATATAGCCAATTATAATATCACCCCTTTGGGAAACATGATTATCCAGGTAACATAAATCCGAAGGATTGAAATTATTATAGAAAAACAAAAAATTATATTACAGAACCCCGAAGGGCTGACATTATATGCAGCGCTTGTTCCAATATTTTTAGATATAAACGCTGATGGTCATGATTTTGGTAATACATAATAAATCATGGCCACCAGCGTCATCAGCATTCCAAAATATCTAAGGCTTAAAATAAATATTGGTATACTTCTTCCACTTTCCCCAAAGCAATGATCTCTATTCCCGTTTTTAATTTACTGAGTGATTTGGCATTGTACTTACTTACGATGATCTTTTCAAAGCCAAGCTTTTCTGCTTCCGCAATGCGTTGTTCTATCCTGTTCACGGCTCTTATCTCTCCGCTCAAACCTACTTCGCCGGCAAAACAAATATGCTGCGGCACGGGCACATCTTCATAACTGCTGAGCAGGGCGCAAACAATGGCCAGGTCAATGGAAGGGTCTTCTACTTTTATACCACCGGCAATATTTACAAATACATCTTTAACACCAAAGTGAAAGCCGCCTCTTTTTTCCAGCACTGCCAGTAATAACTGCAGGCGGCGGGAATCAAAACCCGTGACTGTTCTTTGCGGTGTGCCATACACACTTTGTGTAACCAATGCCTGTGTTTCTATCAACAAAGGCCGCATTCCTTCGAGTGTGGCAGCAATGGCAATACCACTCAATGCATCTTCTTTTTGTGTAATAAGAATTTCACTGGGATTGGTTACTGCACGCATACCCTCATTGGTCATTTCATAAATACCTAATTCAGCCGTGCTGCCAAAGCGGTTCTTTAAAGTGCGCAGAATGCGGTAAGCATAATGACGGTCGCCTTCAAATTGTAAAACAGTATCAACCATGTGCTCCAGGATCTTTGGCCCGGCTATGTTGCCATCCTTGGTTATGTGGCCGATAAGGAAAACCGGTGTACTGGTCTCCTTTGCATACCGTTGCAGTTCGGCCGCACACTCTCTTATCTGGCTGATGCTGCCCGGTGAAGATTCTACAAAAGGTGACTGTAATGTTTGAATAGAATCTACGATTACCAGTTCAGGTTTTAGTTTTTTAATTTCCTGGAAAATGGTTTGAGTATTGGTTTCAGTCAGTAAATAAAAATTATCACTCTTAACACCTATCCTGTCGGCACGCATTTTTATTTGCTGTTCGCTTTCTTCGCCGCTGATATATAAAGTGCGGGTATTTACTAATTGTAATCCGTTTTGTAAGAACAAAGTTGATTTGCCAATGCCTGGTTCACCGGCAACAAGTACAATACTCCCTGTTACAATTCCCCCTCCCAATACCCGATTCAATTCCGGATCGGTAGTCACGATCCTTTTTTCTTCTGCACTGCTTACGTCATTTATAGAAACGGTTTTTAATTTTGCGATACCATTGTATTCTTTCCAATCGTCTTTAACAGATAATTTGTCTGTGCCTTTTACAATTACTTCTTCCACAAAAGTATTCCATTCATTACACGAGGGACATTTGCCCGCCCACTTCGCACTTTCATATCCACAGTTCTGGCAAAAAAATGCTGACTTCGTTTTACTCATGCGGTAAAAGTAGCAGGATAATTAAAAATTAAAAATTAAAAATGTAGAAAGGGTTCAACACAAAAATTGTGATTGAAAAAAAATGCTTCCAACTTTTTCGTTGCATTTTTTTTAAAAATTTAAACAGGGATCAATTTTACAAGAATAAAAACTAAGAAGATAAAATGACAAATACAGACTTGATACAAAGTAAAAGGACCGGACATTTCTGCCGGCCCTTTGTACTTACTAACCCATTAAATTCTATTGCTAAATTAGAAATTTGCAGGACAATAAAAAATTATTTTTTTGTTATGTTGATAAGTTTAAGCATGAAAGAGGGTTATTTAGTTGCTTGGGATAACATGGGTTAATTAATTGATAATTAATATATTATCAATTAATTATTTACCCATTCACCCGGATAAATTCATCATATAATAAAAAATAAAATTAAAATAATTTGGTTTATAATATAAACTACTCTATGTTTGTGACAAATTTACGAGAAATGAAATCTTTCCTATTTCTGCTATTGATGGGCATAGTTTCCGGCAGCATAGCACAGGTTAAAATAAGCGGAAAAGTAACCGATCAAAAGGGCCGGCCACTGCCTGCTGTAAGTATAGCGCTTAAGGATTCCTACGATGGAGCTACTTCAGATTCGGCAGGGAATTTTAGCTTTACCACTACCGAAAAGGGGGAACACGTCCTTGAAGCCAGCATTACAGGGTATTCTTCATATAGTAAAAATATGATAATTGAAGACCGGGAAATTACTGCCGACATATCAATAAAAGAATTAATAACTGAATTGAAGGCTGTAGTAATCAGTGCGGGTTCTTTTGAAGCGAGTGATAAGAAAAAGGGCACTGTGCTCACTTCCCTGGATATAGTTACCACTGCCAGCGCCGAGGGGGATATCACAGGGGCACTTAAAACCTTGCCGGGTACTCAGCAGGTAGGAGAAACCGGTGGACTTTTTGTGCGGGGGGGGAGTGCCAGCGAAGCGAAGATTTACATTGATGGCAACCTGGTAAACAATTTCTTCTACAGCAGCCTGCCGGGGATTGCCAGCCGGGGCAGGTTTAACCCGTTTTTATTTAAAGGCACCATTTTTAGCAGCGGTGGTTACTCAGCGCTGTATGGCCAGGCGCTTTCTTCGGCGCTTATCCTCGAATCGAACGACCTGCCGGAAAAAACAGCAGCAAGTATTGGCATCGGCGTGGTAGGTGCAAATGCAGGTATTAATAAACTGGCAAAAAATAAACGGTCATCCTGGGGCGTATCTTATGGATTTACCCACCTGGGGCTGGCCTTTGCTGTCATAAAACAGAAACAGGATTATTTTAAAACACCTGTTTTTCATGAAGGCGATGTCAATTTCAGGATAAAAACCAAAAAAGGGATGATCAAATATTATGGCTACCTCAGTTCCGGCGACCTGGGATATACCGTAAATGATATCGATTCCACTTCCCTGAAAAATGCCATCGGCCTAAGCAACTTAAATACCTACCAGAATTTAAACTGGCGGGAAAATATTGGTAAAGGATGGAAATCCATCATCGGCTTAAGTTATAGTACCGATAAACAAAACCTGGAGAATGAACTACAAAATGCTGATGGCGATAAGCAGGTATTTACCAACCCCTCGGGCTATGCATTTAAAAACTTTTACCTCGATACAAAAAGTTATTACGCCCAGGCAAGGGTGTTATTAGAAAAAAAGCTGGCGGGACTTAATATCCTCCGCTTTGGTTCCGATTATTTTTACAGCAATGAAAAAGGAACCTACACCTTGTATGATGGAAGTAAATACGATTCAAAAACAAAGGATAAACTATATGCTGCTTTTGCCGAAACAGATTTTTACCTCAGCAACAACCTGGCAATGAAACTGGGTACAAGGCTGGAACATTCGGAACTAATGGGCAGGTGGAACATTGCCCCACGGGCCTCCCTTGCTTACAAGTTTAAAAACAACGGCCAGGCTTCTTTTGCATACGGCATATTTTACCAGAACCCGGAAACGAAATACCAGCCTGCTACTGCAGATATAGGCTATGCAAAAGCCACCCATTACATTTTACAATACCAGAAAATAAGCAGCCTGAGAACTTTTCGTACAGAAATCTTTTACAAAGACTACGATCATTTATATAAAACGGGAACAGATAATTTTGGAAGAGAAGTGGCTACCAGCAACAAAGGTTTTGGATATGCAAAAGGAATAGAGCTTTTTTGGAGAGATAAAAAAACAATTAAGAATATGGATTACTGGGTATCTTACTCCTTCCTTGATACTAAAAGAGATTACCTGAATTTTCCTTTTGAAATGGAACCAAATTTTGTGGCAAAACATACAGCTTCCTTCGTGCTGAAAAAATTTGTAACAGCCTGGAAAATGAATGTGAATGCGAGTTACAATTTTGCTACGGGCAGACCTTTTTATCAACTTAAATATGATAATATCCAGGACAAATATATTTTGGCAGATGCAGGCCGTACGATCAATTACAACAACCTGGGCTTTAGTCTTAATTACCTGCCATCCATCGGTAAAAAAGATTCCAACAAATTTACTGTCTGGGTGCTTTCTATCAGCAACTTATTAGGGCAAAAACAGGTATTTAATTATAACTACGGCGCTATAAATAACCGGAAAGAAGCGATTGGTCCTACCTCGAAAAGATTTCTTTACATTGGATGTTTTATAAGTTTTGGAATAGACAATACAGAAAATGCAATCAATAATAATTTGTAAAACCTAAAACAATTTACCATGTCACACTATAATCAACCTGCACCCGAAGGAAAAGATCCTGAGCTATGGGATACTGCACAAAAAAGAGCCGGCTTTAAACGCCACCTTACTACTTACGTTATCATTAACGCATTTCTTTGGGGTATCTGGTACTTTACTGGCAACCAATATAATGGGTTAGATATTAATAAATGGAGTACAGCCGGAAAATATCCCTGGCCCATATGGAGCACACTGGGTTGGGGCATTGGTCTTTCCTTTCATTATGCAGGAGCATATATTTTTCCCAAGTCAAATTCTGTTGAACAGGAATATGAAAAATTGAAAAATAAACAGCCAAAAAATCAATAGAAATAAAATTCACTTTTAAAAATATGAACATGAAAAAATTATTCATTTTTGCCGCAGCTCTTTTAATGAGTGTTAGTACACTATTTGCGCAGAGCGAAAAATATACAGCAGCCATGAAGGAAAATATTGTTGCTATTGGAGAGGCTTTTAAAAATCCTGCAGATCTGTTAGCGCTTGCCAACAAGTTTGAACGTATTGCCAATGCCGAAAAAACACAGTGGCTTCCTTTTTATTATGCAGCATTTTGCCAGGTAAACAGTACTTTTATTACGACCGATAAATCCAAATCAGATGCCATTGCTGATAAGGCCACTGAACTCATTAACCAGGCAGCTGTTTTATCTCCCAACAATTCAGAGATCACTGTTATAAAAAGTATGATTGCAAGTGCTCATTTAATGGTGGATCCTATGAGCCGGTATATGACTTACGGTCCGGAAAGCAGCAAATACCTGGAAGAAGCCCAACAACAGGATCCGGCTAACCCAAGACCGGATTATTTAGCCGGTCAGGCACTAAAATATACGCCGGAACAATTTGGCGGCGGATGTAAACCGGCTTTGGAAAAACTAGAAGCTTCGGTAAAGAAATTTGAAACATTTAAGCCGGCATCCGACCTGCATCCAAACTGGGGTAAACAACAGGTGGAGGCAATGTTGGTGGAATGTAAAAAATAATAAATCGCCGGGAAGTGGTCTTCTGAAAAAATAAAAAAATTATGCAACAGCCCATGGATGAGCTTAACAGCCTGCAACTGATAGAGTCGATGATCAATAAGGCTAAAAACAGGTTTAGTGAATCTGGTACCCTATATATAATATGGGGTATTGTTGTTTTAGTATGCAGCCTGGTACAATTTGCCGGAACAATGTGGTTCAACTATCCTCCGGTACAATATATATGGATGTTAACCTGGGTGATGCTTATTTACCAGGTTTTTTACCTGAGAAAAAAAAAGAAAAGCAGCACAGTAAAAACCTATACGGATGAAATTATCGGGTACGTATGGATCTGTTTTGTAATTACCCTTTGGCTCATGAGTTTTATACTAATCATGAATGATGCAGGAAAACTATTATTAGCTTCTATCCTGGTAATTTATGGCATACCTACATTTCTGTCGGGCATCATATTACATTTTCGCCCGCTGATCGTTGGCGGCATTTCCTGCTGGCTGCTTTCTTTAAGCACTGTTGTAATAAAGGAGCCTTATCATATTCTACTCATCAGCGTAGCCATGCTGGCCGCATGGATCATACCCGGCGTATTACTCCGCAATAAATTTATAAATGAAAATAGTCATGCAAGATAAAGAACTCAGTCACCAGGAAAGCCTTGCGCTGATCAATACCATGATCAACAAAGCCAAAGATTCTTTTCATAGCACAGGTGTAGGTGCAATGATGTGGGGAGTGGTTGTGGCAATTTGTGCATTGGTGAAACTGGCCGAGATCCATTTCCGGTTCAGACTGCCGTTTGATATTAACCTGCTTTCAGTCGTAGCCCTTGTACCACAAATAATTTTATCCATACGCGAAAGAAAAAAGAAGAGAGCCGTATCATATGATGATGCTTTTATAGGCCCCGTATGGATGGGATTTGGCATATGTCTCTTTCTGCTCATCTTTATTATTAATATGATGTTTGATGGCTACGGCCCGGTTTATAGAGAATATATTCAGCTTGCGGGACATAAACCTGTATTTCAATTCCAGGAATTTATTTTACCATTATTTTTAATGCTATATGGCCTGCCTACTTTTATAACAGGCGTAGGTAGCAAATTTAAACCAATGCTATTGGGTGGAATTATTTGCTGGGTAAGTTGTATCATCGCTGTATTTACAGAAGTAAGAATTGATTTTATGCTAACGGCATTTTCTGCACTTACTGCCTGGTTTATTCCCGGCCTGCTGATGGAAAAAGAGTATAGACGGTATAAAAAGAACGAAGGAAGCACTGATGTTTAAAGAACTGGATCCCATATTACACTCGCAGCTGAGGCTGGCCGTGGTGAGTTTACTCATTAGCGTTAAGGAAGCCGAATTCACTTTTATTAAAGAGAAAACGGGTGCTACTGCCGGCAACCTTAGTGTGCAGCTGGGCAAACTTAAAGATGCAGGTTATATAGATGTAACCAAACAATTTAAAGACAATTACCCGCTCACGCTTTGCAAGATCTCCAAAAAGGGAGTGGAAGCTTTTGAGGAATATGTGAATGCATTGCAATCGTATATGAAACCAAACACGGATTCAAAAGATTAAAAGATTCCGTTGATTAAATATATGTGTAGAAAAAGAGATCTCACCAATTGTGAAATATCAGCGAAATCTTTTTTAATCCGTATAATCAGCGTTACATTTGCATTTCATGAGTGTTATCGTATCTGTTCAGCAACTTTTTAAAGAATTTGATGGCGTAAAAGCAGTGAATGACCTGTCATTTACTGTAAATGAAGGAGATGTTTACGGATTTCTCGGCCAGAATGGCGCAGGTAAATCAACCACTATAAGAATGTTACTTACCCTGGTAAAACCAGGCAGTGGCAGCATTAAAATTTTTGACAAGGAACTGGCTGCCAACAGGAGCGAAATATTGAGGCAAACCGGCGCCATCATTGAGCGGCCGGATATGTATAAATATTTATCAGCCTACGATAACCTGTCTGTTTTTGCCCGCCTAAGCGGCATAAAAGTTTCCCGGAAATTATTAATGGACCAGCTGGAAAAGGTAGACCTGGCACAGCGATACAACAGCAAGGTAAAAACCTTTAGCCAGGGTATGAAACAGCGGCTGGGTATTGCTATTGCACTGGTGCATGATCCCAAACTCATCATATTAGATGAACCAACCAATGGCCTTGATCCGCAGGGTATTGCAGATATGCGTAAACTTATTATTAACCTTAGCAAAGAACAGGGCAAAACGGTTATTGTTTCTTCTCACCTGTTAAGCGAAATTGAAGTGATGGCCAACCGCATGATCGTAATTGACAAAGGAAAAAAAATAGCAGAAGGAGCCGTAAGCGAAATGCTGGACCCATCTTCCACCATTGTTCAATTGGAAACTACCAATAATGAAAAGGCATTAAATTTATTGCATCAATCACAATGGAATGCTTTTGTTGAACCTTCTGCAGGTTTGATAAAATTTCGCATGAACAAAAATGAGATTCCTTCGTTAGCCGCCTGGCTTATTCAAAATGATATTGGTATCATAGCCCTTCAACCCAAACATTCACTGGAAGAATATTTTTTATCACTCACCAATCCCGAAAACCATGTGGAACCTGTTTCAAATTGAGTTGTACAAAATATCCAGGCGCCCACGTACCTATATTTCTTTTGCAGCCATAACCGCTATCATCGTAATTTTTCAGTTTGCATTTAAGGCCGATGGAGAAAGTTATATGAACCTTTTGCTGCAAAATGTTCAGGATAATTTTACGCTCGATAAAGGCAAAGCCATTAATGGCTATTTTATGTGCTACATTATTTTGAACACGCTGCTCATACAGGTACCGATATTAATAGCGTTGATAGCCGGTGATGCCATTTCCGGCGAAGCCAATATGGGCACACTGCGTTTGTTATTGACAAAACCCATCAGCCGGACTCAAATTATACTGGTAAAATTTGCCGCCTCCTTTGTATACACCATTGCATTGCTTATATGGATGGCAGTGATGGCATTATTTGTAAGCCTGGCAATTTTTGGTGTGGATGATATGCTCATCTTTAGGGTGAAAGGAGAGGAGTCACAGATCTTACAGATAACACAGGATGATATTATGTGGCGATACTTTGCAGCCTTTGCCTATGCCGCAGTAGCACTCACCGTTATTGCAGCCCTGGCCATGGTATTATCTGTATTTGCCGAAAACTCTATCGGGCCCATCATTGCTACCGTTTGTATCGTAATTGTTTGCACCGTTGTGTCTAATATCAACGTGCCTATTATTGACGACAATGTAAAACCCTGGCTCTTTACTTCCTACCTGGTAGGCTGGAAAGGTTTTTTCTACATTAACAGTACCGAGGATGGGGTACCTATAAAAGGATCCCTGGAAAACTGGCCTGCCATAAGAAACAGCTTACTAATATTAGTGGCACATATTTTTATATTGCTGGGTATTGCCATAACGGCTTTCAGGAAAAAAGATATTTTATCCTAAATCAATAAAATGAAAAAAATATTATCCGTATTATCCTTTATTCTTCTTGCAACAGCTGCAACAGCACAGGATGTGGAAGCCCTCATTCAAAAAATAAAACAAAAGCTCGACCAGGTAAAAGATTACGAGGCTTCCGGTAAAATGAAAACCAACGTAGCCTTTTTAAAAGTACCGGTGGCAGATATAAAACTATATTTTAAAAAGCCGGATAAAATAAAATTTAAAACTTCCAAAGGTGTGTCTTTTATTCCAAAAGGAGCAGTAAGCGTTAACCTGAATAATATTTTAGGCAATGGAAAATACACCGCCCTGGATGCAGGTACAGATAAAATTGGCAGCACCGTTGTAAGGATTGTAAAACTATTACCCGAAGATGACAACAGCGATGTGGTGTTAAGCACGTTGTACATTGATGAAACCAACTTACTGGTTCGTAAAACAAAAACTACTACCAAAGAAAATGGTACTTACGAACTGGAACTTACTTATGGCAAATATATCTCGTACGCTTTGCCTGACAAGATCATTTTTTCTTTTAATACCAAAGATTATAAACTCCCCAAGGGTGTTACTTTCGACTTTGATGACGGCACTGCAAAAAAGCCGGTTAATAAAGAAAAGAATAAAAAAGGCAGGGCCGAAATTGTTTTCAGCAGCTATAAAATAAACCAGGGAGTTGCCGATGCTGTCTTCCTTTAAAATTCAGGTATATTAATTGACATGTATTTTTGATATTTTTTAAATAACTGTCGTTTTATTGTAATAATTTATCGTTCTTACATTTATAACCCTTATCAATGCCTGACCTGTTGTGATTTTATAGATATCCTATATTGATTTTTACCGACCCATACAGGAAGGGCAAAGAGCATACAATGATTTAGTATAATGATTGATGAGGTTTTAAAAAAGCAATTATTTTTCATTCATACTCTAACGCTTCCGATCATGAAAAAATTTTTCTTTTCCATCTTACTGGTATGCACCTGTACCGGAATTGCCTTTGCACAAACCAATAAAGTAATGTTATCTGAAGCCTGCCTTTACCTGGGCAGTAAAAGCTACCTGGAACCAGGCGCTTACCTTGCCAGCCAGATGGGTATCCGCGATAATAAATTATCCTCTTTTAATATTCCCAAAGGAATGGCCCTGCAGGTATTTGACCTGGATAATTATGGTGGTACTACAGAAACTTTTTATTCCTCTGTTATTTGCCTGAATGCCTCCTGGAAAAATAAAGTTTCTTCCTTGAAAGTATTTTTTATAGACGATCCTTCCAATGGCGGCGGCAATACTACTATGCCGATAGAAGAAAATTCGGGTACAGATCTTCCTCCCCAGGGAGATAAAGTGATCTTTTACAAGGATATCAAATATTCAGGTATGTCGAGAAAGATAGCGACGGGTAGCTTTGCCACAACCGACCTGGGTTTTCTTTCCGGGCAAATATCCTCTGTTTATATTCCTTACGGCCTCCTGTTAAATATTACTGATAATGCAGGCAGGAGCTATTCTTTCAGTGGAAGCCAGTCTGCATTAAGCCAGTACGGATGGGATAACAGGATCGTGTCAGGTAGCATTCAGCCTGCAGGTTCAGGTGGTGGAAATACATTGCCACCGCAGGGAGATAAAGTTATTTTTTATGGAGATGTGCAATATGCAGGAATGGCGAAGGCATTTACCAAGGGAAGTTTTAGCCCGGCAGACCTGGGGTTTTTATTGCAAAACATATCTTCTATTTATATTCCTGCCGGCCTCACTGTAAAAGTATATAATACACGGAGCGGCAACAGAACATTCACCACAAGTATACCCAATCTTGCTACATATAGTTGGGATAACCAGGTATCTACGGGGATCATTTCCGGCACAGCAGGAAGCGGGCCCTTACCTCCGCAGGGAGATAAAGTGATCTTTTACCGGGATAGCAAATATTCCGGTTACGCAAAGGAATTTGCTGCCGGTAAATATAAAATGACCGCCCTGGGTACTTTGGCCAATAACATTTCTTCTATTTACATACCGTATGGCTGGTCGATAGAAGTAAAAGGGCAAAATGGAAACAGCCAGACCTTTAATTCAAGTATGTCAACACTCTCAAAATATGGGTGGGATAATATGATCACCAGTGTCAGTATCAGCAGCGGTGGTCAGCAGGGCGGCAATGGTCCGGGCCAGGGAAATACTGTAAATCTTTACACCGAAACCAGTTACAGGGGAAATGCAACAGCTTGTGGCGAAGGTGCTATTGCCAATATTGGTATAGGAGCAGACAATAATATTTCATCCATACAGGTTCCGTCCGGATTTGCAGTTACGGTTTATGATGAAACCAACCTGAGTGGTGCAAATATTACCTTTCGTGCCTCAGTAAACAATCTTGCTACTTATGGATGGAATAAAAAAATATCCTCGGTATATGTTTTCCGATTATAATTATTAACAGCTCAAAAAAATAAAAAATGAAATTTTTCAAATTCTTTTTACCGGTCATCATTGTAGGATTATTCTCCTGTAACAGTGAACCAAAAACAACAGGCACCCTTATTAAGGACAGTAGTTCAACTGCACCCGTAACAGATGTAAAATTACCCGGGTATATGTGTTTCGCAAAACGGTCTGTCGGTGACACTTTCTGGCTACAGCTGAATGTATTTGAAAATATTGTTACCGGTAATCTCAAATATATTTTTAAAGAAAAAGACAGCAATAAAGGAGAGTTAGAGGGAAAAATGAAGGGTGATACATTAATGGCAGATTATACGTTTATGTCGGAAGGACAAAAATCTGTGCGGCAGGTGGCTTTTTTAATTAAAGATTCGGTGGCTACAGAAGGGTATGGCGACCTGGAAGAAAAAGAAGGCAAAATGATTTTTAAAAATCCGCAGGCATTGACTTTTGGGAAAGGAATAGTAATGATGAAGACCAGCTGTGCGGAATAAGAAGGTATTTTTATTTGCTATATAAAATTGAATGGCCCTGTTAACAGGGCCATTTTTATTGAATAACATTTAAATTTTTTCAAATAGATTAACTCTCATCTAATGCAATTTTTTCATCCACAGCATTTCTTAAAACGGAAGCGCTCATTTTTTTGAGCGGGTTTTTATATTGATCCTTATTTTCACTTCTGTTGTAAATAATATCGAGGCAGGTGTACAACGCAGCACGAAAAGAGGTTTCGTCAGCAATACCTTTGCCTGCAATATCAAAAGCAGTTCCATGATCCGGTGAAGTGCGTACACCCGAAAGTCCCGCAGTATAATTCACCCCTTCGCCATGTGCCAGCGATTTAAAAGGGATAAGGCCCTGGTCATGGTATAAGGCCAGTACAGCATCAAATTTTTCATGTTGCCCCCGTGCAAAAAATGCATCGGCACTATACGGGCCAAAACAAAACACGTCTTTTTGTTTGGCTTCTTTAATAGCAGGTTTAATGATCTCAATTTCTTCTTTGCCCAGCAGGCCTTCATCGCCGGCATGGGGATTTAAGCCCAATACTGCAATTTTTGGTTTGCTGATGCCAAAATCTTTTTTCAGCGATTCGTTGATGAGCCGCAGCTTGCTTAGGATGGCTTCCTGTGTAATATATTGTGCCACATCCTTAAGAGGTACGTGTTCTGTGAGCAAGGCCACTTTCATATTTTCTGCCACCATAAACATTGCTACTTCTTTTACTTCAAACAATTGTTTAAGGTAGGGAGTGTGGCCGGGGTGATTAAAGTTTTCTGATTGTATATTTTTTTTATGAATTGGAGCCGTTATTAGTCCGTGCAGTTTACCGGCCTTTAAAGCCTGTGCAGCCATTTCGAGGCTGGTGATGGCATATTTGCCGCCTTCATCTGTAAGCTGGCCGGGGGTAATATTCACATCTTCTTCCCAGCAATTGTATACGTTTACCTGTTTAGGGTTAATGCGGGTAGCATCTTTAATACTGCTAAAATTGAAATTGATGTCTGCCAGGCTTTTCCTGTAAAAATTGATGACCTTATTATTGGCAAAGATCACCGGGGTACAGTATTCGAGCAAACGGGTATCGGCAAAAGTTTTAATGATCAGTTCGGGACCAATGCCATTTAAATCTCCACAGGAAATACCTATTACCGGTTTGTTTTCAGCACTTGAATTCATATATTAGATTGCTTTGAGCCCGTAAATTTACATTTTCTTGTCAACATAGCCGTTTCATCTTATTTATCAATGCTTTAAAATTTTGTAGCGCTTTAAACAATACTTAAATAAATCATTCGTTGTAGTGCTGGCAGATAATAGCTGACTGCATCAATTTTTAACCCGTTCTAATGCAAAGGATTTTATTTCGCTATAAAACCTGCCTGCTTGTTATTGTGGCCGGCTTGTTTTTTTTGAAGGGTGAGTGCCAGCTAAAGCTGAACTTATCGACCAATGAAGCTGCGCTAAAAGTAACGGTGCGGCAGGAACTGCAATTGGGCGCCTTTACACAAGGTAGTTCAGGAGGCAGTATTAGTGTGTCGCCGCAAGATATAAGATCGGCCTCCGGAACGGTGATACCCTTGAATTTTGGTTCAAATTATCATGCCCTTGTATTGGAAATTGAAGGAGCAAAGGGTGCTATTGTATCTATGATAGCCGGGGAAACGATTGTATTAACAGGGAGCAATGGAGGCACCATGCGGTTGTTGATAAAAGGAACAAGCCCCCTGATGCCATTTGTTATTAATGAAGATGCTCCCGCAAAGAGTGTTATAAAAATAGGAGCTGAGTTGATAGCAGGTAATTCAATTGAATCGCCTCCTGGCAATTACAGCGGCAGTTTAAATATTTCCTTTATTGTGGAATAGATAAATTGCCAGACCAATATCCAATAAATCCAACAGATTGAAAAATCAGCCAACTTTCTGCCCAACCAGGAAGTTATCCCTTACTGTACTGCTAATTTTTTTGCTGGGAGCAATGTTATTGTTGCCCGGTAAAACGGCTGCACAGCAAGCCGGGGTTGAGTTTGATGAAATTATAGTAACTTTAAGGGGGCAAAGCATTGGTACAGCCGAAATTCCTGCTTTGATCATTGGCCAGCAAATTTACCTTCCTGTAACCGATCTCTTTAACTTTCTTACCATTAAAAATAGTTTGTCTGCATCTGCCTATTCTATTAGCGGGCATTTAATGAATCCCCAAGACATTTACAGCATTAACAGGATCGATAATCAAATTTATTATAAGGATACCCTTATAAAACTGAATCCGAATGACATTATATTTTCTTCCAATGAATTTTATTTAAACGCAAGCTACCTCGGTAGTGTATTCGGACTGGAATGCAAATT
The DNA here is from genome assembly GCA_014379905.1 of Ferruginibacter sp. Classification (GTDB taxonomy): domain Bacteria; phylum Bacteroidota; class Bacteroidia; order Chitinophagales; family Chitinophagaceae; genus Ferruginibacter. Next base: position 28,395 of record JACMKX010000144.1, on the reverse strand, counting down.
CAATTTTCGCAGCTTAACGGTTGATTTTAATTCCAAAGTAGAACTTCCCTTTATGCGGGAAAAAAGGCTGGAACAGATGCGCAGGAATATTACAAAGATAAAAGGCGAAATAAAAGCGGATACTGTTATAAAAAGAAAATTTGAACTGGCGCACCTGGGTGCCTTAGATTGGAGTGTAACGGCTTCCTCTTTTAGAGGAGACAATAATATGCTGGCCAGAATAGGTATTGGTGGCGTAGTAGCAGGCGGCGAAGCAACTGCGCAGTTATACCTTTCTAATACCATTCCGGTTTCATTAAACAACCAGTATTTTTTATGGCGCTATGTAAACAACGAGAAAAAATATTTTAAACAAATAAGTCTTGGCAGGGTAAATTCCCCTAATACGTTTTCTTCCATACCGTCTTTACTTGGGGTACAGATCAATAATACAACTACCAGGCAAAGAAGATCTTTTGGATCCTACCTGGTAAGTGATATAACAGAACCGGGCTGGGTAGTGGAATTGTATGTAAACGATGTACTGGTTGATTATGCAAAAGCCGATGCATCAGGTCTTTTTTCTTTTGAAGTACCCTTGGTATATGGTAACAGCAATGTAAAATATAAATTTTACGGACCCTGGGGCGAAGAACGTATGAGCGAACAGCTCATCAATATTCCCTTTGCTTTTTTACCAAAAAATATGGTTGACTATTCTGTAACAGCCGGTACCACATCCGATAGTCTGCACAATCCATTCACCCGGTTGCATATGAATTACGGGTTTTCGAAGCGTATTACTATTGGATCGGGCGCAGAGTATAACAGTGGTTTATACAACCGCAAATTGCTGCCGTTTTTAAATGCCTCTGCACGGTTAGGCAATGCTGTAATTCTTTTTGGAGAGTATGCTCCGGGAACAATGTTGAAAGGCGCTGCTAACCTGCGGCTTAAAAATAAATTACAGCTGGAAGCACAGTACATTAAATATGCAGCTGGGCAGGAAGCTATAAGAACTACAAGCCTGCAGGACAGGAAGCTCATGGCATCCATTCCTTTTAAAATGAAAAAGATAGTTGGGTTTAGCAGGCTGACAATGAACTACTCAAAATTTTACAAAGGAGAATTAAAAACTGCCGAATTATTAATGAGTGCCACCAGGGGACGAATCAATTCCAACATTACTACCTACGCAGTATTTTTTGACAGGCCCGAAATATTGAGCCGGCTTGCATTTAATATTCCCCTGCCATTTAATATAAGGTTATCGCCACAGTTGCAATATCACTACCAGCGAAAAGATATAGTGATGGTAAAAGCAGAAGCAGAAAAAAGAGCTTTTAAAAATATGGTGGCTACCGTAGGATATGAAAAGAATAAACTAATTCACTACTCGGGATTTACCGTAGGCCTGCGACATAATTTTTCGTTTGCACAGGTAGGCGCAACAGCCCGCCAGACGGGGGATTACATGAGTATTACGCAAACAGCCTCCGGGGGTTTATTGTTTGACGGAAAAAAAATAACTGCTTCAGACAGGAGTAATGTTGGTAGGGGAACCATCCTGGTGCTGCCTTTCCTTGATTACAATTGTAATGCCCGGCGTGATAAAAATGAACCAGAAGTACTCAATCTTGGTGTAAGGGTAGACGGATGTAAAATAGACCGCAGCCCTAACAAAGCCGCAGTAAAAATTTCGGCCCTGGAAGCATACAATAAGTACTATGTGCTGCTGGATGATAAAAATTTTGATAATCCTGCCTATAAAATAAAACATAAAGTAATAGAAATAATATCCGAGCCTAATATGGTAAAACAAATAGTTATACCCGTGTCGGTAGTAGGTGAAGCAGGAGGTTATGTGTATGTAAAAACAAACAAGGAAACAAGAGGCATAGGAAGGGTGATCGTTCATATTTATGATGAACAAAAAAACAAGGTGGCAAAAATTATTACAGAAGGCGATGGTTATTTTAGCTACCTGGGCTTAATACCGGGAAAATATACAGCACATACAGATGAAATGCAGTTAACTAAAATAAAGATGAAGAATGATGCGGCACCCCTGTCTTTTATTATAAAAGAAAATAAAGAGGGAGATATCATTGACAACCTGCAGCTCATTATAGAATCAAACAATGATCCGCAACCATAAAATCCATAAAATATTGCATTGGGTAGATAAAAAAATACTTTATATTTTTTTATAAAACCGCAATATCTTTTAAATCAACACGTTTTAGCTTATTGTAAACCAAATCAATTAAAAAACCCCAAATCAAATCCAAAACTAAAAAGATGAAAAAAACACAAAAAATTTTTGGAACCGCAGTTGCAATGTTATTTTTTGCAGTAAATGCAAATGCACAGGCTACAGCTACAGCAAATGCATCAGCAACTATTGTGGCCCCAATTAGTATTTCAAAAACAACCGACTTGAATTTCGGTAACCTTTCAGTAGATGCTACAGGTGGTACGGTTATTTTAGAACCCTCAGCAGCAGGTGTTCGTAACTCTGCAGGTGCAGGTGGTGTAACTTTTCCGGCTAATACAGGTACAGTTTCGGCTGCAACTTTCGTAGTAACCGGCCAGGCCAATTTCACGTATGATTTTAACTTTCTGAACGCAAGCATCCAGATCACTAGTGGTACAGATAATATGACTGTTGATAATTTCAGCAAAAGTATTGCGACCGGTTTATTGGATAACCTTGGAACACAAACTGTTTATGTGGGTGCAGACCTGATTGTAAATGGTTCACAGGTACCAGGTGTTTACACCAGTTCTTCTCCCTTTACTGTATTGGTAAATTATAACTAAGCTTATATAAAAAATGAAGCTGTATTTTATATACAGCTTCATTTTTTATTTATATCCATTCAGTTTCATTTTTACAGAACTTAGTTCCACATAATTTCTGTAGATTTAATCTTTCTACATTTTACATGACAACCGTTCGTCTTTTGCGGAATAGCCTTGTTGCTTTATTATTGCTGGTAGCCTTTAACACGCAGGCACAGGGCGATTTATTGATCACGCCCAAAAGGCTTGTGTTTGATGGCACCAAAAGAGCCGAAGAGATCAACCTTGCCAATATTGGAAAAGATACTGCTACCTACAATATTTCATTTGTTCAGTTTAAAATGGATGAGAAAGGAATTTTTATACCGATAACAGATGAAGATACCACGCAAAAATTTGCACATAAAAATCTTCGTTTTTTTCCACGTACCGTTACACTGGCACCTAATGAAGCGCAGTCGGTAAAAGTGCAGCTCATTAAGTTAAATGAGTTAGCTGCAGGAGAATACAGGTCGCACCTATTCTTCAAAAATGTATTGAATAATACTGCGCTGGGCGAAGAACAGAAGACCACAGCAAAAGATTCCGGGATATCTGTAAACCTCAAACCTGTTTTTGGTATTTCAATAGCTACCATTATAAGAGTGGGGCCAACAAATGTGGCTGCCAGCATTTCCAATCAGATATTTACTGCCGGCACTGCCACTACAGAGCCCTATATCAGTTTTACACTTAACCGCACCGGTAATATATCGCTCTATGGCGATGTAAAAGTCCTTTATTTTGATCCCAACACTGACAGTAAAAGCACACAAGTAGCCTTAATGAAGGGCCTGGCAGTGTACACTCCCAATGCATTAAGACAGGTTCAGCTTTCCCTGAAAAACATACCCGGAATCGATTTTACAAAAGGGCGGCTCTTGGTTGAGTATACCGACCCATCGGCAAAGAACGCCCTTATCTGCCATGCGCAAATAGTTTTTTAACTACCCCCTATGTAGTCATTCCATTTTATGGATGTAAGCTAAAGGATACCCCGCTACTGGTGCATTATTACCGTTTGTATGGTGTAAGAGCCGTTTTTTAAATCCTTCAAACTGCGGTTTTTACGGTTTTTTACGCATTTTCTCCCAGACTGTTCCCTTATTGCACAATAATCTAATACGGTGTGCGTTATTAAAACTCAGAATATCCTCAGTAAAATCCAAAACAAATCCAAAATGAAGAATTTTTACGCTGCATTGGTCTTCTTTTTTGTAGTACAGGTTTCCATCGCACAGGTTTCACCGGCATACCAAAATATGCAGGCAAACGAAATCCGGTCAGGTCAAATATTAATGAGAGAACCCAATCAATCCGAACTCATCGGTTTAGATTACGATGTTAAATATTACAGGATTGAAGTAAGAATTAATCCCGACAGTACAGGACCAGCCGTCAGCCCTGGTAAATACATCAAAGGGGCAGTTACCACCTACTTTACTACCCTGGCTCCTAATTTTGGCCAGGTAAAATTCGATTTTGCCAATTCACTTATCTGCGATTCTGTTCAATACCACGGGGCTAAATTGAATGCTTCCAATATTACTGAACAAACAGATACGCTGGAAATCAGCATCCCAACAATTGTAGCTGCAGGCACACTGGATTCTATTAAAGTCTTTTATAAAGGTATACCCCCGGTTGTAACCGACTTTGGCGGTTCTACTGGTTATGTAAAGGGATCTCATAGCTCAGGAAATTATATTTATACATTGTCGGAGCCGTACAGTGCTTCTACGTGGTGGCCGTGTAAATCCAAAGTAGCTGCAGATAAAGCAGACTCTGTGGATATTATTGTGAGCACACCATCAGCATTTATGACCGCAGCCAATGGAAAAAGGATTAGCGAAGTAATAAATGGGGCGGATAAAATAACCACCTGGAAACACCGATATCCTATCTCATCATACCAGGTGGCTATAGGAGTAGCTTATTATGAGCAATGGCCGGTTACACCCACCATTGTAAACATTGGAGGTACCAATATGGATCTGTATAACCTGCTGTGGATAGGTACCAATACCGCTGCTGCCAGAACAGCGCTGGGAAGAACCTCAGAAATGCTGACCGTTTTTAGCAACAGGTTCAGCGATTATCCCTTTAAAAAAGAAAAATACGGTCATTATACTTTTGGTTTTGGTGGCGGTATGGAACACAATACATTTAGCGGAATGGGTCCCACAACTTATGATGCTGCCTCCGATTGGAGTGTAATTGCTCATGAGCTGGGTCACCAGTGGTTTGGCGCTTCAGTAACCTGCGGAAGTTGGAGAGATATCTGGGTAAATGAAAGTTTTGCCAGGTATAGTGAAATTGTTTACCTGGAAAATAAAACTGATCCAAGCATTACTGCAACAGCTTTTTCTCACCGCACTTCTTTAAAAAATACTTCGCTCGCCAATAATTTAAAACCCATTTTCCAGCAGGATACTTCTACCATGACGACTATTTTTAACCCGTCTGTTTATATCTACGACAGGGGTGCCATGTTCATTAGTATGCTCAGGAAAACATTGGGTGATACCAATTTTTACAAGGCGCTGCAAAATTACCAGACCGACCTTACATTGAAGAACAGCAATGCATTTACAGATGATGTAAAAAGGCATATGGAAGCAGTGAGTGGTTTAGATCTTACAGAAATGTTTGATGACTGGATCTATAAAAAAGGGCATGCACTGTACAACGGGGCAAAATGGAACAACTTTGGTAACCAGGTAGTATTGCAGTTGCCTCAAACTGTAAATGGTCCTTCCGACAATACACATTTTGATCTGCCGGTCGTTATCCGTTTTATTAAAACCAGTGCTCCCACACGAGATACCACCATTACGCTGTTTGATAAAGGCGGTGTATTATATAAAGTTAACGACGGTGTATTTTCTTCAGCTTCCGGCGGAAATCTTATACAGGTTTCCCTCCCTTTTGTACCATCAAGGATAGTGTTTGATTCACTTGCAGAAACCCTGTCAGCCGGTGCTTTTACAAAAGACGCCACACTGGCTTTACTGGCTACCAATGTAGTTAGTTTCAGCGCGCAAAAAGAAAATAACAATGCAAAATTGCTGTGGAGTATAGATCAAACATTAGACTACCAATCATTTGAAATTGAGAGAAGTACCAACGGAACGCTGTTTGAAAAGATAGCTACACAAACTGCTGCACAGAATAATGAGGCAAGAAATTTCAATTTTACCGATTACAATATCCCGGCAGGTATAGTTTACTACCGCATAAAAATTGTGGAAAGAAACGGTTCCTCTTTCAATACCAGGATTGCCAGTATCAATAATAAAATAACCGCTTCATTTGTAGTAACACCCAATCCTGCAAGCGATCATATTAACATCAGCCACGGAGCAGAGGCTTCCATTACTGTTAACGTAAAAATTACAGATGCGGCAGGCAGGGTGGTTAAATCTCTCGCAAAACAATCCATAGCTACGGGTAATAAGCTTCGTATTCCACTTATGGGTTTTGCAGCAGGCACCTATTATGTGGAAATTGAGGGAGAAGAATATTTCAAAATAGTTAAAAAAATAGCGCTCATAAAATAACAATGTTCAATACCTCTGTCTAACAAATAAACTGTTTATGAAAAATGATTTACTTAACCGCAAGGTTATAAAACATCTCGCTGTATTGTTTGTGTGTGCCACTTTGTTGCACACAAACATGGCTTATGCCCAGCCTTCAACCATAACCATCCCGGTGGGTATTGGTAATCCTTGCAACAATACAAGCCAGGATTCATTGAAATATTATAATTACAATGATATTACCAATGTGTTAAGCCACAGGTCTAACTGTAAGCCAAACCTGGTAACCCCGGGTTTCTCTGATAACTTTTCTACCATACAGTTTAATCCTTTTGACGGCTACCTGTATTTTGGACAGATCACTGTATCTTCAGGCCAGTACACCACTCATATATACAGATGGTTGCCAACAACCTGCCCCAATTCAGCAACGCCGTTGACAAAATTCCAGACCTTCGATAACCAGCTGGTAATCGGGATCGAATTTGACCCGGTAACCGGTTACGGATACCAGATTAACTTTGTGGATACAACAGGTGTTCCTGCATTAAGTTATGATGTTGCAGGAGATGTAGGAACCTATATCTCAGCGGCCATGGTAAATGGTCTTCCGGCTTCTGCTCATTACGATGATACCAATGATGATCTTCATTACAGCAGGGCAAATGATTTGCAGGGGGTTAGCTGGGCTACACCCGTTACCGTTGCTGCAACAGGCAACGTAGGCCAGTTTCCTTCGCTTGCAATAGTAAATGGTTTTCCGGCAATTTCATTTCATGATATAACCAATAACAGGTTAATGTATGTAAGGGCTACCAATGCAAATGGTACTGCATGGGCTGCACCTGTAGTAGTAGATGATCCCGCGGGAACGATCAATGTAGGACAATACACTTCACTCGTGGTAATAAACGGTAATCCGGCTATTGCCTATTATGATGTTACCAATGCTGATCTTAAATATGTAAGGGCATCAGATGCCAATGGCGGCACCTGGGGTGCTCCTGTTACGCTGGATGCAACAGGTAATACAGGCCAGTATGTTAGCATGGCGGTAGTAAATGGCAATCCTGCTATTTCCTATTATGATGTTACCAATGGAGACCTGAGGTATATAAGAGCAACCAATGCAACAGGTGGCGCATGGGACGCAGCTGTTACAGTGAGCGCAACAGGCGATGTAGGCCAGTATGCATCCATGGTAGTAGTGAATGGTAACCCGGCTATTAGTTTTTACGATGTTGTTAATGCAGATCTATTGTACGCAAGATCATCAGACTTGAACGGTGCTGCATGGCCTGCGGCTTCAACCCTTGCAGCTGCAGGAGATATAGGCCGCTACAGTTCTATGGCAATTGTTAATGGTAACCCTGCTATTTCTTTCCAGGATTTTACTAACCAGGATATTAAGTATATAAGAGCAACAAATGGCAACGGTACTACATGGGCTGCCATAGAAACGCCGGAAGCTTCCGGAAACAGGGGTGCATTTTCTAATCTTATCGTGGCATCCGGCAACCCCGCTATCGCATATTATGATGCATCAGGGTTAAACGCCAGGTTTATACGCTCTTACGATAATATCGGAGACCTCTGGTTTACAAACAGCCAGATATTTGATATGGAACTGCAAAGGGTAGATTTTTCTACCAATACCCTGGGCCCTTCTCTTCCAATTAATTTTGGAACAAGATTTATCACCCGCCAAAGCGGTGACGTGGTAATGACACCCGGCCGCCAGATGCTGGCAGCTTTTGATAATAAATATTTTACGGTAAACTGGCAGGACTACGGAACTGCAACACCACTCGTGGCAACTTTTATCAGCGACTTTGTTTTAGGTTCAGGTAATAACCTGGTAGGCCTTGCTTTTGCCAGTGGTAAATTAGTGGGCAGTGTACGCCAGGGAGCCATATGTAATAGCTTTCACAGGGAAATTGATATACTAACCGGAGCATTAAGCCCCATCACTTCTACCGATAACTTTACTTCTGCAGATATGACGAACATACCAACAGGTATTGGTGTTGCCAAACGGCTTGTATCCGCAACATTGGTTACTGCAGGCACTTACGATGTAGTGTACGAAGTAGTGATAAAGAATTTTGGAGGTACACCGATGCTCAATGTGCAGGGTTATGATACCCTTAATAATATTAATACTTTAGCTAATAATATCAGTGCATCCATTACCTCCTTTAGCGGGCCGGCTGGTATCAATCCAAACCCGGCTTACAATGGTAAAACCGCAGGTAATTTTAACCTGCTGGTAGCCGGCAGCACCCTTTCAAATATTCCGGGCCAGAATACTATCACGCTACAGATATCCTGCAGAATTTCCGGCATTCTTGCGGGTGTGATTTACAACAACTCAGCCTCTGTAACCGCAACAAATATTTTTAGTGATGCTGTAAGGGATGTATCTACCAATGGTGCAAATCCCGATCTCAACAGCAACGATAAACCAGATGATGTGGGAGAAAGTCAGCCTACACCTTTGCTTATCACTGTACCGGCCATTACACCTCCCTGCGATGTTATTACGAATGTACTTTATACGCAGAGTTTTGGAACAGGTACCACGCTGGCAGCAGGTATTCCTCCGGCGGTGGTAGCACCTATTGTATTATTACCAACGGGAACAAGCTTGTATACTTCTTCTACAACAGCGCCCCTGGCAGTAGACAGATATACGCTTACCAACAATGCTTTTAATGCAGATAATGCTCACTTTATAAATCTTACAGATCGTACAGGAAATACCGATGGGCGTATGCTGGTGATAAATGCAGATGCTGCCAATACTGTCATGTACAGGGCTACCTTTTTTACATCAACCTGTAGTAATACGCAGTATTCACTATCATTCTATGCCGCATTCCCGGGTAACGCCGCTTACCAGACACTTTGTGACGCATTCGGCGGATTCCGTTATCCAAAGATCAGGATGCGTATAAGAGATGGTGGAACTGGTTTGATCATAACCGAAACTTCTACAGCGGATATTACCAATACTGCCTGGCAGCAATACGGTTTAAAATTTGTTGCACCTGCTTCCTATACACAACTTATCATTGAACTTATCAATGATGCCAGCGGTGGTTGCGGTAACGATGTAGTATTGGATGATATCCAGTTTGGTACCTGCGATCCTACACCTACAGTAAGCACATCGGTTGCAGCAGGTTGTATGGGTAGCCCGGCTACTTTTACTTCTGCCATTACCGATCCCGCTGCTATTGGTGGAACTATACAATACCAATGGCAGGTAGCTCCAACAGCTACCGGTGTGTGGGTCAATATTGCAGGTGCCACAGCATCAACTTATACAATACCGGCTGTTGCTGCGCTTGATACCGGCAGGTATTACAGGGTACTTATTGCTGCAGCAGGCAATATAGCAAACGTCAATTGCCGTTTTGCATCTCCTGCTACATTGTTGCAGGGAAGACTATTATCAGTAGCTCCAACTGGTGCCACCAGAAATAAAAACAACGTTTGCCCCCTTATCCAGGTTAGCCTTTCTGTTACAGGAGGTTTATTGGGAGATGGAGCGCAATGGGTGTGGTATGCAGGAAGCTGTAGCGGAACACCTGTGGGCACAGGCGCCATAATAAATGTTGCTGCTCCTTTTGCAACAACCACTTATTATGTAAGGGCAGAAGGAACCTGCAATATCACTACATGCGAGTCTGTAACCATATTTATTGCCTGCAATATTGATAAGGACAGGGATGGTATGCCGGATTTTGTAGAAAGCTACACTTTCCCCGCAGCACTTGCCGATGCATACAACACTTCTTACCCAGGATTTAAAGACATAAACAACGACCATATTAATGATGATTTCCAGGCGGATGGAGACAGTGATAATGATGGTATTCCTAACTACCTTGATCCCACATTCGCCGGAAGAATTGACAGCAACAGCGATGGAACTGACGATCGTTTTGATATGGATCTGGACGGCATTATTAACATGCTTGACCTGGATAGTGATAACGATGGTATTCCTGATGTGGTGGAAGCAGGTGGCGTGGACGCTGATGGCGACGGAAGAATTGATAATTATTCAGACATTGATACTGACGGCCTGAGCCAGCAGTTAGATGGCAGTAACATAGGAGTATTGTTTTCGGGTGTAGGTCTTGGATTAACAGACCTTGACGGAGATGGAATACCAAATACAATAGATAGGGATAGTGATAACGATGGCATTCCGGATGCAATAGAAATTTTTGGCCCGGATGCGAATAATAATGCGGTCATTGATGGCTTTGTAGATGCTAATGTTGATGGCCTTCACGATAGTTATATCAATGCAACAGGTTTGTTGCGCACCGGTGCAGATGGAAATAATGATGGCCGTGCAGACACCTATCCAAATAAAAACCATGACAATGATGGCCGTGCAAATCCTTATGACCTGGATAGCGACGGCGACGGAATAGCAGATGTAATTGAGGCAGGATTTGCAGACGCCAATTACAATGGATTTGAAGATGCGGCTACAGGCATAGGTTCCGACGGATGGAGCAATGTTATCCGTGCAAGACCTGCACCACTCAGCCTGAGAAATACTGAAGGGGTAGGAAGACCCGATTACATGGATATTGACAGCGATGGCGATGGTATTCCTGATAATATTGAAGGACAATCTACGCTTGGTTACCGCTTTCCTGCTTATGCCGACAGTGATAATGACGGAATAGATAATACGTATGACCTTGCTCCTTTTACCGCAACATTTGGTGGCGCAGGTATATTGGTATACGATAGGGATCTTGATGGCATCCCGGATTACAGGGACCTTGACACAGATTCTGATGGCCAGGTTGATATTGTAGAAGGGCACGACTGGAACTTTAATGGGATTGCCGATGAGATCACCACGCCGCTTGGTTTGGATACTGACGGCGATGGCCTGGATGACAGGTTTGATCTCATTAACTCCATTACCAACGTAAAAGGTACCTCTTTATACATGGGCAATGCCGGTATTTTAATCGGTGATCCAACTCCGGGCACAATAGCAACCGTGCAACGTTCTACTATGTCGGGTTGTACTTTTGAAAGAGACTGGAGATGTGTAACAGGCGTTTTACCTATAAGTCACCTGCTTTTAAAAGCAGCCGATAATAACGATATCGTTACATTGAACTGGAGTATTATAAGCAGTATGAAGCTTAGCATCTTTGAAATTGAAAGAAGCACTGACAATGTAACCTATCAAAAAATAGGGACAGAGTCAGCCGATGTGAGGCTTGACCAGTTAGAGAATTTTGCCAATACTGATAATATATCAGCCCTCAACAGCAGCGTGATATACTATCGTATTAAAGTGATTGCTCTAAACGGGCAGGTTAAATACAGTAACATGGTAGCAATAAGAAAAGGAAAAACAATCGCTCCTTTCAGTATTACACCTAATCCTGCAAGTGATGTCGCTTCTGTTCGTTTTTACACAGAAAGAGAAATGCTTGTAACCATTACTATCAGGGATATTACCGGCAAATTGGTTCACCTGCAAAAAACGAAAGCTTTAAAAGGTAATAATATAATACCACTGAATAACCTGGTACAATACAGCAATGGTATATACCATGTACAATTGATGATAGACAATGATGTACAATCAGGAAAACTCATCATTCAGCACTAATAATTCTTTTGCAAAATAATAACAAACCCTTCTTTAATGAAGGGTTTGTTATTTTACCCTAGTTTTGCCCGTAATGTACACACTCAAAAAATCACTGGGACAGCATTTTTTAAAAGATGAAGAAATTATCCGGGATATTATAGATGCTTTAAAAAAAGAAAGTTTTTCAAATTTGCTGGAGGTAGGTCCAGGTGCAGGCGCATTAACCAAACAACTCATCCTGCTACCCGGAATAGATTTTAAAGCAGTGGAGCTGGATGATGAAAAAGTAGCCTACCTCGAAAGAAATTATCCTGTCTTAAAAGATAAGATCATTCATAGAAATTTTTTGGAGATCGACCAGCCTTTTACATCACCCTTTGCGGTCATTGGCAATTTTCCTTACAATATTTCCACGCAGATATTATTTAAAATATTAGACTGGAAAGACGATGTGCCTGTCATTATTGGTATGTTTCAAAAAGAAGTGGCAGAACGGGCCGCATCCAAACCCGGCAGCAAGGTATATGGTGTACTTAGTGCCTTGCTGCAACCATTTTATCGTATAGAATATTTGTTTGATGTGCCGCCCGATCGGTTTAATCCTCCCCCCAAAGTAATGAGTGGGGTTATAAAACTTACCAGGAAAAAAGAAACATTGTTGGTTAAATCCGACAAAGCCTATAAAAATTTAGTGAAAACTGCCTTTAACCAGCGTCGAAAAACCCTTCGAAATGCGGTAAAGAGTTTATTTTATCCCGAAGAATTGAAAGATCCCATTTTTAATAAGCGTGCAGAAGCATTAAGCATAGATGATTTTGCAGCACTAACATTTAAAATGCAATGAGAGGCAGGTGCGTACATAAAAACTTTATCGCTGGCAACAATGCCCGTATTTTCCTATTCCTTATTTTTTATTCCTTATTTCTTCTCACCTCCTGTTACACTCCACGCTATGTATACAGCCCGGCAGCACAAAATGTTCCGCTCCTGACCGAAAAAGGCGATTCAAAATTAGGGGTTGTATATTCTACTAATTTAACCGGTACCAGAACCATCGATAATCAAAGGTTTAAAGGCAAAAGCAATGGCGTAGATATACACGGTGCTTATGCGCTCAATAAAAAATTCGCACTACAGGCTAATTTTTTTTCGAGGTCAGAAATCAATGGAGGCGATTTTATCGGGGTTAGAGATAGTGCGGTAATTCGATACAAAAGACATCTTACCGAAATAGGGGCAGGATATTATACCAGGCTATCAGAAGGAGAACTTGGGCAGGTATTTTTCCAGGTATTTGCCGGTGGGGGTTTTGGCAAATTTAGCTTTACCGACAATGGTAGAAATAATAACGGCGATCAAACACTCAACTTTCACGAGGCCACCGTTTCAAAATTTTATATTCAGCCTGCAATAATGGTTCAAAATAAAAAGAAATCGCTGGTAGCCGTTTCGTCAAGGTTCAGCATTATAAATTATACCAGGATCCAAACAGATTATGATGCAAACGAACTGGCCATATATGAACTCGCAGCCATAGATGATGGTCCCGTAGTTTTTTGGGAACCTTCCTTCATAAATGCTATTGGTTTTGGTAAATTACCGGTCAGGCTGGAATACCAGTTTGGACTGAGTGTTTTAATGAGCCGCCGTTTTATCGATTCCCGCTCTTTTAATTTCTCTGTAGGCCTGCAATCAGATATAGCACGGATTTTTAAAAAGAAAGCTAAAACGGCCAAAAAGGAATAAGCCTTTATGTGTAAATTTGCCAACTTGCCTGTAGTGTTCAGCTATGTATGCAGAATTGCTTAATAATGCCATCAAAAAATTGCTATGAATTTTACCACTAAAAATAAAGTAAGAATAGTAACTGCGGCCGCCTTATTCGACGGGCACGATGCTGCCATCAATATCATGCGCCGGATTTTGCAAAGTAAAGGAGCAGAGATCATTCACCTGGGGCATAACCGCAGCGTGGCAGAAATTGTGGAATGCGCCATTGAGGAAGATGTGCAGGGTATCGCCATTACCAGTTACCAGGGCGGCCATCTAGAGTTTTTTAAATACATGAAAGACCTGCTGGAAGAAAATGGTTGCGGCCATATAAAAATATTCGGCGGCGGCGGAGGTACTATCCTTCCTTCAGAAATTGAAGAATTACATGCCTATGGCATTACAAGGATTTACAGCCCGGACGACGGAAGAAAAATGGGCCTCGAAGGAATGATTGAAGATGTGGTGACCAACTGCGATTTTAACCTGAATGGAAATGGTGAATACAGCTCACCAATGACGCTCGGAGAAGTGAAAGATATAAGAACTATTGCAAGGCAAATAACAAATGTGGAGAATGGATTAATTGCCCCGTCAAACGAACCCCCAATAGTTGATAAAAATATTCCCGTGTTAGGAATTACAGGTACCGGTGGTGCGGGTAAATCATCCGTAACAGATGAGATCGTTCGCAGGTTTTTAAATACCTATGCAGACAAAACCATCGCCGTTATTTCCGTTGATCCAAGTAAGAAAAAAACCGGCGGTGCTTTGTTGGGAGACCGCATCCGCATGAATGCCATCTCTTCTCCAAGAGCTTATATGCGTTCCCTGGCAACGAGGGAAAGTGATGTGGCCCTGAGCCAGTATGTTCAGGAAGCCATTGATATTTGCCGGGCTGCTGCATTTAATTTTATTATTTTAGAAAGTGCCGGGGTAGGCCAGAGCGATGCTTCTATTTTAGATTATTGCAATGTTAGCATGTATGTAATGACGCCGGAATATGGTGCGCCATCGCAACTGGAAAAAATAAACATGCTTGATTACGCAGATGTAATCTGCCTCAATAAATTTGATAAGGCCGGTGCATTGGATGCCTTGCATGATGTGCGCAAACAATACAAACGCAGCCATACTTTATGGAATGCCAAAGACGATGAACTGCCGGTTGTAGGCACCATTGCAGCACAATTCAATGATGCAGGTGTGAACGAATTGTTTGAGCGCCTCATGGAAAAAATTGAGACCAAAACCGGCGTTACTTTTAAAGATCACGTAGTGCATCATATGCATACTGCGGATACCAGCAATCAGTCAACCATCATTCCTCCCAAAAGAGTACGATACCTGGCAGAGATCGCTGAAACGATCAATGAGTACGACCAATGGGTGAACGACCAGGCAGCTGTTGCAAGACAGTTATACCATTTTAACGGGGTGGCCGGATCATTATCTGCAACAGCACAGGATGAAATAACAACGCTGCAAACAACATTGCAGGAAAAACTTCACCCGGAATGTAAAAAACTATTAGACAACTGGACTGCTGTAAAAGATCGCTACAGTAAAGAATTCTACGAATTCAAAGTAAGAGATAAGCTGATTAAACAACCACTTACCTATACAAGTTTATCAGGAACAGTATTGTCAAAAGTATTGCTGCCTAAATACAATGACTGGGGAGATATTTTAAAATGGCAGTTGCAGGAAAATGTTCCGGGCGAATTTCCATTTACTGCCGGGGTATTTCCGCTGAAAAGAGAAGGCGAAGATCCAACCCGCATGTTTGCCGGCGAAGGCGGACCTGAAAGAACCAACAGGCGTTTTCATTACGTGAGTTTAGGACAACCTGCAAAGCGCCTCAGTACAGCATTTGACAGTGTTACATTATATGGCGAAGATCCTGCTTACCGACCCGATATTTATGGCAAGGTGGGTAATAGCGGTGTGAGCATTGCAACTGTTGATGATGCCAAAAAACTCTACAGCGGTTTTGATCTCTGTGATCCTAAAACTTCTGTAAGTATGACGATCAATGGCCCCGCGCCAATCATCCTGGCATTTTTTATGAATGCTGCCATTGACCAGCTTTGCGAAAAATATATTTTTGATAACAACCTCAACGAACAGGTAAATAAAATAATAGAAAGTAAATATGATATCGAGGCATTGCCTAAATACATAGGTGTAAATGGTAAGCCTGTACATCATTCAGCTTTGCCTAAACTCACTATTGATGAAAAAGTAAAAGCTTACCAAACTCCCCCCCTGGGGGGTGGAGAAACTGTCCTTCCCGGTGAAAGCAATGGCCTCGGCCTTCGCTTACTCGGTTTAAGTGGCAAAGATGTATTGCCTCAGGATGTTTATGACGGGATTAAAGCAAAAGCACTGAGTACAGTGAGAGGTACAGTTCAGGCAGATATTTTAAAAGAAGACCAGGCACAGAACACCTGCATTTTTTCAACAGAATTTGCATTGAAATTAATGGGCGATGTTCAGCAATATTTTATTGATCATAAAGTGCAAAATTTTTATAGTGTCAGCATCAGTGGATATCATATTGCGGAAGCCGGCGCCAATCCTATTACACAGCTGGCCTTTACTTTATCCAACGGGTTTACTTATGTTGAATATTATTTAAGCCGCGGCATGCACATTGATGATTTTGCGCCCAATCTCTCTTTTTTCTTTAGCAATGGAATGGATCCCGAATACAGTGTAATAGGCCGGGTGGCCCGTCGTATATGGGCCAAAGCCATGAAAAATAAATACAAAGGCAATGACCGCAGCCAGAAATTAAAATACCATATTCAAACAAGTGGCCGCTCCCTGCATGCGCAGGAGATCGACTTCAACGATATACGAACCACCCTGCAGGCATTGTATGCTATTTACGATAACTGCAATTCGCTTCACACCAATGCATACGACGAAGCCATTACCACACCAACAGAAGAAAGTGTGCGCAGGGCCATGGCCATCCAGTTGATCATTAACAGGGAGCTGGGCACAGCTAAAAATGAAAATCCAAACCAGGGCGCTTTTTTAATTGAAGAATTAACGGATCTTGTTGAACAGGCGGTGCTCACAGAATTCAACCGTATCACCGATCGTGGCGGTGTACTGGGCGCCATGGAGCGCATGTACCAGCGCAATAAAATACAGGAAGAAAGTTTGTATTATGAAACGCTGAAACATACCGGTGAGTACCCGATCGTGGGTGTAAATACTTTCCTGAGCAAAAGCGGTTCTCCTACCATTCTTCCGCAGGAAGTCATCCGCAGTACCACCGATGAAAAAGAATTCCAGATAAAAACGCTGGAAGCATTTCAGCAACGACATGCGACACAAAGCGAAACCATGCTGAAACGTTTGCAGAAAGTAGCCGTTAATAATGGTAACTTATTTGAAGAATTAATGGAAACGGTAAAATTTTGTTCGCTGGGGCAAATTACCAATGCTTTGTATAGCGTGGGCGGGCAGTACAGGAGGAATATGTAATTCCGAAGGCAGGTAAAATTTCAATATTTCATTTGGTTTTATTTTTTTGTAATGATTATTTCACCTTTTATTCATCACATAATTTTTCATCCCCTCCGGGATTCTGTTTCTGTATTTATTTTGCTATAATATTTTCACTCCCTTCGGGGTTCATGGGTTGCTTATATTTTTTGTTATAATATTTTCACCCCTTGGGGTTTATGGGGTTGCTTATAATTTTTTTACAATAATGTTTTCATCCTCCCGGGTCACTACTTTTATTCATAACATAATTTTTTCGTCCCCTCCGATATTCTGTTTCTGTATTTATTTTGCTATAATATTTTCATCCCTTCGGGGTTCATGGGCTTGCTTATATTTTTTGTTACAATTTTTTCACCCTTCCGGTTTACTACTTTTATTCACACAATAATTTTTTCATCCCCTCTGGGATTTCCCGAATTGCCAAAACCTGAAGGGTTGATATTATTATAGAAAAGATCCTGGTAAATAAGATAAACCCCGAAGGGGTGACATAGTAACCGTTGCGTAATTCCCCCTTATATTTATGCGGCTATTATTTCATCCTTTCGGGGATTCTCTGAAGGAAAAACCCTGAGGGTTGATATTATTGTAGAAAAAATTCCAGTGGTATCGGGAAACCCTGAAGGGATGGTACAGTTAATATTAGCATAATGTGTCATTTTGCGTGCAAAAAATATTTGGTACGATTTTCTCAGCTTACCCATAACTAAAATACAAATTATGAAAAGAGATCCATCAGCCACTGAAGGTTCAGAAGACCTGGGTGACCAATATAAAGACGAAAGAACAGAAAAAAAGATCCACGAACATTTAAACAATGAAGAAGATATCATTACTGAACAGGATATAGCCAATGCACCGGCTGGACCCGTAAATAAAAAAGATGCAGCACCCGCAGATATAAATAAATCAAAAAAAGAAGAATTGAAAGAAGAAGCGAACGACCAGGAAGGAACTAAAATAAAAGACAACGAGGATCCGGATATACAAACATCCTGGAATATATTGGGATCATAAAATCAAAAAAGGAACTCAATCAGGTTCCTTTTTTGATTTTATGATTTGGCATGTTCCAGTTCCAGCAATTCGCTGTATAATTTCTGGCTTTCATGTGTTAAGGCATCAAAGTTGATCTCTAATTGCGGAATCAGGTCTATCAGAGTATTGATGCGTCCTTCTGTTTGCAAAAATTTATTGAGCACCACTACTTTTTTCTCCTGTAAAATGCAATAACCGCTCTGGAAAGTACCTCTTTCATAACGGATGATATAACCACAATCCTCAACGATCTTCTCTATTTTATCTAATGTGTGCTGTGTAAATTTCATATCCTCATCCCCGAAGGGCCATTAATTTAATAATTAAGTGCAACTTCTATCAATAGCAGGGTTTGGCAAAAAAACATTCTCCACAAGTTGTGGGAAAAATTTGGGTGAGTAACCGCAAGACGGTGGCCCACGCAAATTTCCCTACTTACTACTCATCCTCACTACCGGTACAATCATCTCCTCTAAACTCACCCCGCCATGCTGGAACGTATTACGATAATAATTCACAAAGTGATTGTAATTGTTGGGGTAACATAAAAACAACTCGCCTTTGGCAAAAATGAAACTGGAGTTTACATTCGGCACCGGCAGCCCTGCTTCTTTGGGGTCCCTGAATGCCAGCACATCTTTTGCTTCATAGTTTAAATTACGCCCATGTTTATAGCGCAGGTTGGCCGTAGTTTGTTTATCACCAATCACCTTGGCCGGCGTTTTTACCCTTGTGCTGCCATGATCGGTAGCTACCACCATATTTACTTTTTTATCCGCAATTTTTTTCAATGCCTGGTGTAGCGGACTATGCTCAAACCAGCTTTGGGTAATGCTGCGGTAACTCGTTTCATCACCAGCCAGTTCTTTAAGCACTTCCATCTCTGTTCTTGCATGGCTCAACATATCAACAAAATTATATACGATCACATTAAGATCATTTTGCATCATGTTATGCATATTGTCCACCATCTTTTGCCCGTCGTTGTTATTGGTGATCTTGGTGTAGGAAATCTTAAGATCTGCATGGCCCAGTCTTTTCAAATTTGCTCTTAGAAATACTTCTTCATGCAAATTTTTTCCACCCTCCTCATCATCATTTTTCCATTCGTTGGGAAATTGTTTTTCTATATCAATCGGCAACAATCCCGCAAATATTGCATTACGTGCATACTGGGTTGCTGTAGGCAGAATGGCATAAAAAGTTTCTTCTTCATGTATGCGAAAACTTTCTGCAAAAATGGGTTGTATGGTTTTCCACTGGTCAAAACGCAGGTTGTCGATCAGTACAAAAAACAAGGGTGTGCCTTTTTCCAGGTGAGGAAGTACCTTATACTTTAATAAATTATGACTCATTATAGGCGCTCCTGTACTTTTTGGAGACACCCATGAAGCATAATTTTTTGAAATGAATTTAAAGAACTCTGTATTGGCCTCATGCTTTTGTGTGGCAAATACTTCCTGCATTTCCGGGCTGTCACTTTTTTTCATTTCCAGTTCCCAGAATACTAATTTTTTGTACAGGTCCATCCACTCATTGTAATCCGGGTTATCATTGAGCGCCGTAAAAAGGTTGCGGAATTCCTGCTGGTAAGCACTAGTAGTTTTTTCTGCCACCAGCCTTTTATTGTCAATTATTTTTTTAAGACTCAGCCAAACCTGGTTAGGATTAACAGGTTTTATCAGGTAGTCACTTATCTGGCTGCCAATGGCTTCATCCATCAGGTTTTCCGCTTCATTTTTTGTAATGAGTACTACAGGCAAAGTGCTGTTCAATTCTTTTAATTGTTGTAAAACCTGCAGGCCGGTAAGGCCGGGCATGCTCTCATCCATCAGCACCACATCCACAATATTGTCTTTTACATATTCCAGGGCATCAAAGCCGTTTGTTTTTGTGTCAACAGTATATCCCTTATTTTCCAAAAACATAATTTGCGATTGCAGGCTGTCTATTTCATCATCTACCCAAAGAATTTTAGCTATACTCATGGTGTTGGTTAAAGTTTTTTAGTGGTTATAAAGGGATCACAGTTCATGGTTAATAGTTCATAATAAGGCATGCTGCTAATAGGGAGCGGCCATGAACTATCATCTATTAACCATATGCCCTCCGAACAAATTTACCTTTTTAACACCGCCATCCGTAGCTTTACAACACTTTTATAGATATTTAACAATTCAAGCAAACTATGCCCTTTAATAAAATAATCAACGACCCCGTTTATGGCTTTATAACAATAGATGATGAACTGGTGTTGCAGCTCATTGCCCACCCTTACTACCAGCGACTCAGGCGTATACATCAAATGGCAATGGCACACCTGGTGTACCCTGGTGCGGTGCATACAAGACTGCACCATTCTTTGGGCGCCTACCATTTAATGTGCCTGGCCCTGCAGGAATTAAGTGCGAAAGGAGTAGAAATTACCGCCCAGGAGAAACAGGCAGCAAAAGTAGCCATCCTGTTACATGATATTGGCCATGGCCCTTTTTCTCATGCATTGGAACATGTACTGGCAGA
The DNA here is from genome assembly GCA_014379905.1 of Ferruginibacter sp. GTDB lineage: Bacteria > Bacteroidota > Bacteroidia > Chitinophagales > Chitinophagaceae > Ferruginibacter. The sequence goes on along the minus strand of JACMKX010000144.1, from coordinate 7,533 downwards.
GGGAATGCATCACGAAGAAATCTCTTTGCTGATATTTAAAGATCTTAATCAAAAATTTGATGGAAGGCTGCAGATGGCCATTGACATTTTTACCAATGAATATCAAAAAAAATTCCTGCATCAGCTGGTAAGCGGGCAACTGGATGTAGACCGGATGGATTACCTGAACAGGGATAGTTTTTTTACTGGAGTTATTGAAGGATCTATTGGTTACGACCGCATTTTAAAAATGCTCACCGTGCACAATGGGGAACTGATGATTGAAGAAAAAGGTATTTACTCCATTGAAAAATTTTTGGTAGCAAGGCGCCTCATGTACTGGCAGGTATACCTGCATAAAACGGTGCTGAGTGCCGAACAAATGTTGCGACGGATTATAAAAAGAGCAAAATTTGTGAAAGCTACCTGCCATGAACCCTTGAACAGTTTCATTAATCAGCCGCTCGAAAATATTACGCTTCAACAATTTTGCAGTATCGATGATCATGATGTACTGGTAGCCATCAAGCACTGGTGCAGCCATACCGATAAAGTGTTGTCCATTCTTTGCCAGGGTATTATCGACCGGCATTTATTAAAAGTAAAATATGCAGCAGAACCATTTAACCAATTGGCTGTTGATGAAAAAACAGCAGAGATCGCTGCCAGGCAGAATATATCTTCAGATGATGCACAATGGCTGGTGTTTACCGGCGAAGCCGTTAGCAGCACTTACAATTTTGAAAACGAACATATCTTCGTTTTGTTTAAAGATGGTTCAGTAAAAGACATTTCAGAAGTTGATCATGCGCTAATAAATGAAAACATGCGGGGCAAGACTAAAAAATATTACATTTGTTATCTACGATAGCTAAAAAGCTATTAGCCACTAGCCGTTAGCCATTAGCCGGTGTTATATCCGGAAGAGATCGCATTGAAGGTTGGGGCTAACAGCTAAGAGCTAACAGCTAAAAGCTTAAAATCATGCAATTCAGTGCAGCCCAGATAGCGGCCATAATTAATGCAACAGTGGAGGGAGATGCTTCTGTAACAGTGGCTTCCTTCGGAAAAATAGAGGAGGCCCAGGCGGGTCAATTGGCATTTTTAGCCAATCCAAAGTATGAGGATTTCCTTTACACAACCGAGGCTTCCCTTATTATTATTAACGAATCGCTCGAATTGAAACAGCCATTGAAAGCCACTTTACTTCGGGTGCCCGATGCGTATAGTGCTTTTGCAACCTTACTGGATACTTACCAGCAGGTACGTACACAACAACTTACCGGAATTCAAACTCCTTCCTATATTGACAGAACAGCTATTACCGGCGAAAATAATTATATAGGCGCTTTTGCCTACCTGGGCGAAAACGTAAAGCTGGGCAACGATGTAAAAATATTCCCCAATACATTTATAGGTAACAACGTTAGCATTGGAGATGGCACCATTATCCACGCAGGGGTAAAGATCCTCCGGGAATGTATTATCGGTAAAAATGTAACGATACATGCCGGAACAGTTATTGGCAGCGACGGATTTGGGTTTGCGCCACAAGCGGATGGCACTTTTAAAAAAGTTCCCCAGATAGGCAATGTGGTAATAGAAGACAATGTAGAAATTGGCGCCAATGCTACCATCGACAGGGCCACTATTGGTTCCACCATCATTCGTTCTGGTGCCAAGCTCGATAATCTTATACAGGTAGCTCACAATGTAGAAGTAGGTAATAACTCCGTGATAGCAGCCCAGGCCGGGGTAAGTGGCAGCACCAAGGTGGGTAACAATGTTATGATTGGTGGACAGGCCGGCATTGTAGGCCATATACAAATTGCAGATGGTACCAAGATAAATGCCCAGAGTGGTGTAAGTAAAAGCATTAAAATTCCCAACACAGTGGTAACCGGCTCGCCGGCACACGACTATTCGCAGGCACTTCGAAGCCAGGCCCTCAGCCGCAAACTGCCGGAACTGGAAAAACGACTTTCTGAACTGGAAAAACTGATCAAGCTTCTAAAAGCCGACCAGGAAAATCTTTAGAACATAGATTTTCATGATGGCCATGATTTACACAGATTTTATAACAGACATTAACTGCTAAGGCGCTCCTTGGCCTGTATATAAAGACACTTCCTTTGCCCGGCAGTTAACCATCTTAAAATATCAGGACGATCATAAATATCAACGTTCTATACTTAGTGTCTTTGCGCCTTAGCGGTTAAAAAAATCATCACCATCAGCGTCATCAGCGTTCCAAAATCATTGCCGCAAGGCAATTCAAAATCCCCATTCTTTTCCTACTTTTGCAGCTATGGATTTAACCAACGGGACCGAACCAACTTTTCAACATACTATAAAAGAAGAGCTTACCATATCGGGCGCAGGTATTCATACCGGCCAGGCGGTAACCATGCGATTAAAACCTGCCGGGCCCAATACAGGCATTAATTTTCAAAGGGTAGATCTCCCGGAAAAAACGATTATTAAAGCTGATGTAGACAATGTGGTAGAAACCAACCGCAGTACTACCCTGGAGGTTAATGGGGCTAGGGTTAGCACCATTGAGCATTTAATGGCAGCACTGGTGGGGATGGAAATTGATAATGTACTGATTGAAATTGATGGCGAAGAAGTGCCCATACTTGATGGAAGCAGCGAACCCTTTGTACAGGCATTAAAAAAAGCAGCTACACAAAAGCAGGATGCTGTAAAAATTTTCTACGAAATACAACACAACATCAGCTTTATTGATGAAGATAAAAAAGTGGAAATGGTAGCTTTGCCTTTTCATGAATACCGTATCAATACGCTGATAGATTTTAATTCACCTGTGCTGGGCACACAACATGCCGATATTAAAAATATCTCCCAGTTCAATGATGAAATTGCTTCCAGCCGCACTTTTGCATTCTTTCACGAACTCGAAGCACTGGTACAACACAACCTGATTAAAGGCGGTGATATCAACAACGCCATCGTGGTAGTAGACAGGCCGGTTACAGATGAACAGGTGGCCCGTATATCCAAAGTGTTTAATAAAACAGATGTGAAGGTGAGCGATGAAGGCATTTTAAATAACCTTCAGTTGCGTTATCCCAACGAACCCGCCCGGCACAAACTGCTGGATGTAATTGGCGATCTTGCCCTGGTAGGGTACCCCTTTAAAGCACATATTATCGCCAGCAGGCCCGGTCATGCCAGCAATGTAAAGTTTGCAAAAAAAATAAAGGAGCATATTAAAAAATACAAAGGCAAGCAGGATGTTCCAAAATATGACGTGAACCAGGCACCGTTGTATGATATCCATCAAATAGAAAAAACGCTCCCACACCGTTACCCGTTTTTATTGGTAGATAAAATTATGGAGCTGACCGATAAGCATGTAATAGCTATTAAAAATGTTACGTACAATGAACCTTATTTCCAGGGTCACTTTCCGGGAAATTGTGTAATGCCCGGTGTTTTACAGGTAGAAGCCCTGGCGCAGGCGGGTGGTATACTGGCTATTCCAAGAAACACCGAAGACCAGTACGATACCTATTTTTTGAAAATTGAAAACTGTAAATTCAAACAAAAAGTAGTTCCCGGCGATACCTTAATTTTAAAGATGGAATTGCTTGCACCCATCCGCCGTGGTATTTGTGAAATGAAAGGCACTATATTTATAGGAGATAAGCTGGTAACAGAAGCCATACTGGTTGCGCAAATTGTAAAACGACCCAAAGAACAAATATGATAAGTCCCCTGGCACACATTAGTCCCGATGCGATATTGGGCAACAATGTAAAAGTTGATCCTTTTGCAGTGATACATGAAGATGTGCGCATTGGAGATGATACACATATTATGAGCGGGGCAGTTATTTTGAGCGGTACCACTATAGGCAAAGGATGTTTGATATTTCCCGGCGCTGTGCTGGGCGCCATTCCCCAGGACCTTAAATTTATTGGCGAAAAAACAACCGTAGAAATAGGTGATAATACCACCATTCGTGAATGTGTGACCATTAACCGGGGTACCCAGGATAAATGGAAAACAATAATAGGCAGCAATTGCCTGCTGATGGCTTATGCGCATGTAGCCCATGATTGTATTTTGGGTGATAATGTAATACTTGCCAACAGTGTTCAACTGGCCGGCCATGTGGAAGTAGGCGACTATGCTATCATTGGCGGCATGGCAGGAGCCCCACAATTTTGCCGCATTGGCGCTCACACTTATGTGGCTGGGCACACCGTTATCAATAAAGATGTGCCTCCATTCATAAAAGCAGGAAGAACACCCATTAGTTATGCGGGTGTAAATTCCGTTGGGTTGCAACGCCGCGGTTTTAGTTCCGAAACCATCAATGGTATTTTGGAAGTATACCGCACTATTTACAACAAAGGCTTTAATACCACCCAGGCCATTGAATATATTGAGCAACAATTGCCTGCCTGCAAAGAAAGAGACATGATCGTATCTTTCATAAAAGAAAGTAAAAGAGGTATTATTAAAGTTTTTAGCAAAGCAGACCTGGATGAAAATTAGTTTGCAAAATGCAGGCAAACGTTTTAACCGTGACTGGATCTTTCGGTCCTGCTCAATCAATTTTTTACCCAATCATTCTTACGCTATTACCGGCCCCAACGGCTCCGGAAAATCTACATTACTACAGGTAGTAGCCGGTGCTACACTGCATAGTGAAGGAAAAATTATTTATACAAACAACGGTCAAAATAGTATCAGTGAACCTTACCAATATATTTCCATTGCTGCGCCCTACCTGGAGCTGGTAGAAGAAATGACGGCTACAGAAATGCTGCAATTTCATGCGGCCTTTAAACCACTTACAAAAGGGGTTACTGAAATACTGGCTGCAGTACAATTAGAAAAATCCGCTTCAAAACAGATCCGTTATTTCAGCAGTGGTATGAAACAACGGTTAAAACTGGCGCAGGCTTTTTTCTCTGATGCACCCGTATTATTATTGGATGAACCTACTACCAACCTCGATAATGAAGGCATAGCACTGTACCAGTACTTAATTAGCCAACAACTTGGAAAAAAATTGATCCTCATTAGCAGTAATGTGGAGGCGGAGTATGAATTTTGTGAGGAAGTGGTAAAAATGGAATCTTACAAATAAATTTTTATCCATTCTACAGAAACAGGCTCACCGCCTCTGCCGGGCAGTTGGCTAATGATCCATCAATAGGTTTTGTTATCCCGCGGCACAAATGCAAATGCAACTTGTTGAATTACATCGATGATTTCCCCCTTCATCTTAAGTTCATTTTTATACAGTATAACCAATAATAATATCAGTTCCCTTTGTTTTTATTGCTGTTGTTTTTTTGTTGTTCCAGTTTACAGGTAGTTTCCTAATCTATTTGATAGAACAGTTTATTTAAACACTAAAAAATGAGCAACAAAATGAAAGCAATCATCCTTGGTAAAAATGGTTCCCTTGATAACCTGGAAATTAAAGAGCAATCCATACCGGAACTTTTGCCTCAGCAGGTATTGATTAAAGTAACAGCGTGCGGTATAAACCCGGTAGACTGGAAGGCCATACTGCACGGAGGATTTAAATTGCCTTATGTGGTAGGATCTGATATTTCGGGAACAGTTATTAAAACAGGAGCAGCTGTAACTAAGTTTAATGCCGGCGATGAAGTAATTGGATCATTAAATTGGGACAAGCAGGGTGCCTTTGCAGAATATGTTACTACGGAAACAACCTGCATCCTAAAAAAGCCGGTAAATATTTCTTTAGCAGAAGCAGCCGCAATTCCTATGGCTGGCCTTACTGCATGGCAGGGATTGTTTGATATATTGCAATTGCAACGTGGCCAAAAAATATTGATCCATGCTGCGGCAGGTGGGGTGGGTATATTTGCACTACAATTGGCAAAATGGAAAGGGGCATATGTAGCTGTAACTGCCTCCCTTAAAAACCATTCCATTCTTGTTTCTTTGGGGGCGGATGAAGTTATTGATTATCAAAGCCACGATTTCTCTAAAATACTCAAAAATTTTGATGCGGTATTTGATAGTGTAGCCGCCACAGAAAAATCATACCAGGTATTAAAACCAGGCGGCCGGTATGTATCCATAACAGAAATAAGCCAACCCCTTTCTGCCGCTCTTTCCGAAAGCTATGGCATTATTGCCCGCAAGTTTTTATTTAAAGCTGATGCTGAACAATTACAACAGATAGTGGCGTTAATAGAAAAAGGAAAACTGAAATTATTTATCGACTCTACATTTTATTTTACCGATATAAGAAGGGCACTGGAGTATCAAAAGGAAGGGCATTCAAGGGGAAAGAATATTCTTATCATATAATAGCAGGAATTATTTCCAGGTTGTTGACCATCGCCCTGCTTCGTAAAAAAAATGCCCGTACCGGGCGGACTTTCTCACAAAATAGCGCTCAATCTTTTCTAATAGCCCTACTGTTTAACAGGTTCGCTGTATATAAAATTATCCATCGCCACCAGGTCTGCATCTCCGCTCTCCTGTTTGGTATTGATGGTAGCATTACCCGCCTGAATTTTTACAGATGTAATTTTTTTATTGGAAAATTGTACACCCAAAAATGACAGTCCTTTATCGCCGGGAGCATTGTTGCGGGCAGGTACATTAAATTTGCCAACAATATTATTACCTTCAAAAAATTCAACAAAAGTTTTACTGCTGTCATCTACATCGCAGAGCACCACTCCAAATGCCCTTACAAATGCAGCAGTGTCGGTGCCGGGTACTTTAAACAGGGCGGTTGCAAATACACTTCCACCCATTACCGCAATAGTTCGCACAGGCGAAAAAGGATTGTACTGTATTCCAAAAGCAGGATTAATATCAGAGAAGTTTTTGCTGCTTACCCTAAAGCCATTAAAGCTTGAAAGTACCAGCCCTCTTTTAGAATTGACATTAAAAAAATCGCCGGGAAATGGATTGTTGTCAGAAAAATTATCAGGTACACCATCAAAATTTATATTTCTTTTACCTGTTGGTTGCAAAAAAGGAATCCCCCCGTTATCAGGCCCGGGTATAGCCGCCAAAAAAGCATTTACTTTTGCAGTAATATCGCCGCTGCCCGAAACCACGGTGATGGCATTTGTTGCCGGCGGAAGGTCTTCGTTCATTTTGGGCCCGCTCTCTTTTTTACAAGATACCGTCGCAGTAGCCAGGGTAGCAGCACAAATTATACAATTGATTAGTTTTCTCATGTCTCTTTTTTTATGAAGTAATAAATATTTTACCACACAAAATTGCCTGCGTTCATCCTGCTAAAAAATAATACTCACCTAATGTGCAATACGAGGTGAGTAACATGTAGGGATACCTGTTTAAAGTGTTTTTTACAGGGTTCTAAAAGAATAGCTTCCCGCAGGTAAGATCTTCAAAGCTGCGGGAAACTATTCTTATTTATTGTTTCATCATTTTTAATACCTGCTGCGTTTTACCATCATCATATCGCAAATAATAAATACCTGCTGACATTAATGGCAGTGTAACTTTTACATTGTTTACACCGGCGGCTGCCTTTACCATTCCATTCCATATGCT
>JACMKX010000143.1 GCA_014379905.1 Ferruginibacter sp. | reverse complement strand
ACAGATGATGATGTAATTGAAAATGTGAGACTGGGTAATCTTAATAAAACTTCCGCTTGTTCTCCAAACGGGTATGCAAACTATACCGGTACAGATACCGCTACTTTAATTAGTGGAGCCAACAACCCAATCGTTGTTACTACTGGTGACAACTGGACTGAACAGGTAGGTGTTTGGATCGACTACGACAGAAGTGGTTCTTTTGAAGCTGCTGAGTTCACTAACCTTGGCTCAACAGCCGCAGGTAGTGGTGGTGTGCACAGTGGTGCTATTGTAGTTCCGGGTGCTGTAACTAATGGTTATACCCGTATGAGGGTGAGGGTTCGTTTCGCTACAGCTTTAGCCGGAACCAATGCCTGCCTGGCTTACACTTTTGGTGAAACAGAAGATTACACTGTGAATATTACGCCTTGCGTAGTTTCTTCTGTAACTACTCAACCACCTGCTACCACAAGCATTTCCTGCAGTGGTACCGGTACCATCAGGGCTACTATTGCAGGTTCTTTGAACCAGTATCAGTGGCAGGTTTTGGTAACAGGTGCAGGTGCTGTTTGGACAGATCTTACCAATAATGCTACTTACAGCGGTGTTACTACCAATACACTTACTATTACCAATGCTTTGCCTGCCTTAAATGGTAATCAATACCGCGTTCGTTACCAGGGTGCATGTACTTCACCAAGTGTAACTACGGCTTCTACTTTAACTGTTGGTGCGCTTGTGCCTACTGTTTCAAACACGTTGCCGATCAACAGGTGTACTACTGCTCCTCCTACTTTAATTTCAATTGCAACCCCGGTAGGATTAGCTTCTTTATCTACTACCGCTTCAGGAACTTTAAATACTAATATTCCTGATGATAATGACGAGACTGTGGGCGAAAATGATAATTTCATTACCAGTAACCTTGCCGTTAATAACATTCCTGCAGGTGCTACTATCACTGGATTTAATGTAAAACTTAACATCAGGCACAGCTGGGTAGGTGATTTAGTGCTGGTTCTTAAAGCTCCTGATGGTAAGACTATTAACTTAGCTTATGCCCTTACGGCTACAGGTGGCCCGGGACCTTCTACAGCATTCACCAATACGGTGATCAGTTCTACAGGTGTTAATCCTTTAAGCTCTGGTACCAATCCATATACAGGTACCTTCAGGCTGGATAATGCAGGACCTAGTACTCCCGGATTTACGCCAACAGGACCATTAGGATTTGATCCAAATACAACTGTTTTAGCGGATATGTACCAGGGTAACGGTACATGGACATTGGCTTTGTATGATTACTTCCAGGACAACCAGACTACCAACTTCCTGGAAAACTGGGAATTGAATATTTCCTATTTAGGTCAAACTACAGCTACATTCAGCCCTGTTGCAGGTTTGTTTACAGATGCTGCAGGTACAATTGCCTATACAGGTCAATCTCTAAACACCGTATATGCTAATCCAACAGCAAGTACAGTTTATGCTGCTACTGTAAACACTGCCATCTGCGGTGCCGGTACAGTGTCTGTTCCGGTGAATGTAGGTAGCCCTCTATCCGGCACTTCTGCTGTTGCCAGTGTAACAGGATGTGTGGGTGGAAGCGCAACTTTCACTTCTACTGCACCAACTGGTGGTCTTAATGCAACTTACCAGTGGCAGGATAGTACTGTTGCAGGTGTTAGCTGGACCAATATTGCAGGTGCTACTGCAGCTACTTACACTATCAACGGTCTTACTACTGCCATCAGTGGAAACAAATACCGTGTAGTGAGAACTGTGGCTTCATGCAGTTCTACATTAACTTCAACGCCAGGTACACTTACTGTAGCTCCTCTACCGGTGTTGACTTTAACTACTACCGCCAATTCGCTTTACCCAGGGCAAACTGCAACGCTGTCGGTTACAAGTTCTACTACTGTTGGTGCAAACGGTTATACCTGGTACAGGAATGGCGTAGTTATTCCTGGTGTTACCGGCAATACTTTGCTTATAGATGTGGACGGAATAGGCGAATACACGGTTACTGTAGCTGATGCAAACGGTTGTGGCAGCGCCACTCCGGGCAGCGTAACAATAAGTTCTTCCCCTAATGACATCCTCTTCATCTATCCTAGTCCTAACTCGGGCCAGTTCCAGGTAAGATACCAAAGTGCTCCAGGCAATACTCCTTTACCGAGGGTTGTAAATATTTACGACAGCAAAGGTGCAAGGGTGTACAGCAAAACCTACTCGGTGGCTGTTCCTTACACAAGAATGGATGTAGATATGTCAGGCTTCCAGAAAGGTGTTTACCAGGTGGAACTCACTGACAGGAATGGCGAACGACTTAAAACAGGCAGGGTAATGATTCTCTGATAGTTATAATCTTTTAAAACAAAGCCATCCCCTTAAAAAGGGATGGCTTTGTTTTTCCCGGGATCTAAACAGTTTGACGCTGCTTTTTGACGCTAAAATCAATGAAATTGCTTACTTTTGCCACCCCGTTAAAAAAAACCGGGGAATTACATTATGTCTTTTAATATTAACAAACAACTAAACGCAGAAGAACTGGAGCCGCAAGCTACTGAAGTAGCCGAGGCTGCTGCGACACCAAATGTACCAGCTCCCGAACCAATTGTTGAAACTGCCCATGATGATTTTGACTGGAGCAGGGATAAACGAAACGTATCTGCTTATTCTAAAGAAGAAAAAGAGAAATACGATTCCGTTTATGACAACACTTTCAAACAGATCAATGATGGGGAAATGATCCAGGCAACTGTTGAATCATTAACCAAAACAGATGCTGTGGTTAACATCGGTTTTAAAAGTGATGGCCTTATTTCTTTAAACGAATTCAGGGATATTCCCGGTGGTGTTAAAGTAGGCGACCTGATCGAAGTAATGGTGGTAGAAAAGGAAGACAGAGACGGTAACCTGCACCTGAGCCGCAAATCTGCGCGTATTACAAGGGCATGGGAAAGAATTGTGGAAGTTAACAAAACAGGCGAAATTGTTACTGGTTTGGTTACAAGCAAAACCAAAGGTGGTTTGATCGTTGATGTTTTCGGTATGGAAACTTTCTTACCAGGATCACAGATCGATGTAAAACCTGTAACTGATTACGATCAGTTTGTAGGTAAAACAATGGAATTTAAAGTGGTTAAGATCAACGAAGCCATTAAGAACGCTGTTGTATCTCATAAAGCGCTTATTGAAAGTGATATTGAAGCACAACGTGCTGAAATCATCGGTAAACTGGAAAAAGGCCAGGTACTGGAAGGTACTATCAAAAACATCACCGATTTCGGTGCGTTCCTTGATCTTGGTGGCTTAGATGGTTTATTGTATATCACTGATATTTCATGGGGTCGTATCAACCATCCAAGTGAAGTCCTGAAAATGGATCAGAAACTTAACGTGGTTGTATTAGACTTTGATGATGATAAAAAACGTATCAGCCTTGGTCTGAAACAACTAACTCCTCATCCATGGGATACTTTGGCAGAAAACCTGAAAGAAGGCGAAGTAGTGAAAGGTAAAGTAGTAAATATCGAAGACTACGGTGCTTTCCTTGAAATTATGCCGGGTGTGGAAGGTTTGGTTCACGTAAGTGAAATTACATGGGCTAACACTCCTATCAATGCTAAGGAATTCTTCAAATTAGGTGACGAGTATGAAGCTAAAGTGGTAACGCTCGATAAGGATACCCGCAAAATGAGTCTTTCTATCAAGCAACTTACAGAAGATCCATGGAGCACAATTGAAAATCAATTCCCTGAAGGCAGCAAACACAATGGTGTTGTAAAAAACATCACTCCTTACGGTGTATTTGTAGAACTGGCAACAGGTATTGGTGGCATGATCCATATCAGCGATTTAAGCTGGTTGAAACGCTTCAATAACCCTAACGAGTACACGAAAGTGGGCAACGAAATAGAAGTGCTTATCCTGAGCATCGATAAAGACGGCCGCAAACTGCAGTTAGGTCACAAACAAATTGAAGAAGATCCATGGAACAGCCTGGAAGGTACTTTTGCGATCGGTTCTATTCATGAAGGAACTGTATCTAAAAAAGATGATAAAGGTGCTGTTGTTCAATTGCCTTATGGTCTGGAAGGTTTTGCACCTGCACGCCACCTGGCAAAAGAAGATGGTAAAACGATCTCTGCTGATGAAGTTGCACAATTCATGGTAATTGAATTTGACCGCAGCGACAAAAGGATTGTATTGAGCCATGCCCGTTTGTGGGAACAACAAATAGAAGAAGAAAAACAAGCGCAGATGAAAGAGAAAAGGGCAGACGCTGAAACAACCAAAAAAGCTGTGAAGGTAATTCAGAGCAAAGTAGAAAAAACTACATTGGGCGATTTAAGTGCACTGGCTAATCTTAAAGCTAAATTAGAAGACGGAGAAAACGCCGCTGAAGCTAAAGGAGAATAATTTCTCAACGGATTAAATAATAAAAACCTCCTGTATTAAAGCAGGAGGTTTTTTTATGCAATAAGTTTATAAAACAATCAATCGAAAGAATCCTGGTTCAGGTGCACTTTGGTCATTTCATAAAAATGATTTTGCAATACATGTAGAGGGATCTCGCTCATGATATGCCTTTTTTCATCCCTGTACCAGATCTCCATTCGTGAAAAATCACCAGCCTTAGGTACTATCATTCTAAATGCACCTTTCATGTATTTTACACTTCCGTCGGGCTGCGCTTCACTATGAAATTTAAGTTCTTTTAACTCGGCTTCTGTAACCGGCAAAGCGGTGAGCTGGTTGGTTTCGTACCAAAATTCCTGGATACCATTATCAACACAAACCTGCTTTTCATTCCCATTCAAATTTGTTACCTCACCCCTGCGGGCATCTCCATCATTATCGGCAATTAAATAATCACCTACTTTAACTTCGTGAAATTTGATCATAGCTAAATGATTTTTGTTTGATTAAATATAAACAATTTCGTTACAATATCATGACAATAAAAAAGTTCAAGGTTTCATACGGTGAACGTGGAAGGTTTAATATGGATAAGTCACCGTCTAGCGGTGGCCCACCCATATTAAACTTATTCTGCCCAACTCATTACATAGCCTTCGTTTTCTATTTCCAATGCAGTTTCTGTTAATTGCAATGGCCTGAATGTATCTACCATTACCGCCAGTTCTTTTGTTTCTCTGGCACCGATACTTTTTGCTGCCAGGCCGGGATGTGGACCATGGGGAATGCCTGCCGGATGCAAAGTGATCATGCCCCGGGTAACATGTTTGCGACTCATAAAATCACCGTCAACATAATACAGCAATTCATCACTGTCAATATTGCTATGGTTGTAGGGAGCAGGAATGGATAAAGGATGATAATCAAACAACCTGGGTACAAAGGAACAAACAACAAATGCGTCTGTTTCAAAAGTCTGGTGCACAGGTGGTGGCTGGTGTACCCTACCTGTTATAGGTTCAAAATCATGAATGCTGAATGCATAAGGATAACAACAGCCGTCCCATCCTACCACATCAAAAGGATGTGTACCATAATGAATACCGTATAAAAAGCCCTGCTTTTTTGTTTTGATAGTAAAGTCGCCCCTTTCATCAATGGTTTGCAGGTTTTGCGGTACACGTATATCTCTTTCACAATAAGGTGAATGCTCCATCAGCTGGCCATACTTACTTAAATATCTTTTTGGATAACGAATGGGCGAATGAGATTCTACAATAAACAAACGATTCTCTTCTGTATCGAAATGAATTTGATAAATACAGCCTCTTGGAATAACAAGATAATCGCCATAGCTAAATTTTAATTCTCCATAAACTGTTTTAAGCAAGCCACTTCCTTCATGTATAAAAATCATTTCATCGCTATCCGCATTTTTGTAAAAATAGTCAGTCATACTTTTTTGCGGAGCCGCGAGTACAATATGGCAATCGTTGTTTACCAAAACAGCTTTACGGCTATCAAGAAAATCAGCTTCGGGCTTTACTTTAAAACCTTCCAGGCTCCGGTGTTTCAGCATTTTTTCTTCGGCTACTTTTGGAGCGACATTAATGGGCTCATCGAAGCTAACTATAAGCGTTGGTGCATAGGTATGATACAATAAAGAATAGTCGTTGGAAAATCCTTCTGTAGAAAACAATTGTTCCGAATACAGGCTGCCATCCGGTTTACGGAATTGTGTATGGCGCTTATGCGGAATGGAACCGAGTGCATGATAGTGAGGCATGATTACTAATTTGATAATGTGATAATTTGATAATGTGATAATTTGATAATGTGATAATGATGGAAATACCTTAGTTTGGGAACGTATTGTCAAACCCGTAGAATTATCACATTGGCTAATTGGCTAATTATCCAATTATTCGCCTTTACACAAAGCCAGCATCAGGAAACAATATTTCCAGCTACGTTTGTCGATATAGTAAGTAAAGTTTCGATGAAATGGCAAAGTGTATGATATTGATGAATAGATTATACCTTCAATTCAAATTTACAATTTTTAAATGGATTTGTTTTGACAAGGATCGGTTTAATCTCTGATACACATAGCTACCTGGATGACGCAGTTTTCGCACATTTTAAAGATTGTGATGAAATATGGCATGGCGGAGATTTTGGCTCATTGGAAGTAATTAAGAAGCTGGCAGCATTCAAACCCCTGAAAGGAGTGTATGGTAATATCGATGATAACCATATACAACAGTTGTACCCCGAAGATCTTTTCTTCACCTGCGAAGATGTGAATGTATTCATGCGGCATATTGGCGGTTACCCGGGCAGGTATGCTCCAGGTGTAAAACATAAGATCATACAACATAAAAGCGGACTCTTCATTAGCGGGCACTCGCATATTTTAAAAGTAATGTACGATGATAAGCTGAACTGTCTTCACATGAATCCCGGGGCTGCAGGCAACCAGGGCTGGCATAAAATGCGTACGCTGATCCGTTTTAGTATTGAGGGAAAAAATATGAGGGATTGCGAAGTGATTGAATTAGGAATGAGAGGATCATGATTTTTTTCAACGCAGAGAAAAAGAGTTACAGAGAATATGTAGAGATTATGCTGCGAATCTTTGCTGCTTCTTTTCTCTGCGTTCAAAAAGTTGAAGATAAAAATGATATTTAAATAATCACATTCCCGGAAACCACGGTCTTTGAATTCCCAATTCACGGAATGGCCATGGAACAACTGCCAGTATAATAATTAGTGCCAATAAATAAAGGGCTACCGGGTAACCTCCCCTCTTTGCCTTGCCTCTCGCAATGGTTATTAAAATTATAGCAATCAGCATGCCGGTAATATGTTCAACTGCCCAAAACCGCATGATGCTATCTTTCATCACTACTCCAAAACCATTTGACTGGATCAGTTTAAATCCAACCGCACTTGTAAAATATTGATACAAACCTATGAGCAAAGTAATATGCGAAGCAATGAGCAACCATAGACTTGTTTTTTTCAAACCTGGCTTTTTGCCCATGGCCTGTAAAAGAGAAATAATTAAAAAGAAAAGTACCACCCAACGAAGAAAATTGTGTAAATGCAATAATCCGCTTTCCATAATGTTTGATTTTGGTTTTCCAAATCTACAAAAGGAATATCATAGTTGCGTCATTCGGTTAGTAGGAGAATATTATATTGAGTGGTAATTAGGAATTAGTATCAGTAATTATTAATCAGTAAACTTCAATGCACCGGTTTAATTCGTGCAATTCGTGAAATTAGGTTTTAAAATTCGTGAAATAGTATTACTCGCCTTTCCAGTCTGCAATAAAAATATTCGTATCTCTTGTTCCACCATTGTTACGGTTGCTGCAAAAAACTATCCTTTTACCATTGGGACTAAACATCGGGAAGGCGTCAAAACCTTTGTCTCTTGATATTTTTTGAATGTTGGAGCCATCTGCATTTGCCAGGTACATATTGAAAGGAAACCCCCTTTTATATTCATGATTGCTGCAAAAGATCACTTTTCCTTCAGGCGTATAATTAGGCGCCCAGTTGGCCTGGCCGAGGTTGGTTATCTGTTTTGCGTCAGTGCCATCTACATTGGCAGTCCATACTTCCATATTAGTTGGCGCTACCAGATTTTGGGCTAATAATTCTTTGTATTCTTTTATTTCTATTTCGCTTTTAGGCCTGGATGCACGCCAGATGAGTTTTGTTCCGTCGGGGCTAAACCATGCTCCACCATCATAACCTAAAGATGTGGTAATTCGGTTTACATTTCTACCGTTCAAATCCATCGTATATAAATCAAGATCTCCATCTCTCATGGAAGTAAAAACCATCTTGTCTCCTTTTGGGGAAACCACCGCTTCTGCATCATAACCTTTCGATTTGGTGAGCTGCTTTACGATCTTACCATTGAGGTCTGCTTTAAAAATATCAAAACTTTCATAAATGGGCCAGATATATTTATTGCCATATTTTTTCCTGTCCGGCACCGGCGGGCATTCTTTGCTTCCTAAATGAGTAGAGCCGTATACAATGTGTTTTCCATCGGGGTAAAAGTATGCGCAGGTAGTACGGCCGGTTCCGGTGCTCACTAATTTTGGAATGAAAGCTTCATCAGCCGACTCGGGCACTTTACCCATCCATATCTGGTCGCATTGTATACCATTTTTAGGATCGGTACGCTGGTACACAATGTACTTTCCATCAAAACTAAAATAGGCTTCCGCATTGTCTCCGCCGAAAGTCAGCTGCCGTACATTGGTAAAATGATCCTCGCCTTCAAAATGAACCGTATCATTTACGGCAACCATATTTTTTGTAACCTGTTCGGTTTCTTTTGAAGTATGTAACCAAAAGAACAAACCAATAACAGGAAGAGACAATAGAAATTTCATATTAAAAATCATTTATTTTGTATGGCAGCAATACTGCTTTATCATTGAGGCCGCAAAGGTACTACCCGTAGTTTTTTAATTTGTCAAGAAATTGTCATACAGTACAATCGCCAACCATTAATTTTGCATCAGCAATGAAATATATCTTATACATACTTGTAGCTTTTTTGGTTGCCTGTCATGGCGGGGAAAAGGCTTCAAAACCCGCAACCGCTGGTGTTTCTAAAGAAACGGCATTACTCAAACTGTCAGCGCAATACCCCGATTCAGCACTGATCACCGAAGAACTTGCTCAAAATTACCGCGATAGCGGAGAGTACACAAGGGCGCTTTACACCATCAGCAATGCTTTGCAAAGAGACAGTACCAATGCAAGGCTTTGGAACGTACAAGCATGGCTGTATGCCGAAAATGGCGACACGAGTCTTTCCCTGTATTCTCTGGAAAGATCTATAGCCATTTTTCCAAATCCTGATGTTGTTATTTCATTGGGTAATTTATATGCAAAAACAAAAGATGCGGAAGCGTTGAAAGTGGCAGATGAATTAATAAAAGAAGACAAGGCGAAGTTTGAAAAAGAAGCCTTATTTATAAAAGGAGTGTATTACAGCAGCACCGGTGACAAAAACAAAGCGATCGCTTTCTTTGATCAATGCCTTTCACTGAGCTACAGTTTTATGGAAGCTTACCTGGAAAAAGCCCTTGTATTATATGACCTCGGAAAATACAAGGATGCCGTTGCTGCATTGGACAAAGCCACCACTTTGCAGAATAATTTTGACCAGGGCTATTTTTACAAAGGTCGCTGTTATGAAAAGCTGAATGATACTGCCAAAGCAATTGAAGCATACCAGGCAGCAATGATGTATGACCCCGGTTATGTGGAAGCAAAGGAAGCACTGGAAAAAATAACAACGAAGAATTAATTTGTTTCTTGTTCCGGGTTCTGCGTTTCTTGTTTCTGGTTGGGAGTCTGTAACTTTATAAAGTACTTGCATAACCAGTAACCAGTAACCAGTAACCAGTAACCAGTAACCAGTAACCAGTAACCAGTAACATGCCACTCATCGCTCCATCCCTTCTTTCCGCCGATTTTTTAAATCTCCAGCATGATTGTGATATGCTGAACGATAGTGAGGCCGATTGGTTTCACCTGGATGTAATGGATGGCCGTTTTGTTCCCAACATAAGTTTTGGTCCAATGCTGGTGGAGTTCTTCCGCAAGAGCACCAACAAGGTTTGTGATGTGCATTTAATGATAGAAGAACCAGAAAAATATGCCGAAGCTTTTAAAAAAGCAGGTGCCGATAACCTGACGATACATATAGAAGCCTGCAAACATTTACACAGGAATATCCAGCAAATAAAAAGCCTGGGTATGAAGGCAGGCATTGCTGTAAATCCACACACTCCTGTCCACTCATTACAGGATATCCTTGCGGATATTGACCTGGTTTGCATCATGAGTGTAAACCCAGGTTTTGGCGGGCAATCTTTTATTCCACATACGATTAATAAAATAAAAGAACTGAAACAAATGATCCTCGAGAAAGGATTAGCTGTAAAGATTGAAGTTGATGGTGGTGTTACCCTGGGCAATGCACCTGCAATCATTGACGCAGGTGCGGATGTTTTGGTTGCCGGGAATAGTGTTTTTAAATCTTCCGATCCCGCTGCTACGATTGCTGCTTTAAAGGCCTTATAATTGTAGAATCCGTAATCAATAATTAATAATTAATAATTATTGATTATCACTATCTTCAATCCATGAGAATTTTTGCTGTACTGCTATTGAGCTTTACCTGCTTTGTTGCTGCTGCCCAAAATAAACCTGCCACCATCAGCGGATCGGTTGTTGATGAAAACGAAAACCCACTCAGTGGCATCTCTGTTGTTGTACTCGGAAAAAATGCCGGCATTGTTACCAATGACAGTGGCCGTTTTGAAATAAAAGTGACGGCAGAAAAAGCACTGGCACTTGTTTTCAGTAATACGGGATTTGCAACTCTTCAAAAGAATTTTTTCCTTAGCCCTGGTGAAACAGAAACAATAGTTGTAAGGCTAACTAAATCCGGCAAAGTACTCGATGAAGTGATAGTAACAGATGAGAGGGAAAGGAATGAGACCGGCCTTATAAAAGTTAATCCGAAATCAGCCATTACTTTGCCCAGCACTACCGGTGGTGTGGAAGCCATGATAAAAACATTGGTAGGAAGCAACAATGAACTCACCTCTCAATACAGCGTGCGTGGGGGTAATTATGATGAAAACATGATCTATATCAATGATTTTGAAATTTATCGTCCATACCTGGTTAGCAGTGGTCAACAGGAAGGTTTGAGCCTTATCAACCCGGAACTGGCGAAAAATGTTAGTTTTTATACTGGCGGATTCCAGGCAAAGTATGGAGATAAAATGAGCAGTGTACTGGATATTCAATACAAGAAGCCTACAAAATTTGCAGGCAGTGCTTACATTAGCTTACTGGAACAAGGACTGGCGGTGGAAGGGAGTGCGAAAAAAGGAAGGGTAACGTACCTGGCTGCTGTTAGAAATAAGAACAACCGCAACCTGCTTAATAACCAGCCTACGCAGGGGTCCTACATTCCCTCTGCATCCGATGCACAGGCATACATTACCTACCAGTTCAATAAAAAATGGCAGCTGGAATTATTAGGGATTTTTTCTTCCTCAAGATTTAATTTTTTTCCTGAATCTGTAAAGAAAACGAGTGCTGTATTTTCTCCATTGTTCAGTGCCAACCTTGGATTAGATGTATATTTTGAAGGGCAGGAAAGAGACCGCTACAACACCAGCATGATAGGGGCCAGTATTGTACATGGTGCAAACAAAAAATTAAAACTAAAATGGATGATAAGCCGTTTCAGTGATGATGAAAAAGAAAATTTTGATATAGCCGGCGGTTATATTTTTGGCAGCCGTGATTTTGATAATAACAGCAGCACTTATGGAGAAATTGTGAACCCGCTTGGCGCAGGTTATTATCAAAATTATGCCAGGAACGAACTGAACATTGAAGTTTGGAATGCGAGCCATAAAGGAACCTATACAACAGGTAAACATTTTTTGCAATGGGGCAATAGTATTGAGCAGACCAACATTACAGATAAATTAAAACAATGGGAATACCAGGATTCCGCGGGTTATTCTTTGCCTTATACCCCCTCTTCGCTTGTATTATTTAACTCGCTTAACAGCACCGCAGATCTTTCTATTCAAAAGTACAGCGGTTATGTACAGGACAATATTCATTTTGGAAGATCAAAAAATGATATCAGTCTGCAGGTAGGGGTACGGTACAACTACAACAGTTTGAATAAAGAGTTTTTAATAAGTCCGCGTGCACAGGTTAGCTGGAAACCTCAGGGAAAAAAGGACATGGTGTTTAAAGCTGCAGCCGGTATCTATAACCAACCCCCTTTTTACAGGGAGTTAAGAAATTATAATGGCATTTTAGATACTGACATTAAAGCGCAAAAAAGTGTACAGTTTGTTGCAGGGATGGATTATAATTTTAAGGGTGCCGGCGGGCGACCTTTCAGGCTCACAACAGAAGCCTATTACAAAAGCATGACCGATGTGGTACCGTATGATATTGATAATGTGAAGATCCGTTACCTGGGTAGCAATAATGCCAAAGCATATGCTACCGGCCTGGAGATGCGTTTGTTTGGCGAATTGGTGGAAGGCGCACAAAGCTGGATAAGCATCGGCCTCATGCGCACAAAAGAAAACCTGGATAATGATTTTTACCAGCAATACTTAAATGCTGCAGGAGAAATTATTACGCCCGAAACGGAAGACAAGATCGTGACAGATAGTTTACAAACGGAAGTTGGCTGGGTACGTCGCCCCAGCGATCGCCTGTTTACATTAGGCCTTTACATGGAAGATTACCTGGCTACCAATAAAAATTTCAAATTGCATCTCAACATATTGTATGGCAGCAATATGACGTACAATATACCCAACAGCAGCCGCTACAGGAATGGCCTGATAGTAGATCCATACATGAGAGTAGATATAGGTTTCAGCGCTTTATTGTTATCAGAAAAGTCAGCACGCAGGAGCCATAATCCTTTTCGTGGTTTTGAAAATATTTGGTTGAGTTTTGAAATATTTAACCTGATCAATAAAGCCAATACTATCTCATATCAATTGATAAAAGATTTTTCCAACAGCACTTATGCTATACCCAACAGGCTTACACCGCGGTTGGTTAATTTAAAACTGCTGGCGAGATTTTAAAGAGGGATACTGGATGCTAGATACTGGTTACTGGAAGCTAGATACTGGTTACTGGCAGAAGTCTGTAAAATTTTTAGTTCATTTAATATCCTAAAGCTAATTCTTTTTAGTCCAGAGACCCAGCTGTCAAAAATCAATAACAGATTTACAGATTGAACGATCTGCCAATATCCGGCATCCATTATCCGCATTTTGCGAGATTTCCAAATTGTTAAGTTTCTTCCCTCAAAAGTCTTTTAACTTTTCCACGCAGGCATTATGAATGTGAATAAGTAAATTAGTGTTGTAATTGATCACAATATAAATTTGGTAACAATCATTTTTTACTGCTTCAACAATATTGTTTTACCCAACCCGCTTTTTTTCAAAGGAATAAAAGCGTTAAAAACAGAAAGCATTGACAGACACTATTATCAACCTTGAAACCGTGAATCCTATCGAGTTCTTCGGAGTAAATAACGGTAAATTAGACATTCTCAAAAAGAAATTTCCCCTGTTAAAAATTTTAAGCCGTGGCACACAGATAAAATTAAGTGGAGCCCCGGAACAGATTGAAGATGCCAAAGAAAAGATTGAATTGCTCATTCAATATCTTCAGCGCAACGGGCACATGAGCGAAAATTATTTTGAACAAATTTTGGGAGGCGACGATGAAAAGGTGATTGACAATTTTCTTGACCGCAATCCTAATGATGTATTGGTGTTTGGACCAAACGGTAAAACAGTAAGAGCCCGTACACAAAATCAAAAACTAATGGTGCAGGCCTGTGATAAGAATGATATTCTTTTCGCTATTGGCCCCGCAGGTACAGGTAAAACTTATACAGCGGTAGCGCTGGCAGTAAGGGCCTTAAAAAATAAACTGGTTAAAAAAATTATTCTTACCCGCCCGGCAGTAGAAGCCGGTGAAAGCCTTGGCTTTTTACCGGGTGATTTAAAAGAAAAAATTGATCCATACCTGCGTCCGTTATACGATGCCCTGGATGATATGATACCTGCTGATAAATTGGGGTATTACATGAGTACCAGGACCATTGAAATTGCCCCGTTGGCCTATATGCGCGGTCGTACATTGGACAATGCTTTTATCATTTTGGATGAAGCCCAAAATACCAATGATCTGCAGATCAAAATGTTCCTCACCCGTATCGGGCCCAGTGCAAAAGCGATCATCACCGGTGATCCTACGCAAATAGATCTTCCTAAGAATCAACAAAGTGGTTTGTTTAAGGCAGCACGCATTCTCAGGAATATAGATGGCATAGCCTATATTGAGCTGGATGAAGAAGATGTGGTAAGGCACCGTTTGGTTAAATCTATCATCAAAGCTTATAATAAAGATGATGAAGCACAAGCCAAAGACTTAGGAAGACATTTACAGCGTTGATTTGAATGAAATCATATATACAAACCTTAATAAGGTGGCCGATAGGTTGCCTTATTTTTTTTATGAGTGGCTGCAGTAGCAAGCCGGAACTAACCCCGCTTCTTATGACCCGGAAAGATTCCGTTAAGCAACAGCAAGGCATCGTGAATGCACATAAACAAATAAGTGCCACAGCTAAAGAAATAAAGACCGGCGACCTTGTAACAAGAACGGGTAATGACTTTACCAGTGAAAGCCTTCGTAACCTTTGCAAAAGAGATCAAACGTATTCCCACTGCGGTATTGCCAGTATAGAGAATGATACCTTATTTATTTATCATGCCATGGGTGGAGAATGGAACCCCGATGAAAAATTGAGAAGAGATCCATGGAATCTTTTTGCAGAACCCTATAGCAATAACGGAGTAGGACTTTTCCGTTTTGAATTACCGGATACTACGATTAAAGTGCTGATAGATGTGGTGCAGCATTTTTACAGTTCAGAACTAATATTTGATATGAAATTTGATCTGAAGACCGATGATAAAATGTATTGTACAGAATTTATATACAAGTCTTATTTGAAAGCCAGTAAAGAAAAACTTCAATTTAATATAAGCCGGATAGAAGATTTTGAGTTTGTTGGTCCCGATGATATTTTCCTGCATCCCCTGTGCAAAAGAAGGGCTCAAATTGTATATAAATAAAAGTTAGGATATAAATTATTCCCCTATTTTTGACCCTTACAACCAAAAACAATTACAATGAAAAAAGTGTTATTAGCTGCTATTGCAGGTATGGTAATTATGTTCTCAGGCTGCAAGAGCGGTGGCGGAGATCCTAAAACAGTATTGTCAGAATTCATTACTTTATTACATAAGAAAGATCTGGCTGGTGCAAGAAAACTGGCTACTGCAGATAGTAAAACCATGCTGGATATGACGGAGATGGGTATGAAAACAGACAGCAAAGAGTTTGATAAATATAAGCCTGATAATATGGAATATGGTGAAGCTAAAATTGACGGCGATAAAGCAACCGTTGCTGTAAAAGAAAAAGATAGTGGAGAAACGATGAACTATGTATTAAAAAAAGAAGGTGGAACATGGAAAGTGGCTTTTGACAAAGCTACTATCATGGGCATGGCTACTGAAAAAATGGGAGAAAAGGGTATCAATATCACTGATAGCATTACCAATGCTATTGACGAGATCAAACAAATGGATACCGATTCGCTGAGTGATGCATTAAAAGAAGGTAGCAAGGCTATGGATTCAGCAGCCAAAATAATAGAAGAAATGAAAAAGAAATAATTCATTTTTAGCGCATAAAAAAAGCACCTGTATGGGTGCTTTTTTTATGCGCCAATAAATTGTTTAACTTTAACAATGATAAATAGTTTTCCGATGAAAAGATATTTCCCGGTATTATTGCTGATGCTCGCATGTACATCTTGCAGCCCTAAAAAAGACATGGTTCCAAAAACTGCAATGGAAGCAGGCACCACTTTCATAAGGGCCAGTTTGGACGGTGATTTTAAAACTGCAGAACCTTTATTGCTAAATGATACTGCCAATCACCAGCTATTTGATTCCTACAAAGATTTCTACAGTAAACTCCCGGAGGAGAAAAAGAAAAAATATAAAGAAGCTTCTTACAATATCAATAAGTTTGAAGACATTAATGACAGCACTGCCATTATTAATTACAGCAATTCTTATATGAACAAACCAATGGAAATAAAACTGGTGCGGGCTGCAAAAGTCTGGACGGTAGATTTTAAATATACTTATTCAGGCAATCTTCCAATTAACTAAAAAATGATCAGGAACTTTTTATTAGTAGCAGCAGGTGGTGCCATAGGAACAATGATGCGGTATGCAACATCCCTGCTTTTGCCTGTTAAAAATTTCCCTGCCGCCACCCTTTTTATAAACATTGCGGGCAGTTTCGCCATTGGTATCATTATGGCACTTAGTGTAAGATCAGTTTCGCACATGAGCGAAACCACCAGGTTGTTTTTGGCTACAGGTATTTGTGGAGGGTTTACAACTTTTTCCACTTTTAGTTATGAGAACATGCAATTGCTGCAATCAGGCAAATATAGTCTCGCTTTTATTTATATAATTGTAAGCGTAGTACTGGGTTTGGCAGCAGTATTGGCTGGTTTCAAATTATTTAACGCTTAAACATTATTTATGAATGTACTTCATCCATGGCATGGTGCTAACTATGGAAAAAATGCACCGGCACAGGTCAATGCCTTAATAGAAATTCCCCAGGGCAGCCGTGCCAAATATGAGATTGATAAAGCTACCGGGTTGCTTAAACTGGACCGGGTTATTTATTCTTCTTTTCACTATCCTGTAAACTATGGTTTTATTCCAAAAACGTTGGGAGAAGATAATGACCCGCTGGATATCCTCGTGATATGCAGCGAAAGTATTCAGCCACTTTGCCTGGTGGAAGCTACGGTTATTGGCAACATGCAAATGATAGACAATGGAGAAAAAGATGACAAGATCATTGCTGTTGCTACAAAGGATCCTTCTGTCAATCATTACACCAATATCGACTCCCTACCGGCTCATTTTAAAGCGGTACTACGCAACTATTTTGAGCAATACAAAGTGTTGGAAGATAAAGTTGTACTCATTGATAATTTCCAGGACAAAGAAACAGCCTACAGCGTTATTGAATCTGCTATAAATTTGTATACTCAGCGTTTCCCCGAAAACAATGAAGCTAAATAAAAATAAAATGGATATACAAATAGTCCTAGTCCTGCTGCTGGTGGGACTGGTAGCAGGCATGCTGAGTGGAATGGTAGGTGTTGGCGGAGGCATTATCCTTGTTCCCTGCCTGGTATATTTTTTGGGCTTTTCACAAAAAATGGCGCAGGGCACTTCTCTCGGACTGCTGTTGTTGCCGGTAGGCATTTTAGGTGTATTACAATTTTATAAGAGTGGCTATATCGATGTGCGGGTTGTACTCATCATTGCCCTGGCTTTTATTGCCGGAAGTTATTTTGGAAGCCGTTGGGCTCTGAGCCTCCCCCAGGATACCATTAAAAAAATATTTGCAGTGATGATGCTGATCATTTCAATAAAAATGTTATTCATTGATAAAAAACATCCGGAGGTAATGCCACAAAAAGTTTCCACTACCGGCAATGATCCCGCATCCATTAAAACACCGGGTTAGTATTCTTTTATTCTTTTTATGACACGGAGTTTGTGTGTTCTTTTACCGGTAAAAGTATTAATGATTCCTTCACTGTCTATATGATCGATGCGTACATTGCCTGATGCATGAATGATCTGTGTTGCATTCAGCAATATACCCACATGAATTATTTTGCCTTCATCATCGTCAAAAAAAGCCAGGTCGCCGCACTTCGCTTCCTGCAAAAAACCTACTCCGGCTCCTTCATTCACCTGTTGATTGGCATCTCTTGGCAAAATAATATGCATCATTTTAAAAACGGCCTGTGCAAAACCGCTGCAATCAATACCAAATACAGAACGGCCGCCCCATAAATAAGCTGTATTCAAATAAGGCCTGCTCCCTTTGATTATATTTTCTTCTTCAAATTTTTGAGCTGTTGACAATAGCAGTTCTCCTTCGTACTTTATTTTAATGGAAGGCATTTTTGCCTTTAACAGGGAAAGATCTGCTCCCAGGGGGATCATTAAAGCCTGGTCGTTCAGGAAAAAAGGTTGCACCCATTCTGCGCTGTATTCATTTGCCGGCTCTATCATTTTATCCATCAATATAAACTGATTCATCCTGCAGCAGCCAACATATCCATCAATACAGCATTCAACCAAAGCCCAGCCTTGTTCTCTAAGAGAAATTATTTTTACCTGTTCTCCAAACAGTACCTGGCTGCTCATCTCTGCCCTATGATCATGTAAAGTGCGCATAGGCGCCACCGGTACTATGCAAATGGCATATGACATATGTTTCGCTTTTTTTTATTATGCAAATTACCCTAAGTTTACATCTCTAAACAAAAAAATACCTTTTAATATTTTGAGTCAAAAGCAATGGGACAATACAGGCGACCAGGAACTGCTACAGCGTTATTATAAGGATAATGACAATGAGTGGCTGGGTGTATTACTGCAACGTTATACCATGCTGCTATTGGGTGTGTGCATGAAATACTTAAAAAATGAAGAAGATGCAAAAGACAGTGTACAACAGGTATTTTTAAAAGTGATAAACGACCTTCCAAAATACAAAGTAGAATTTTTTAAAAGCTGGTTATATATGGTGGCTAAAAATCACTGCCTCATGAAACTGCGGGATAAGGGAAAATATACTGCTGAACTCAGCGAGCAGCTGATGACCACTCCTGAAGAAGACGAAGGCATAAAAAATGCAGCAGAGAAAGAAATAAGTCTTACCAACATGGAGCAGGCGCTTGAACAGCTTAATAATGAACAAAAGGTTTGCGTAACTTTGTTTTACCTGGAAAAACAAAGCTACCAGCAAATTGCTGGCAATACCGGTTATACAGTGATGCAGGTTAAAAGCCATATACAAAACGGGAAAAGAAATTTAAAAATACTGATGCAAAGAATGCACCCTGATGAGCAATGATCTTAAAAACATATTGTCCAATCTAAATAAGGATGTAGAGCAGGAAAAACTGCTCGAATATCTTAACCGTACACTCAGTACGGAAGAACAGCATGCAATGGAAACCCATCTAAATGATGATCCTTTTATGAGCGATGCCATGGATGGATTATCACAGTTGCAGGCTCCTGATAAAATTTCATTAATGGTGTACCAGCTTAATAAAGAGCTAAAAAACCAGTTAGAAAAGAAAAAGAAAAGAAAAAAAAGGGTTATTACAGAAACACCCTGGTTGTATTACACAGTTATATTACTCCTTTTGTTAGCCGTTGTAGGCTACCTCGTTATCAAAAAAATTACCTCGTAATATTAGCTTATCAATTGCCGTTGCACCAGGGCAAACATAGGTTGTTGAGATGTAATGATAGCATGATGTGGAATTCCGGCTTTAATGGGTATGATTTCTCCCTTTTTATAGGAAAGTATTTTTCCTTCCATAATCATATCGCAGCTGCCTTCCAGTACAGCAATATATTCGTTCCTGTCGTAATGCGCTTCTTCTTCATGTCCTGTTTTTGCCCATACGGCAAAATTTATCACTTCACGGGTAGAAGGTAATTCCTGCACATAAATATTATCGTAGAATATGGGGGGCGCTTCTAATTTATTGGCGTGGGCAGACTCGATATACCTGGCAAAATCTCCCGGCTGATTCATTAATGGAACCCATTCTTTTTTTAATACTGCCTGCTGTGAATAAACAGTATTCATTACCGCCGTTTTTACGGAAGCAGAAGGCTGTATGTTTCTCTCCAGCAAAAATGTTTTAAATGATCCCCGTACCTTTTCAATTTCCTGTTTTACTTCCAGGTAAGTAGCTGCCATTTCTTCAACCATCCTGTTTTCCTCTCCGCTGGTAAAGCCCAGGCAGTAGGTTTCTATTATTCCGGATTGTATGAATGTTTTTGCCGTCACTGGCGCAAAGCTAAATCAATTGCAGCTAATTGAAAAGGCAATAAAAAAGCTGCCCTTTTGCAAGGGCAGCTTTTTTTAATCAACAATCAACATCTATTGTTTTACAAAGCGAAGTGATCTCACCTGGCCGTCGGCTGTTAAGCCTGTAACCTGGTAGGTACCCGCCGCCACATTGCTTAAATTCAATGGTAGCTGGTTATTGCCTGCTATCAGGCTTACCCTTTGTTTGCTTATT
>JACMKX010000018.1 GCA_014379905.1 Ferruginibacter sp. | reverse complement strand
TAAAAAGGCCTACCGGAAATTAGCAAGAAAGCTGCATCCAGACCTCAACCCAAACGATAAAGATGCCCATAAAAAATTTCAGGCAATAAATGAAGCCAATGAAGTACTGAGTGATGTTGAAAACCGGAAGAAATACGATCTGTATGGGAAAGACTGGCAGCATGCAGAACAATTTGAGCAACAACGGAAGCAACAACAACATCAGCAGGGTGGTCCGCAGTTTTCAGATAGCGGCGAAGGAGATTTCTCTGGTTTTTTCGAATCTATGTTTGGTAGTGCCAGGCAGGGTGGACAAACAAAATACAGGGGGCAGGATTACAATGCAGAGCTAACATTAAGCTTAATGGAAGCCAGGGATACGCATCAGCAAACCCTTACAGTTAACAGCAGGAATATCCGAATCACTATTCCGGCTGGTATTGAAAACGGCCAGGTGATAAAATTAAAGGGTTACGGTGCCCCAGGTGTTAATGGCGGGCCGGCAGGGGATCTGTATATCAAATTTATAATTTTACCCAACCCCGCTTTCAAGCGACTTGGCAACGATTTGTATGCCAAAGCAACAATTGATTTATATACCGCATTGCTGGGTGGAGAAACTACCATTGAAACATTAACCGGAAAGATAAAATTAAAAGTGACTCCTGAAACTCAGTTTGGTACAAGGATACGTCTGAAAGGAAAAGGGTTTCCCGTTTATAAAAAAACAGGAGAAAACGGTGATCTTTTTGTAGATTATGAGATTAAGCTCCCTGCAAATCTTACCGAACAACAAAAAGCATTGATAACCGAATTATCCAAACTTCAATAAACTTGTATGGAAAAAGAGCAAATGATACCGGTTAGTGAATTTTGTATGTATCACAACGTGGAGTTGTCTTTTATCTATTCTTTAAAAAATTCCGGTTTGATAGATATCGAGGTTGTTTGCGAAAAAATGTTTGTATCAACAAATGAATTAAAGCAGTTAGAGACATTGATGCGGTTAAAAGAAGAAATGGATATTAACCTGGAAGGGATTGAAGCCATTAGTTATTTATTGCAACGGATAAATGAAATGCAGCAGGTTATTTTGCAACTCAACAATAGGTTGGATTTTTATGAAAGTGGTAAGGCTGCATTTTGAATGTCTTTATATAATAGATGCGAAAAAAATCAAGGACGTGAATAATATAAATTCCTTCTAAAATTATGTAACATTTATAAATAGTAAAAGTTCAAGTTTATGTTACTCTCGATTAAAAACTAAAATCTAAAATGAAAACAGAAAGCGATCTTAATGGTGAGATTCTGCAAACCACGGTAGCGATCCAGGAAGCATTCCCGGAATTGTCTAAATATATAACGGAAATGCCTGTTACTATACCTGATGAATCTAACCCCGAAATAAACCTTAGGACGCTTAGGGAGTACAGTGATTCGTTGAATACCCTCGTACTCAAGTACGCAAAGTCTCATATCATAAGGAAAAAATAATTACATTATTTCGGTTTATAAAAAATATGTAATAAAAATCTAGTTCGTTTCAATGGATTATGCAAGCGCTCATCTGATTCAGCTCAATGTCGGCGATATTGCAACAAACATAATTAAGTCAGTAAGAGAAAACCCTTGCTGGAAGGTGAGAAGCCTATGCGTCCTAACCAGCAATATAAATAAGAGAATTATTCTTGAGATAACAGCAGCAACAAATAGTGTGTTTATTTTAAAACGTCTAGAATTGTCTCAAATTTAAGTATTGAATTAAATATATTTTGCTTTTACAAATTCCCAGTAAATCTGTATGATATATTCTCGGGTTGTATTGACGGTAGACTAAATGATTGACCATTGGGTGTCTTAAGTATGATTTGCTTAGAGTTATGAAATCACAATAGGTCCGATATGGAGTCGTTATCATCGCTGAGACCCTTGTTTTTTTAGATTCAAATGGTTTTGGAATCTTCTTATCTATAGATAAAATTTCTTAATAGATTGCTAGCTTATACCTGCTCAACAAACTGACTGCAGAAGATTACATCATTTTCATACAATATTAGTTCTGTATTTTCTACGTATTTTTAATCATGGCTGGAATAAAACTCTATATTAAAAATATGGTATGCAACCGATGCATTATGGTAGTAAAGCAGGAACTGGAAGCGTTAGGTTTGCAGACCTCACAGGTAAATATGGGGGAAGTAAATCTAATTAAGATCCCTTCGGAAAAGCACTTACAGCAATTAGATCTCCGGTTAAACCAATTAGGCTTTGAGCTGCTGGATGATCAGCGTCAAAAGCAAATTGAGAAGATAAAAAATCTACTCATTAAGAAAACGCAATCAGGTGAGCTAGAGGAACATTTTAGTATAAGCGAATTTCTTGGAAAAGCATTGAATAAAGAATATAGTTCCCTATCCCGTCTTTTTTCGCAAGTGGAAGGCGTTACAATAGAACAATTTTTCATACTGCACAAAATTGAGAAGGTAAAAGAATGGCTGATTTATGGAGAAATGAACCTTAATGAAATCGCTTTTCAATTAGGCTATAGCAGTACAGCACATTTATCCACCCAGTTCAAAAAAGTTACCGGACTGACTCCCCGGGAATTTAGAAATATGGGTGGAAGCAGAAAATCTCTGGATAAAGTCTGACAATTAAATAGAACTCTTTTCCATAATAGTGTAATACTTGTTGTGGTTTGTTGAAGCAACTTTGTGTCATAAATCGTAAGCGATGACACATACATACAAAATCACAGGAATGACCTGCGGCAGTTGCGAAGCAAAAGTAAAAAAGAGCCTGCTATTATTACCGGGTGTAACAGAAGTGGAAGTCTCCAAAGAAAAGCAAACCGCCACCATCAGCATGGAAAAACATATTGCCTTATCTGCTTTCCAAAAAGCTTTGGATGCCAGATACACGATAAGTGCAGAACAACACAACGAAGCAGCAGCGCAGACTAAAAACTGGCTTAGTATTTACAAACCGGTGCTGTTGATTTTTGCCTATATCACTGGTATTACATTACTCGTTGAATGGTTGCAGGGCGGTTTTTTGTGGATGCGGTGGATGAATCATTTTATGGCTGGTTTCTTTTTAGTGTTTTCATTTTTTAAATTCCTAAACCTGAAAGGTTTTGCAGAGAGCTACATTATGTACGACATTGTAGCAAAAAAATGGAGCGGCTGGGGCTATGTATATCCCTTTGCTGAACTGGCTTTAGGCATAGCATTTTTAATAGGATTTAACCCTGGTGTTACGAATGCCGTTACATTTGGAGTGATGGCAGTAAGCATTGTTGGAGTTATGCAAAGTGTGCTGAATAAACGAAAAATAAAATGTGCCTGTCTGGGCGATGTGTTCAATTTGCCTATGAGTACCATTACTATTATTGAAGATGCACTGATGATTGGGATGAGTGCAATCATGTTACTGAATATGTTATAAGATGATAAAACTAATTACAGGATTTCTATTGGCAGGGGCCATAATGTTGGTAAATGTACCAGAGGTGAAAGTGGCAGGTACTATGAAAAATATTATGATGAAAGGCGACCTCTCTGCACACCTCAATCTTGACACAGTCAACAAAACAAATCTTTATGGCCTGGGTCCGGTAGCTGGTTTAAAGGGTGAAATTATTATTTTAGATGGAAAGGTTTATACAACTTCCCTCAATGGGAAACAGCTGGAAAATAAAGAAAATAAAGTGTCCAGTGCAGCAATGCTGGTGTATTGCTATGTACCAAAGTGGAAAGCCATTACTATTGATGCTGCAATCTCTAATTATGCCGAACTCGAATCAGTGATAGAAAAAACAGCCGCAGCGGAAGGTATTGATGCTGGCAAACCATTTCCTTTTAAAATAGCAGGGACTACTGAAAAAGCAACCTACCATATTATAGATTGGAAGGAAGGCGTTGATCACACAATTGATAACCATAAAAAATTTGCTTTTGCAGGGAATATGGTTAACCAAAAGGTAACAATGCTGGGTTTTTACTCAAAACATCACCAAAGCATTTTTACACACCATACAACTTTTATGCATGTGCATATAATGGATGATGACACCAAAAATGTTGGTCATTTAGATGAGCTTCAACTAAACGGCTTATTCACAGTTTACCTGCCTGAGCAATGAATGCAACACAAACGACACGGCGAATTGTCTGGAAGATCTTCAAAGAAATTTTTATTAGGGAGAAAGATTGCTGTAAATAACAGCTGAAAATGTCATAATTATATAAATCTTCCCCCAAACTCTACAATTCCACTTTCCGGAAATCAACCTAACTTTGAAAAAGTGAAGAAAACGGTAGTCATATTATTAATGCTTATCTATGGTTCTGCAACCATGGGTGCAACTATACATAAGCACTACTGCATGAATGAACTGGTTGGCTGGAGTGTGTGGCATAGTGATAAAGAAGAATGCGGTAAGTGTGGTATGAAAGAAGATAAAACCGGTTGTTGCAAAGATGAGCATCAGCATTTTAGACTAAAAGCCGACCAACATAAGGCTGCCGGGGCTGATTTAATAAAACTTAATCTGGCCCCCGCAATAGCTATAACAATCCCGAATGTTAGTTTTCAGGTATATGTAACCGCTATTGAAAATTATTCTCCTTCCCATTCACCGCCTGATGTTGATAATACCAGGCTGCATATTCTCTATTGCGTTTTCCTGATATGATTTATTGACTGAAATGAGGTGCCGGCACTTTACTGTGTATCGGCCATGGCGCATCCCCGTGCCCGATATTTTATCAATTTAATAAATCAAATAATATGAAAGCAATTATTTTAATGGCGGTAGCTGGCTTGTTGTCAACTACTGTAACCTATGCACAAATAAAAAATGCCAAAACAGAAACGATAAAAGTATATGGCAACTGTGGCATGTGCGAAAAAACAATAGAAAAGGCAGGATCCAAATCAAAACTTTATAAAACCGACTGGAACGAGGATACCAAAATGGCTTCCATAACTTATGAGAGTAAGAAAACAACTGCTGATGCGGTATTGAAAAACATAGCCCTTTCGGGTTACGACAACGCCAGTTTTTTAGCTCCTGATGAGGCGTACAATAAGCTTCACGGATGCTGTAAGTACGACAGGGAAAGCAAAACAGCCGTTGCCGTTAACAACACTACACCTGGGAATACGATGCAGGATCATGACGGGCATAGCCAGGGAAATGCCAACGTGAATATGCAGGAAGCCAGCCAGCTTAAAGCCGTCTTTGGTAACTATTTTTTATTAAAAGATGCGTTGGTTAAAACAGATGGCAGCACGGCATCGTCCAGCGGGGCAGCACTATTGAGTGCATTGGACGCAGTGGAAATGGAAAAACTAAAACCAGATGACGATACTGTTTGGATGAAAGTGGAAAAAGCTTTGAAAACAGGTGCACAACATATCAAAGAGAATAAAGACATAGAACAGCAACGGGAACATTTTATTGCTCTCTCAAAGAATATGTATGAACTGATTAAAGCATCAAAACTTACTGAGACAGTCTATTATCAATTTTGCCCAATGGCAAATGATGGAAAAGGTGCAAACTGGTTAAGCAAAGAGAGTGCAGTTAAGAATCCTTATTATGGTTCTCAAATGCTTTCCTGTGGTAAAGTAGTTGAAACTATTAAACAATAAAAGTAAGGTGGGTGAAAAAGTATGGGCAGAAGTCAGCACACGGCTGATCAGCTGCTTTTAAAAAAGAGAGTGGCCGAGTGAGATAGTAACAGGTTGTAAAAATTAATTCATCATTTATAAAATCATTTAAAATGAAAAAAATCATTCTATCTGCCATCGTAATGGCCTTTGTCTTTACTGCCTGTAATTCAAACAGCGATAAAGCAAAGGAAGCAACACCTGCTGAAACCACAACAATGGATACAATCACAAAACCAGAAGTGATGAAACCTGCGGCTGAACAATTGTATTCCTGTTCTATGCACCCCGAAGTGATCGGCAAAAAAGATGAAAAGTGTTCTAAGTGCGGAATGAAACTTACAGAGCCGGTTAAGAATTCAGAGACACCTAAATAGGCCGCAATACAGTTAGAAAAATTTAACCGGTCTAATCTGGTTGAAAACAATTATGGAACATCCCCATCAATTACAAAAATACACCTGCCCCATGCATCCGCAGATAATGCAGGATAAGCCGGGCAAATGTCCTTTGTGTGGTATGACCTTAGAGCCAGTGGCAACTACAGCTCATGTAAATACACATGGCAAAAAGATCAATCATACAGGTATGATTGCTGATTTTAAAAAAAGGTTTTATGTAGTGCTGGCATTAACCATTCCAATCATGCTGCTCTCAGAAATGATACAGCACTGGCTTAATATTCATATCAGCTTTCCCGGCTCAGAATATGTATTGCTGGTTTTATCATCTGTAGTTTTCTGTTATGGCGGATGGCCTTTTCTGAAAGGGTTGGTAAATGAAGCCAGAGCAAAAAATCCGGGCATGATGTTCCTTATTGGCTTTGCAATTTCAGTTGCATATATCTACAGTGTGGCAATCGTATTTGGATTAGAAGGCATGGATTTCTTTTGGGAACTGGCTACGCTTATTCTTATTATGCTTTTGGGGCATTGGATAGAAATGAAATCCGTAGCCGGAGCTTCCAGAGAGCTGGAATTACTGGTACAGCTAATGCCCGATGATGCTCACCTGCTGGATGGAAATAACGTGAGCGATGTACGATCAGCAACGCTAAAAGAAAATGACAGGATTCTGATCAAACCTGGAGAAAAAGTGGCAGCAGATGGAATAATTGATGAAGGCGAAACCTACCTGAATGAAAGTATGCTCACCGGCGAAAGCAAGCCGGTCCAAAAGATAAAAGGAGAAAAAGTAATTGCAGGTTCCATTAATGGCAACGGGTCAATAAAAATTAGGGTATCACATGGCGTAAAAGATTCTTATCTGTCGCAGGTAATTAAGCTTGTACAAGATGCACAAAATTCCAAATCAAACACACAGCTACTGGCAGATAAAGCAGCAAAATGGCTAACCATTATTGCGTTACTGGCTGGTATCGGTACTTTTTTATACTGGTATATCACAGGCCAGTCATTGGCTTTTGCCATGGAGAGAATGGTAACAGTAATTGTTATCTGTTGCCCCCATGCTTTAGGGCTGGCAGTTCCGTTGGTAGTTGCAAAGTCAACTGCTTTATCAGCAAAGAATGGGTTGCTGATAAAGAACCGCACAGCTTTTGAAAATGCAAGAAAAATAACCACTATTGTTTTTGATAAAACAGGTACACTTACCCTCGGAAAATTTGAAGTGTCAAAAATTATTTCTTTGAACAAAGAGCTGACTGAAAATGAAATCATTCGGCTTGCAGCTGCTTTGGAGCAAAAATCAGAACATCCCATTGCAACAGGCATCCTGCAAAAAGCAAAAAACTTATCTGTCGTCATTCCAGCCACAGAAAATTTCAATGCTATTACCGGCAAGGGCATTGAAGCTACCGTAGAGGGAAAGCGAATATTGGTTGTAAGTCCTGGTTACTTAAACGAAAAAAATATCAATGTTTCTGAAGACTTCACCGCAAATGATACAGAAACCGTTGTGTTTCTAATCATCAATAATGAAGTGGCAGGATACATTGCTTTGTCAGATAAAATACGGCCTGAATCAGCAGAGGCCATCCAGGTGCTGAAACAAAACAATATCAAATCAATTCTACTTACCGGGGACAACAATAAAGTTGCAGCCAGTGTAAGCAAAACATTGAACATGCACAGTTTTTTTGCCGAAGTATTACCTCATCAAAAATTAGAAAAGATAAAAGAATTGCAAAACAAAGGAGAATTTGTTGCTATGACAGGTGATGGAGTAAATGATGCCCCTGCATTGGCGCAGGCCGATATTGGGATTGCTGTAGGTAGCGGTAGTGATATAGCTGCAGAAACAGCAGGTATTGTTTTAGTAAACAGTAATCCTGCAGATATAGTGAACCTTGTTATGTTTGGCAAGGCCACGTATAAAAAGATGATCCAGAATTTAATTTGGGCAACTGGTTATAATGTCGTCGCATTGCCATTGGCAGCAGGCGTTTTATATAACCAGGGGGTTTTATTAAGCCCGGCTGCTGGTGCTGTACTAATGACAGTCAGCACAGTTGTTGTAGCTATTAATGCAGGTATGTTGAAAGTAAAAAAATTAAAATAGTCAAATGAAACAACTATTATTACTAGTTTTCGGGATAACCTTGTATTCCTTCGTTTCTGCACAGGGAACTATAACCTACACCTGTCCTATGCATCCCGAAATACATGCAACCACGCCGGGCAACTGCCCAAAATGTGGAATGACATTGGTAAAGGAAAAGCCAAAAGTTGTAAAGAAAGCCGTAACTAAAAAACAGCAGCCTATAAAGGTTCAGAAGGATACTATAAAAATAAAACCTGTTATTAGTGAGCCAAACGATGGTATGAAGATGTCACCTGCTGCAACAAAACAGGCTGCAATATACACCTGTCCTATGCATCCGGTAATACATGCCGATCAACCCGGAAACTGCTCTAAGTGCGGAATGAAGCTGGTGGAAGAAAAACCCAAAGATGATATGAATAATATGGGCGATAGCGGTGCCGGTATGATTGATAAAAAGCAGGCTAAATCAAACTTAGGCCCCATTAAGACTAAAGCAGCCACTCAACCCCCACGTACCATAGTATACCATTTATATATTGCTGATACAATCGTAAATTTTTCAGGTAAATCAAAAAGGGCCATTGCTGTTAACGGGCAAATTCCAATGCCGACCCTAACTTTTACCGAAGGAGATACAGCAGAAATTTATGTGCACAATAATTTGAAAGAATCAACTTCATTGCATTGGCATGGCTTGTTTTTACCAAACAAAGAAGATGGAGTACCCAATCTTACACAAATGCCCATTAAGCCAGGCACTACACACCTCTATAAATTTCCAGTCATTCAACATGGTACCCACTGGTATCACAGTCATTCAGGATTGCAGGAGCAAATAGGCATGTATGGTTCTTTTATAATGAATAAAAGAGAAGAATGGGATATTCCTACCGTGCCTGTGCTTTTAAGTGAGTGGACGGATTATAAACCTGAGAATGTACATCGGATGTTGCACAATGCAAGTGACTGGTTTGCTTTGAAAAAAAATGCTGTGCAGAGTTATGCCGAAGCAGCAAAAGCAGGACATTTTAAAACCAAGCTGCAAAATGAATGGAAGCGTATGCTTGCAATGGATGTAAGCGATGTGTATTACGACAAAATATTAATGAATGGAAAATCAGAATCGACTGTTAGTAAAGTGGAGGGCAAGCTATTGAAAGCAGGTGATAAAGTACGCTTAAGAGTTTCAAATGGTGGGGCATCCTCCTACTTCTGGCTTCGTTATGCCGGTGGCAAAATAACTGTAGTAGCGAGTGATGGTAATGACGTAGAACCAGTTGAGGTGGACAGGTTAATCATTGCTGTTTCAGAAACTTATGATATTGTCGTGACTATTCCTGCCGACAGTACATCATATGAATTATTGGCAACAACCGAGGATAGAACAAACTCAGCTTCATTATATGTAGGCAACGGAATCAGGCAATTAATTTCGCCCATGCCCCGGCTTAAATATTTTGAAGGCATGAAGATGATGAATGGTATGATGAAGATGAATGGCGATTTGGATGATATGGGAATGAACATGAGCCTGAACCAAATGGATATGAATGTTGTTATGTATCCTGAAATTACAAGGGAGGAAAAGAAAAAAGCTGAAATGCCAAAAGATACTATGTCCATGAATGACTATCCCCATGCAAATCATAATCAGTACAATAGTAATGAAATGTCTGACATTGTTACCTTGAATTATGCTATGCTCAGATCACCATTAGAGACTACACTTCCGGAAAGTACAACAAGAACTATGAAGTTTGAACTTACAGGTAATATGAACCGTTACGTATGGAGTTTGGATAACAAAGTGGTGAGTGAGGCTGATAAAATTTTAGTAAGGAAAGGGGAAAATCTGCGGCTGATTCTTTTCAATGGCTCCATGATGCGGCATCCCATGCACCTGCATGGCCACGATTTTCGGGTAATTAACGGGCAAGGAGAATATGCACCGCTTAAAAACATCATTGACATTATGCCGATGGAAACAGATACATTAGAGTTTAATGCAAATGTAGAGGGAGACTGGTTCTTTCATTGTCATATTTTGTACCACATGATGAGTGGTATGGGCCGGGTTTTCAGTTATCAGAATCAACAGGCCAATCCATTAATCCCCAATCCAAAATTAGCACGGCGAAAATTATTTGCCGATGATAGAAAAATGCATTTCATGTTTCAAAATGATTTTGCTACCAATGGAAATGACGGCGAAATGATGTTGCAAAATACCCGTTGGAGTGTTGGCAGTGAATGGCGCCTGGGTTATCACGACATGCATGGCTACGAAACCGAGACACATATTGGCCGCTATTTAGGAAAGATGCAATGGCTCATGCCATTTGTTGGGTTTGACTGGCGGTACAGGAAAATGGGTATTGACGAGCAAGAGAAGAATCTCTTTGGACAAACTAACACAAAAGACAACAGGGCAGTAGTAAGTGTTGGTGTAAATTATACGTTGCCCATGCTCATTCGATTTCAAACGGAAGTTTTCACTGATGGTATAGTCCGGTTACAATTAATGAGAGAAGATATACCTATTGCAAAAAAACTACGTGCTGCTTTCATGTTAAACACCGATAAAGAATACATGGTAGGCTTGAACTACATTCTCGGCCGCAACTTATCCGTAAGAACACACTATGATAGCGACATGGGTTTAGGGGCTGGAATAACTTTTAACTACTAAACTAGTAACTGATCAACTCATACTTAATAAAAAGAGTGAACAAGACTTTGTATTGCTTCAATATTCCATTTTTTCTGGTTAACATTATTAAACCTGCCTGCTGTTTTTGTATATTTGTTATGTTAAGGAATGTTAAGTAAAGTGAGGTATGATATAGGGCTGATAAGACATTTGATAGATTAAAAAATAGACCAAAAAATTAAAGCATTGATCCTCTGGTAGTTATTTTTAAATAACGAATCCGCTAGGGACCTCCGAAAGCGGCTATCAATACGATAGTCGCTTTTTCTATTTTTACCTATCCTTACTGTTATCCCTTTGTTTTCAGAAGATTGTAACAATTTTCCCTCTTTCTGCATTTTACCGTCATACTCCGCTTTACTTCACTTTAATAAACTTTTTGATAGACTAAAATTTCCTGTCCATTTTTTAGAGTTCTGAACAATTAAAAAGTGTATATGAAATTACCAATTGTACCCGTTTGTAAACCGGGCAAAGTGAGAAAAGATGGAATTGCCGTGGTATCAATTCAATATTGTTTCAATAGCGAATAGAGGACTGAATTGGGCGCATGAATAGCAATTCCCCTAAAATACCGGAACAGCATATTGCTTGTAATTGGTATAAAAACTGCCTTATATTTTTTGGTAGATTGATAGTGAAAATGAATTTGTGGAAAGAGAAAAAATCTATTCAAGTAATTTTATTAATAGCCTCCTGGCTTTTTCTTTTATATGTTTAAAAGTATCTCTGAAGCATATCCTCACAAATTCTTCAAGCATTAATCTTTATCAAGGCGTAATGTGCCGGGTCTTGCACATGGCAAGATGTACAAACGTGGCCACGTTTGGAATATTGCCCCTTCACTCCGGAGTCGGGCGGGGTAGTAAATCATCTAAAAAAGCGGGTATTAAGAGGAGTTTTAAAATTCTTTGCATTTGAGATGGATGACCGCCGAATATTGGAGATGCTCATCCTGTGATGTCTCAGGGTGAGCTCTCCCAGAATGCTTTGCAAAAAATACAAACAAATGTTTTGATAGCTTGCTGCACAGCAATTAAGTGTTTCGCCTTTAACTATTTTTTTATCACTGCTTCAGAAAACCTTTGCATTTCCTCTAATTGCGGACTGCTTTGCAGGAGAAAAAAATCTACACCAATATTTTCAAACTCATCAATGCGATCCTGCACCTGTGCCGGCGTGCCTATGAGGCCGCTGCGAAGCCCGCGGTTAGAAACGGAGTAATCGTATAACGATACCTGCTGCTCGAGTTGAGTACCACTGAGCCATTGCTGGTAATTTTCATACCCGGCAGTGCCTTCCTGAACATTGGTAATGCGTTCTAATTCTTTTTTAACCTCCGCATCGCTGTTGCGGATGATGCTGTAAGCAGCCACTCCAAATTTCATTGCTGGTAATCCCTTTTTTTTCCGCCTTTCTCTTAAGTCAATGATGCGGCTTGCAATGGAAGCCGGGTCATCTCCGTGCATCACATATCCATCGCAGGTGCTGCTTATCAGGTCTTTGGCTTTTTCACTTTCGCCACCCGCATAAATGAACGGTCGGGGTTGTGAAACCGGCTTGGGTTGAAGTACATTGTCTTTTACTTTATAATAGTTCCCCGAAAAATCATAGTGATCTTTCTTCCAGACATTGTCCAGTACTGTAAGCCACTCTTCTGTTCTGGCATACCTATCATCATGTTCTTCAAAATTTACCCCATATTTTTCTGCTTCATCTTTCCACCAGCTACTCACTACGTTCAACGATACCCGGCCATTACTGATGTGATCTATATTGGCAGCTGCTTTGGCCAGCAGAGCGGGATTGTGAAAGGTAGGTCTTACGGCCACCATCAACTCTATTTTTTGGGTAACAGCAGCCAGTGCAGCAGCGGTGCTCCAAGCATCCAGGCTGGGTGCTGTAATACCCTTGATATCATTAAGATTCAATTCTGCAATCAGGGAAACTGCATAACCCCACTCTTCGCTTTTTATCGCAAGGTTTTTCACATAGTTCCAATCTGCATTCATTTGTTCATCTTCTACATTTCTGAGCCATCCTCCAAAAACAGGTAACCAGTATCCGTATTGCATAATATTGTTTGTATGTATGATTTAGCTTTTAATTTCATTTTTTATGCGTGGATGCTATTGCTGCTTTCAACCCCCGCATGAATTTTTTCTTCCAGGTAATCCACCAGTTTTTCATGTGGATTAAAGCCAATTACATTGACCGCATCTGCCACAAAATTTGATAGCGCATTTACATCATAGTAAACAATGCTGCCATCTCTGTCGTCTGTCATATACTCAATTCCGCCAACATCAATACCTGCCGCCTGTACAATGGCTTCAATGGCTTTAATAATTGGTTCGGGGGGAGTATAGGCTTCTACTGTTAAGCCGTTCTTCGGGGCATCAACCGCACAGGCATTGCGCAGTAATTCCTTGCCATCATTTGTCTGACAAATGTCTGCCGGGCATAAATTAAAATTCTCTCCGTTTGTATATACATTGATACCGTACAGATATTTACCATCCAGGGTTTCCACCCGGGTAATAAATCCACCTCTGGCCGGTACAAATTCCTGTACAAGTGCGGTTTTATCAATACCAAAGTCAATGACAGCTGCCTCTATATCGGCTTGCAGGGTGGCCAGTTCATTGTATTTGGTTATTCCGGCTCCACTACCACCAATATTGGCCTTTACTACAATAGGAAAACGAAGTGCCGCCGCAGCTGCCAGTAATTGAGAAGAATGGTTTACCACTATGGTTTTGGGATAGCCATAGCCTAATTTTTTAATGAGCGATAACTGCATTGCCTTGGATGTTTCGTAGGTAAATGCTTTATAACCATTAATAGTTTTAGTTCCATGTAACTCCAGGTGTTTTAAATAACTGAGCGTAAAAAAAGTGCCCTGTTCACCATTTCTCAAATAAGCCGAAGGGCTCATTCTGTTGAAAAATAAAGCATACTTTATTGAAATATCTTCCACATTAAAACTATGGGCGGCAGGGTTGAGCCTTTCATAGGCGATGTCCCTTTCATCCAGTTCTGCAAATAAGGGTTTGAACCAGTCAGGATGTTCATGATATACAGCAAGAGGTTTCATTTTTTTTATGCAAACTTATATTACTCTACTGTTTTTATAGACTTTTTTGTAGCATTTTTTCTTATCTCGTAAATTTTAATTTTGTAGTTGCTGGGAGGGATGCTATATTTGTCTACCAATTTAGTAGACTAATAAAAATATTTGTAAGACCAATGCTGCAGATTAACTCCTTTTATCAAAAACAAACTGATAGCGCATACATGATGGATGCTGCAATGAGCCTTCGTTTCAACAATTTTACTTTTTCATCCTCTTTCTCATATGGCTGTTGTTGCTGTTGTTGATGTCACTTATTTCCCCCTGATTTTTTATTGATTCACCTGAGCCAGGATGGTAATGAGCCATCTGTACAGGTTTCTCTTACATTTAAATTAAATAATCATGAAATTTTTTTATAAAAAGAGTGTATGGGTAATGGTATTATTACTCATCGCAACATTTACGTATGCCCAGCCATTTGTTATCAGTGGAAAGGTTGCCTCATCAGAAACGGGCCAGCCTTTACCAGGCGCTACTATAAGCTGGTCTGAAGGCGCTGAAATTGCAGATGACAAAGGTTTTTTCGAGTTAAAAACAGGTAAGCTTTTGCAGTCAATTATTGTGAGCCTGGCCGGATTTGAAACGCAGGAAATACCAGTGAAGGGAAGGACTCTAATAAATATTTTACTCCAGGCAGATAAGAAACAGCTGGATGAAGTAGTAGTAACAGGGTATGCAACGCAAAACAGAAAATTCATTGCCGGGGCTGTAACTACCGTCAAAGGGGAGGAGTTGCGCAATAATCCCGTAGCGGGATTCAATCAATTGCTGCAAGGAAAAACTACCGGTGTGCAGGTGCTATCAAATTC
Organism: Ferruginibacter sp.; assembly: GCA_014379905.1. Classification (GTDB taxonomy): domain Bacteria; phylum Bacteroidota; class Bacteroidia; order Chitinophagales; family Chitinophagaceae; genus Ferruginibacter. The sequence goes on along the minus strand of JACMKX010000018.1, from coordinate 10,543 downwards.
CGGTGTTCCCGGCGGAGGAGTAACTTTTCGGGTGAGGGGTACCAATTCTATCAACGCTTCCAGTGACCCCCTTTATATTATTGATGGCGTATTTGTCAGCAACGCAGATCCTATACAAACGGGTTTGGGCGGCCAGCAACAATCCAATCCCATTGCAGATCTGAACGTGGAAGATATTGACAATATCACCATTTTAAAAGATGCTAGTGCTACAGCTATTTATGGTTCTTTGGGTGCAAATGGAGTGATACTGGTTACAACAAAAAGAGGCAGGCTTAATTCCAAAGGAAGGATCAGTTTTAATACTTACCAGGGTTGGTCGACTGCAATCAACAAATTTAAAGTAACCAATGGCCCGGAAACGGCCCTGCTAACCAATGAGGCAAGGGTCAATACTGCGGCTGATGGTGGTGCAGTGGTGGCACCTATACCCGATGTGGCCAACCAACCCACGTATAACAGGGTGAGTGATCTTTTCAGAACGGGCCTTACTTCCAACTATGATCTTTCTGTAAGAGGTGGTAGCGAAAAAAGCACTTATTATTTAAGCCTTGGCTATCTTAAACAGGAGTCTATTGTAAAACCATCCGATTTTGAAAGGTATACAGCGAGGTTTAATTACGATAATTATGTAACCAACCAGTTGAAAGTGGGCACCAGCGTGGGCCTTACCCGCACCAGGCGCAATGTGAGCAGCAACGATAACAACCCCCGTGGTGTCGTCAACTCGGCCATATTTGTAAGGTCTTACCTTCCCGTTTATAATGCCAATGGCACCTATGCACGCTATGGGGCTTTTGATAATCACCTGGCATTGATCGAAAACCTGGACAATGATGCGGTAGGATGGCGCAGTATTGCAAATCTGTATGCAGAATACAGCTTCTCGCCGGCATTAAAGTTTAAGTCCAGCTTTAGCCTGGACAATAACAGTGCATATGAAAACAATTATACCAATACACTGCTGGTGGCAGGTGTTTCTACGAATGGAACAGCCACTTCCACTGAAACAAAGAACCTTGTACTCACCAATGAGCAGGTACTTACTTATATTAAATCATTTGGTCGCAATAAACAACACACGATCAATGCCCTGGCGGGTAATACTATCAACACGGTATTAAATCAAAACACCGGGGCCACCGGTAATGGCTTTGCTTCGAACGATCTCACCGCAATTTCTGTAGCCGCCATCCGATCAGGTTCATCTTCCAGGTCGCAAGCCAAACTGGTATCATTTTTTGGAAAAGTAAATTATACGTACGATAACAAGTATACAGTAGATGCGAGCTTAAGGGCCGATGCTTCTTCCCGCTTTGGTGTCAATAATCAATGGGGATATTTTCCTTCGGCAGGATTTACGTGGAGAGCCAGCCAGGAAAAATTTATACAGGCGCTGGGTTTTTTCAACGACCTCAAGTTTCGGGCCAGCGCCGGCGTTACGGGAAATCAAAATGGGATAGATCCTTACGGATCAAAGGGCCTGTGGAATTCCGGCTCAAATTACCTGGAGCAGGCGGGAACAGGGCCTGCGCAATTAGCCAACCCGGATCTTACCTGGGAGTCTACCACGCAATACGATGTTGGGATAGATTTTACCATTTTAAAAAACAGGCTAAGCGTGAGCTTCGATTATTACGATAAATATACCAGGGATCTTTTATTGTCAGTACCTGTTCCATCGAGAACGGGGTTTAGTTTCTATTTCCAGAATTTTGGAGCGGTGTCCAACAAGGGTATAGAACTGTCCGTAAGATCAACCAATATCAGTGCGAACAATTTTAAATGGACAACAGATTTTAATATATCCCGTAACCGGAACAACATTGAAAAGCTGGCTTCCGACATAACCTTAGGCGCATCGGGTAGAAATATATCTATCCTCAAAGAAGGAAATCCTGTCAATTCGTTTCAGTTATATAAACAACTATACGTAGACCCTCAAACAGGTAATGCGGTGTATGAAGATGTAAACAACGATGGAATTATTACGGCTGCCGACCGCCAGATCGTGGGCAACGCCTTGCCCCGTTTTACGGGTGGTATCACCAATAATCTCACTTATAAGAATGTTGATCTCAGCTTCTTCTTTTATTTCCAGGAAGGAAATAAGATCATGAATATGAATGATTTTTTCATGGTGCATGGAAACACCCAGGCCAATATAGGCTTTGTACCAAGGCAACTTGACAGATGGCAGAGGCCCGGAGATATCACCGACATACCCCGGCTTACCACATTCAGCGGTAATCCAACAGCCAATAACAGCGCCGCCAATAATTACGGTGGCAATGTTGCCAACCTGAGCAGCCGCTACCTGGAAGATGCGTCCTTCATCAGATTAAAAACCATATCACTGGGGTACAACTTCCCGTCCCTCCTGCTAAAACGTTTGCGGCTGAACAATCTGCGGGTGTATGCTCAGGCAACTAACCTGCTTACGTTGACGAAATATGGAGGTCTTGATCCGGAGGTAAGTGCTCAAAGCAGTAATTCAAATACAGTTGGATACGACTGGGCCACGGTACCACAACCTAAAACCTTCCAGGCCGGATTGACAATTACTTTTTAAACATTTAAAAACTACAACAATGAAACACAAATATATCTTCACTGTTCATGTAATGATCCTTGCTTTATTTTTTTCTTCCTGCAAAAAATACCTGGAAGAGTTTCCCAATGACGCACTTTCTTCTGAACGGGCTATCGTAGATGCGGGTTCGGCAAGAGCAGCTATCATTGGAGCTTACGATAGAGTACAGGGGTACCAATCAGCCAATTATCCTACTCTGGGAACGATTACAGCAGACAATGTAATTTTTAACGGCACACTCAGCCAGTACCTGCAATTGGATCAAAATGCCATACCTGCCGATAATGTTACCACAGTAGCGGCATACCAGGGAATTTACAGGGCCATCAATTCGGCCAACAGTATCATTGCTGCGCTTCCTGCTATATCAGATCCATTACTGTCCACCGAAGAAAAAGATAAAATTCTGGGAGAAGCTTATTTCATAAGAGCACTTGGATATTTCGATTTAGCGAGAGGCTGGGGCGGCGTTCAGTTGCAATTGCAACCCACTATCGATATCAATGCAGCAAAGGGCATAACAAGAAGTACATTGCAACAAACTTATGACCAGGTACTTTCCGATATCATTGAAGCAGAGAATTTATTACCAGACGATGCTACCACCCGCAACCGTGCTCAAAAGAGTTCTGCAAGCGCGTTAAGAGCCAGGTTGCATCTTTACCGCAAAGAATGGGCTTTGGCAGAAACTTATGCTTCGCAGGTGATCGCTAACACTAAATACGTATTGATACCTGTTTACAAAAATTTCTTTACTACACCATTCAATACCACAGAATCTGTGTTTGAATTGAGCTACTCTGTAAACGACCGGAATACTTTCTGGAATCTTTGGTATCTCAGTTCCGGCGGCGGCCAGTATACACTTAAGCCCTCTGTTGCTATTATTAATAAATTGAATGACCCTGCAACAGGCGGCACCCGTAAAACACTGATAGCCGGCACCGGAAACAATATCTATGGGGTCTTGTATAATTCTTCAGCTACCGGGGCAGACCCTTCCTACGTGATACGCATTGCTGAATTATACCTCATCCGTGCGGAAGCCCGGGCTCAACAGGATAAGCTACCAGGGGCCCTTGCCGATTTAAATGAAATAAGAAGAAGGGCAGGCGTGCCAGCCGCTACTGCATCTGCCAAACCTGAAATACTATTGGCCATCGAGAATGAAAATGCAGTAGAGTTCGCCTTTGAAGCACATCGCTGGTTTGACCTCGTAAGAACAGAAAGGGCGGGTGCTGTATTGGGTATTACAGACCAACGGTTTTGGCTATTTCCAATTCCTTTGGCTGATGTACTTTCTGATCCTGATGTAGACCAAAATCCCGGCTATTGATTTATAACTTCTAAAAAATATTTCTAATGAAAAAAATATTTAAAATTGCAGGCTTATTTCTGGCCATCCTCACCGCTTCCCTCCACCAGGCTGAAGCACAAAACAATTATTTCTTTTCTTCATCTGCCAACTTTGATGTGAGTATACCATCTCCTGAAAAATTTCTGGGGTATGCCATTGGTACGCACTACACCAGGCATGATCAGATAGTTGCCTACTTCAGGGAGTTGGCAAGACTAACCAACAGAGTGCATGTACAATCCATTGGTAAAACCTATGAAGAGCGGGAGCAAATTGTAGTAACCTTTACTGATCCGGAAAATTACAATCGCCTGGAAGAAATCCGCCAGGAACATCTTACGCTGGTAGATCCCTCTAAACCAATGGTGGGTTCAGATGCCCCTTTGGTTATACACTTGGGCTACAGCGTTCATGGCAACGAAAGTTCAAGTGGGGAAGTAAGCCTTCTTGCAGGATATTACCTTGCCGCCAACCAGAACGAAGAAACGAAGAAATGGCTAAAAGAAGCTGTGATATTCATTGATCCTTCTCTCAATCCTGATGGAAGAGACAGAGCTGCGAACTGGTACAATGCTTACAAGTCTTTCCCCGCCGTATCAGACCCTTTGGACAAAGAGCATAATGAAGCATGGCCAGGCGGCAGAACCAATCACTATTATGCCGATCTTAACAGAGATTGGTTAAACCTGGTGCATGTTGAAAGCCGAAACCGCAATGCTTTTTTTCATCAGTGGTATCCCAATGTACAAATTGATTTTCATGAGCAGGGATCCAATGCTACCTACTATTTTGAACCTTCTCCTAAAAGGCACGAAAGTCCAATTATACCTGCATTTATTTACGAGCAAAGTGCTGTGTTGGCAAAGTATCATGCAAAAGCACTGGATGATATCGGTTCCCTCTATTTTACCAAAGAAAATTATGATAATCTTTCCCCCATTTACGGATCCACCTATCCCAAATTTTATGGCAGTATCGCAGCCACCTTTGAGCAGGCCAGCAGTGGCGGGCTGGTAAAAGAAACATCTAACGGACTGCTCAGTTTTGCTTTTACCATCCGCAATCATCTTACTACCAGTTTTTCCACCATAAAGGGAGCAGTTGCAGAAAAACAAAACCTGTTTAAAGCACAAAAAAATCTATTTAAAACTGCCATTGAAAAAGCGAAAGCCTTTCCGGTAAAAGCTTATGTATTTGGAGATAACAACGATGCGGGCCTGACACAAAAATTTCTGGACCTGCTGCTGCGTCATAAGATAAATGCTTATGAACTAAATGACAATACAACAGCAGATGGAAAAACTTTTCAAAAAGGCACGGCTTATGTGTTGCCTACCGAGCAACCGAATTTTTTTATTATACATTCTTTGTTTGAAGAGAATAACCTTAAAGACAGTATTTATTATGACAATACCGGATGGAGTGTTATACATGCTTATGGTGTAAAGTATGCTAAAATTACTTCAGCCGATTTTGCAAAGGGAAAGATGATAACATCGCTCCCTGCGTCAAAAGGAACCATAGCCGGCGGTAAATCCGCTTATGCCTATATAGTAAGTTACAGTGACTTTAATGCATCCAAAGCTCTATACCAGCTGCTGGAAAAAAATGTGTTGGTTAAGGTGGCCTTTAAACCATTTACCGCCAGCCTCTCATCGGGTAGTAAAAGCTTTGGCTATGGCACTTTGGTAATACCGGTAGCCGGACAAAACTTCAATGAAGACAGCTTGTATCATTTATTATCCCTGGTGGCCGAAAAAAACAGTGTACAATTTAATGCTGTCAGCACGGGTTTTAGTGCAGAAGGAATAGATCTCGGCAGCAGTAATATAAAAGCAGTGCAAAAGCCTACCGTTGCATTGGCTTTTGGCCAGGGAGTAACATCTTCCGAGGCCGGACAGGTTTGGTTTATATTGAACCAACACCTGGGCCTGCCGGTAGTGAAAATAGACTTATTGCAGTTTCAGCGGGCAGATCTTACCCGTTTTAATACACTGATTCTCCCCAGCGGAACATACAATGCATGGGATAAAGCGACCGTAGAAAAGATTAAGGCCTGGGTGAGCGACGGTGGAACTTTAATAACTTTTAAGAGTGCAACAGAATGGGCTATACAAAATGAATTGAGCAGGGATAAATTGCTGTCGACAGATATAGGGCAAAGGCGTGGAGGCAATACAAATACTACCGAAAACCAGCCTGCACCTACCCAATTAAATAGAAATACTGCTTTGCTGGTTTCGCCGGCAGCCCGTGCTAATGGTGCCGCCGGAGTTATTTCCAGTACCACAAATCCTGCTGCCGGAGTTGTCAACAGGCCTATGGAAAGTGCGGAACGAACAGACTATGCCCAACAACAGGATGTAGAAGGGGCTAAAAGAATTAATGGGGCTATTTTTATTACAGACCTGGATATCACTCACCCTCTGGCTTTTGGTGTCAGCAACAGAAAATTATTTGTAAATAAAAACAGCACTACACTTTTGCAACCCAGCCCAAATAAGTATGCAACCATTGCTCAATACGCCGATAAACCTTTTATTAACGGGTATACTTCTAAGGACAATATCAAAAAGATCAGCAATAGTGCGGCCATTATTTTAAGTCCCAGCGGAAGCGGAAGGGTTGTTCTATTTGCAGATGATCCTACTTATCGTGGTTATTGGCTGGGTACTACCCGCGTGTTCCTGAATAGTATTTTCTTTTCAAATCTGGTAGCTACTACAGGTACCTATGTAGGTGGGGCATCATCAGCAGCAGAAGAAGAAGAAGAAGAAGAAGAACACTAAGGAACAGCAGTATCCCTTTCGGGAATATACTTCTGCCACTAGTGGAGATAGAAAAAAATCAATTCTTTTTCAGCATAATACATATTACTATCATAAAATTTTCGAAAAGGGCTGTCTTAAAGTATAAGGCGGCCCCTTTATTGACGGGGCAGACAGGGAGCTCGCAGTTGTTTTATGTAAAGCTTCCGGTAAGAAAAGTGGAATTGGGTTGTCAAATATGCGCAGCAGGGTTCAGTCTTTCAATAGTACAGTAAACATTGATAGCAAAGAAGGTGCTGGTACGAAAACAAATATATCGTTGCCGGAGGAATAAATTTACTCTTAAATATTTTCATGAGCGGGAATTAGAAAAATTACATGCCTTGCAATGCTTACTGAAACTGAAATGAACCCTATTTATTTACGATCCATTTCAAATACCTCCCTGAATTCTGCCTGCATATCATCCATTTCTTTTTCGGTTAGTTTTTTGAAATGCTCCCTTTTTCCCTTTGACAGGATTCCATTATTCTGGTGCAGGAACATGATCATCAGATTGATGTCTTTGTCCGGCATATCCACTATCCGCTGCAAGGAACGTTTTACTTCATCATATCGTTGTATAAAAAGCAATTCTTGCGGCATATCCTCCTGTAGGGTAGCATGAATAGTGGCTGTAAGGTATAGGCATTGTTCTGTAAGATCCGGGTACCTGAAATACCCATCTACTTCCTGCGGGTTGCTCACTTCTATTTCCCCCAACTCTTCCTTATTGAATTTTATGCGTTGCATGAGCGGTTTTGAATATTGCTCCAGGATGCTGTCATATTCTCCCATGTGGTTGAGCATATGTGCAGATACCGGAATGATAAGGCCTTGAGGAACTATTCCATCTTGTACTAGTACATCATGAATCAGGAATCTATGCAGCCGTCCGTTACCATCTTCAAACGGATGAAGAAATACGAAGCCAAACGACAGAATTGCCGCCCGGACTTCCGCCGGCAGGCCTTTGCTTTTTTCGGCCGTAGCGGTTATTCCTTTCATAAGTCCCTCTAGTATTGCCGGCGGCGGGCAAACATAATGTAACTGTTCCCTGAAATCTTTAAGGGATTCCCCCACATAATTCTGAAAATCGCGGTAGCCGGCAGCGGCATATCTGGGATCAACAATAGCATTCTGTAATTCGACCAGGCGTTGCATCGAAAGGGTTTCTGCATGCTCCTCTGTGCCTGCTTTCATTAAGAGGGCCACAAACTTATCCATTCGATCGGCTGAAGGTTTTTCCCGCTCAATCTCGTAAGAAGACCGGGTTTCTTTTGTATATAAAAAGTTGATGGCGCGGCGGAATATTTCAGGCGAAAATTTATTTTTTAAGCCGTCTATTTTATCGGGGATACTTATGGATAATATTTCCTCCAGTTTCCTTGTTCTGCGTACAACAGGGCAGTAATCCGGTGTTCCAAGTAAATTGTTCTGAATGCGCCATCTTAAATTGCGTACAATATTTCCTGTAAAGTATTTTTCTTCCTCCAGCAAGGGTAGGTAATTTCCAGTAATTTCTTTCTGTATTTCCAACTTTTTACCGGTGAGAAATTCGAAAAGGAAGCCTATCTTCCTGGCATACTTCCCCGAGGGTGTCTGCTCTATAAATGCCGTTATATCTTCCGGGGGTATCTGCAGCAGTACTTCCCGGATAAAATCAAGGTTGATATGATCGTATTTTAAAGCAAATTCTAATTGTAGCAAAGGAATCTCTTCCGCTACAGCATACTTCGGCCCGTATACCTGTTCTATATTGCCAACTGCATCCAATTGCAGGCTATTATTGTTTCCTATATAAGATAATTTAGTCAGCTTATATAGATTTAGCTTGTAGTGCTTTTGTAGCCAACTATTTCCAACTAATTTATCTGCCATATTACTGTAAATTGATTATTTACTACTGTAATATAGTTATAATTGTTTTAAATTACAGTAAAACGATTATTGGGAGGATCTTTTTTGGAAATACTAATAGCATTGGAAACTTCAGAAAAGATTATAAATTAGATAAAGAGTGTAGTAAAACTGATTTTTAAGACAAAATTTATGGTAAAACGATTGTTTGAAATTCTGGAGAATCGGTGGCTGATTGCCAGTGTGTACAACAATGTTAACAAAGTCCCTGCTTGTTTTAAACTGCTATCGGTAACCGTTAATTGCCGGTTGTTAAATTACTTAAGGTGGCTGAGGAGAATAAAAAGGGCTTAAGGCGAAAACTGAAGGTCAGTTAGCAAGTCCCTAACTGAATGACCTGATACCTCCATCGTTGTTAGAAGAACCAAGTCCATTTAAAGTAGGCTGGTAACACCAAATGGAAATACGATATCGGTTCCGGCATCGGCGACTGGTAATTGGTTTGGTGGAATGGTGCCAATTATTGTAGTAAGAACAACTTGGGTACCACTGGTTCCTTTGTATTGGGGGTGATAAATGTAATTAATTGGTAGGGGGATAAAATACTAAGCCCTATCACCTTAGGCTCTTTCATTCCGTTTTCTTCGTCAACTACATTTAAAAACTATATATAAGTTGTATTTGATTGAAGCCTGTTACAATAAGGAGTTTGCATTGAGGTTGATATTTTCCTTTTCAAAGCAGTAAGTAAATGAAAGAGGTTGCCTTGACTACAATATTTTATTCCATTTTGTTCCATTATTTTTTAAGTTTATATCAAATAAATATTCCTTCTGAATGAATCGTAGTCCTGCTTTTTTATCATGTGTAGGTAAATAAATTAGTCATTATTTATATTTAAAACCTTTCCATTTTTCGCAGCGATTGCAATGATTAACTCTCTTAAAAATATTTGAACAGGCTTTTTACATTTTTTGCCCGACAGTCTTTTTTTGCAGGTTTCAACTATTTTGATTGGAAAACCTTTGTTGCAAACGTTAGACCTTCTTCAATCACCATTCATATTTTCAGGGCATAGCTTTGGTTAAAATATTATTACGTTTACAATACAATGAGACGTAAATTAGCACCAGGGTATTTTCAAGGTTGTGTGTCTGGCTATTAAATACTTCAATTATCGTTAAAGAATTGTCTGATGTCCGAGAGTATTATCAAAAGTATTGAACAGCTTGTTAGTTTTAATCAGGAGGAGGCAAATGCCTTGCGAGCAATTCTCACGGAAAAAAAATTAAAGCGAAAGGATCATTTATTGAGGGAAGGGAGTGTATGTAATTATGCTGCCTTTATAGTAAAAGGGTGTTTACATTATTATTATATTGTTGACGGAGAAGAAAGCACCGGCCAGTTTTTTTTTGAAAATGGCTGGTATTCGGATTATGAGAGTTTTTTAAGTGGTGAACCTTCCAGTCAAAACATCCAGGCGTTGGAAGATTGTACCTTATACCTTATTTATAGAACAGATTTGGAATCACTGTTTTCCCAATATCCTGTATTTGAAAAATTTGGGAGGCTAATGGCCGAAAGAGCTGTACTGGGTTTAAAGAAAAAAAATGAATTCCTCACTTTACAATCCTTCGAACAACGATACCTTCAATTGATAAATGAAAGGCCAAAAGTTATCGAAAGAGTTTCATTAAAGTATATTGCATCCTACCTGGGCATGAAAGCAGAAAGTTTGAGCCGTATCCGGAAAAGACTTTTTGATAAAAAAAACTCTTAACTTAAATCAATTTTTAAGCAACCGGCTTTTATCATTTTTACATTCTAAACTAAAACATGTAAAAATGAAAAAGATTCTTTTATTCACCGTGGTAGTATTTTATCTCAATGGATTATCAGCCCAATTGGCCAAAGTTCCGGTATTTG
>JACMKX010000142.1 GCA_014379905.1 Ferruginibacter sp. | reverse complement strand
TGATAGGCAAAGTTAATTAGAGATTGGTAATTAGTAATTAGTAATTAGGGGTCTGCTATCGATCTGCCAGACTAATCTCTCATTAACTAATCTCTATTCTTCTGTCCTGCCGCTTCCTGCATCAATAGTTCTTCCAAAGAATAATGCGTTCATAAATAATTTGGTTCCTCCCAGCCAAAAACCCCGCAGGTTAATATTCTCCGAAATATTGATTACCCGGCCTGCACCAATTGTATTTACAATAACTGCTGCACTGTTTTTAATAGCGTCTGCATTTTCTTTGCTTACGTAGCCACTTTGCAAAGGATTGTTGCCATAATAAAAAGGGGATGCAAAAGGGTTTTTAGGTTTTTCCATAAATACCCTGTTGGGCTTAAACAAACTCACCGTTTTGCTATGGTAGCCATAAGCCAATGGATGTGTGAGATCAACCTCAGCGCCAAATATAGATCCGTTCATTTGCTGGGCGCCTTCTATTTGTTCTCTTTGCACACAAGGCAGTCTTCCGCTACTATCTGTTGCTGATTTTATTTTTTTTATTTTTACTGTGCTTATGCCATTGTCTGAAGCCCAGTTAACAGCCTCTTCCAGTACTATTAAATTTCCACCTGCCTGTATCCAGGCTTTTAGTTTTTCTTTGTTTAATTCGTTGTAATTACCAGAAACCAGGATGATGGTATTGTATTTAGAAAGATCGATCCTGTTGAATTGTGAAATTTCCAGGTGACTTGCTGGTATATTCATTCGCTGGTCCATCAGGTGCCAGATCTCCCCGGCATCCAGTACATTTACACCTGCCCCAACAAGCATGGCAGTTATTGGTTTTGTAAGTGATATAAATTTGCTGCTGCCCAGGTCGCTGCCATTTACAGCACCGCCACTTTGCATACTATACACAGTAATGCCATTTTTCCCCGCAACAGCATTTACCAACTCATATAATTTATCGGCTGCAAGTGATTGCAAGGCTACGGGAATTAATATAGTTCCGTAATCAAATTTTTTGTTGTTTCCAGCTACCCGAATTTCAAAAGTATTACTGGCTACTTTGGTGATAAGGCCTGCACGTTGTAATTCGTACAACGCTTTGGGAGCATAAAATTCATCCCAGGCAAATAAATAGGCATAGCTGCTTTTGCCGCCACTAACTTCACCAACTGGTGTGACTGCTGTTTCTACTTTTTTTCCGGAGCCGGCACTTGTAGTTTCCTTGTAAGAAATGCCATAAGCCAACGGCATTGTCCAGCTGGAGATATCGTAGAATAAGCTATCTGCAAAACTGAGTTGTTTATCAAAGATTGCTTTTATTAATACCTGTTGTGGCTGGTTTAATGAAACTGTAAATGATCTTCCCTTTTCAAATGTTGCATCAAAGGGACCAGCGTACTCATTTATTTGAATAGTATGCCTCAGCATCATTTCAATAAAAAGATTTGTTTTAGTAAGATCGTGTTTATCGCCAAACACATAAGTTTTATTGTCTCCGGACAATGACTCCTTGTAAAAGTCTCTTTGAAATGCTAAAAATTCATTTTTTAACTCTTTGGCGCCCTGCAAAGTAGAAAGTGCCGTTACAAACTGGTTTTTGATGGTAAAAGGAAAAGTGAGCACCCCATTGGATGTTTCCTGTGCATGGCCACGGCTGCTTGCCTGTTCAAATAAAATCCCGATGGCTCCATTAATGTCAGGAAAAGTAGATCCCTTTCCATAATAAAAATCATCATAATTTTCTTTGGTAAAATAAAGCGAGCCGATAGCGTCAAGGTTTTTTGCATGATAGCGGCCAAGCATTGCCGTTAGTTCCTGGTTTTTAGCCGGTGTAAGCGGATTTACTCTTGATGGTACGCCAGGTTGAAAAAAGAAACTTGCATTGCTTCCCTGTTCATGGTGATCTGTAAGAATATTTGGTTTCCATTCATGAAATAATTGAATGCGGTTCCTGCTTTCGGGATGCACGCCCGGGAGCCAGTCCCGGTTCAGATCAAACCAATAGTGATTGTATCTGCCGCCCGGCCACACTTCATTAAACTCCCTGCTATTTGGATCGGTTACGAGGGTTCTACTTTTATGCTGGTTGGCCCAGGTAGAAAATCTTTGTAATCCATCAGGATTAAAAGAAGGGTCAAATAAAACGATCACATTTTCCAGCAGTTCTTCTATTTCTTTACCTTCTGCAGCCGCGAGGTAATAGGCTGTGAGCAAGGAGGCGTTACTTCCACTGGGTTCATTTCCATGAATGGAGTGGCCGATATAAACTACAACCGGTATTTCATTTATTTTCACAGAACCAGATTTTACCGGATCAGACAGCAGCAGGTGTTGCAGGCGGATATCTTCCAGCCTTGCCATATTTTTTGGAGATGAAATGATCAGCAATGTCTGTGGTCTTTGTTCATAAGTAAAACCCATGGTTTGCAATTTTACCCTCTGTGGTGCAGCAGCGGCTATAGCTTCCATATAGTCAACCAGGCGGTCGTGCGTTATATGCCATTCCCCTACTTCATGATGAATTACCGATGCTGGTGTAGGAACTGATTTGTTATAACTTATGTTTGCAGGAATATACCAGGAGAGGTCCTGGCTATAAAGAATATTGGCAATGAACAGCAGGATAACTAACGGAACAATTTTTCTCATTTTGCATTTTTATGTTACCCAAGATAATGAATGAGTATTAAAAAAAATCCTGGAAGCGTACTGCTCCCGTTGCTATTTGGCATGATTTTTCAATATATTTAATCAGCTGTTATTCTCGGTAAAAACAATAAAACATCTCTATTTTAACCATTTTAACATTACTTAACCAAAATATAAAGCAGACTGCCTTATTTTTAAAAAAACACTGGCTAATGAAAACATCTACAAAAACAATGATTGGAGTAGCTGCACTTGCAGCAGTAGGACTGGCTATTTATATGATGAGCCGGGAAAAAAGAGACGAAAGAACGAATCGCCTGGCACATATTGCCGATGAGGGCTATGAAACAGCGCATGATGTTTTATATCCTAATAAATATAAACCTTCCCGGTTGCAATACGGGCCGGTGTTGCCTAAAGATAATTAACCGAAAATTTCATTGAGTATGCCGGCAAGGCGTACTCCTCCTTTCAATAGCTGGGCTTCCAATATAGCTTTATACTTAAAGTTGTATTGGTAGCCCAGTTTCTCTTCTGTACCTTTTACATCTCCATAAACCTGTTCAGCAATTTGGTAGCTTTCCCAAAACCAAAAACTCATAGGTTGTTGTTGTAAAGTATTGCGTTGTTGTTTGGTAGTATAATTTATTGCTGTGGCAAATTCTGTATAACTCAATTGCTGGAAATCGATGAGCACTTCGTCCCAGATCTGGTGCAGGTTATAAGGATCGTTTAACCATAACACTTTTATTTTATTTCCACCCAAATCATCAAGCCGGCCAACATGCAAAGGTTGGTGAATGTCTCCAACTATATGAATAAGTAAGCGTAGGTACATTTGTTTATCTGTAACAGAAATCTCTTTTCTTTTCAGTTCTGATTTTAGCCAGTTGATTTTTGTATAGGCGTTGGTAGCCGTATCCTTTTCAAGAAGATTAATTACCTGTTCCTGTGTTAACCCTCCTTTAATATTTGCATAATGCCAGTTGGAAAGATATTTATACGCAGGGTCTGATTTTATAAAGTCAGGCCAGTTACTACTCATGGCAACCGATTCATTTCCCAATATACCCGCTATCGCTTTTTTCGCTCCTTTAGAAAGATAGCTGTCTGCAATTTGCCCTACAATTCTGTGCCCCAATACACCCCAGGCAGCTGATTGAAGTGGAATGTAAAGGCAAATTGACATAATAATTGCTTTATAAACCGGACTTATTCTCATAAAAATATTTTAAATGAATTTAAACTATTTACCCGTTCCAACCGTCTACTAACTTGAATTAACCGCTGGCTCATTTAATAATAAAGCTTTGGTTTATTCTGGCGATATTTGATCTATCAAAAATAAATAACCTGATGATGTTTATGCAAACTGATTTTATCCTGCATCATTGGTAAAAATATTAAGCCAACAGCATCTGTTAGCTTTCAACTCGGTTTTTCATAGGATATTGGATTTTAAAACGGGGCTGGATTTCTATCCTGGCCCTTTTTTTATTTTATCCCTTAAGAAACCGGTCTATATAAACTTTCAACAATGCCAGATCTGCTTTTTCGATTGGATGACTCGTTTCCGGCAATACGGCCATTGAACCGTACGGCAGTTGTGTAAATACATCCACCGTTTCCATCAATGTTACCATTTTATCCCTGTCGCCCAACATTAAAAGACATGGGGCTGTAATCTCGTTATAATCATTTAAAGTGAGCACATTTTTTTTACCCAGTTTCAGCAGCAGGCTTTGTGTATGCTGTAACTGTTCTTTCCAATCAAGGGGTGCATGCCTACCGGCCAGCACTGCCGCAAAGGCAGGAATTTTTTCCTGGATTATTTGCGGCTGCAACAGGTTGATTTCTTTGGCTGCCACAGTTTCATCCCAGTAAAATTTTGTGGCAAGCGTAATAATCTTCTCCACCCGCTGAGGATATTTTTGCGCAAATAGCATAGCTATATAGCCCCCATACTATAGCCAAAAAACGATGTGCTATTTATTTTATGATGGTCGAGGTATTGCAAAACAACCCCTGCAAAATATTCCAATGAAAATCCTGCACCAGGAAATGCTGCACCACCATGGCCGGGGAGGTTAAACAGGTGAATAGTAAAGTTCTCTTCCAATATTTTGGCCAAAGGTTCCAGTTGATCTTTGGATCCGGTGGCGCCGTGTAGTAAAATAATATGTTTCATGAATTATATTACCCCTGGGAAACCATCGGCCTTCCATGTTTTGATAATATTAATACTTGTGTCGCTAAGTTTAGGTTTTTTGAACGGCATGTATCCACGCTCACCGGGATTTAGTTCAATGCGACGGATGATATCGTCAATATTTGTTTTTATTGTTTCGAAATTGTCCAATGGCAACTTATTGCCTTTACCTGGCATGTGACAGGGGCTGCATTTATCAGTCATTATTTTTTGAATATGCCCCTCATAGGTGAATGCCGTAACAGGCGGTTTTGCTGCAACTGCTTTTTTTGAGCCGGAACAATAGGCAAACAAACAGGCACAGGCAATTACAGCTGCTGCTAATGAAAGTCTTTTCATGCTATATTTTATTGGAGATTAAGATACAATTTATTAAAATTAAAAGCTTCCGGATATTTACTTTACGAATGGGCATAAACATTGTGTAATTTAATAAAGCAAGTAGATTTACAACATACAATTCAACTGACATGAAAAAATTATACATGGTTCGCCATGCAAAAAGTAGCTGGGGCGATTTTACAACACCTGATTTTGACCGACCGCTCAACGAGCGTGGTAAAAAAGATGCGCCCGAAATGGCTAATCGATTACTTAATAAGAATATTATTATAGATATATTCATCAGCAGCCCGGCTAAAAGAGCTAAAAATACCTGCCAGGCTTTTTGCAAGTTATATAACAGGCCCAAAGATGAAATACTTTATATTGATGATTTGTACCATGCCTCTGTAGAAACATTTAATAAGGTAGTAAGTGCAATTGATAACAAATTTGAATCCGCTGCCATTTTTTCTCACAATCCCGGCATTACTGATTTTGTAAACGCTCTGGTGAAAGATGTAAATATTGACAATATGCCTACCTGCGCTGTGTTTGCTATTGAAATAGAAACAAATAGCTGGCAGGATTTTTTACAGGCTAGTAAAAAATTCTTATTCGTAGATTATCCTAAGTCAGCAGCATCAGAGTAATCTTTCGAAATACATCGCTCTGTCATCCGGGTTATGATAATAGGCTGGGATTTCAACAAATCCATTTTTTCGATATAGACTAATAGCCGGGGTCATTGTATTTAATGTATCCAGCTTAATTTTTTTATAACCGCAGTTTTTGGCAAGAGCGATGGCCTTGTGTAATAATTCAGATCCCAATCCTTTACCGTGCTGGTTTTTTTTCACCCACATCCTCTTCATCTCTGCACTTTCATCATCTATTTTCCTGATACCCACACAGCCGATAAATAAGCTTTCTTTTTTGCATAAAATAATTCCTCCGTTGGGCAGTGTATACATTTTATCAAGCGACTGAAGTTCCGCTTCAAAGTTTTGAAAACGAAGATCTATATTAAGCCAGGCGGCATACTCCCTGAATAATTCAGCAGCGGCAGAATAGTCCTCTTTTGATTGTGCGTGAATGAACTCAGGCATTGCTTGTTTTTTTATTGGTTAAATATACGCCGAGGAAAATGCAGGCAGCGGCCAGTATTTTCATCCATGTAAAGCCTTCATTTAAAAATATAACGGCAATAGCTGCCGCAAAAAATGGCTGGGAATAAATATAAGTACCAGCCATTGATGCTCCGAGTATTTTTATGCCGTAGACATTGAACAGGTAAGCAAGAAATGTTCCCGTAAAAGTTATAATGGATATAGCCACCCAGGCCTGCGGCGTAAAAGAGAAGAAATCTATATCACTGTATTGCTGCCAGCAAAAGGGCAACATCATAAAAAACCCAATGGTAAATATAATGCGGATAATGGCAATGGGATTGTATCGCTGCATCAATGGCTTTACCAGTATAAAATAAAATGTGTACGCAATGGCGTTTAATATAACCAATATATCTCCCAACAGTACGTCGTTGGCATTACCCGAGTTTTTCCCGGAACTTATCAATATTACTGCACCACCGATGCCCAGCGCAAGCCCTGTTATTTTAAAAGCAGTTAATTTTTCCTTTAATATCCATGCAGCC
Organism: Ferruginibacter sp.; assembly: GCA_014379905.1. Taxonomy (GTDB): domain Bacteria; phylum Bacteroidota; class Bacteroidia; order Chitinophagales; family Chitinophagaceae; genus Ferruginibacter. The sequence goes on along the minus strand of JACMKX010000142.1, from coordinate 110,562 downwards.
ATTATAGTAATAAGAATGGGTGTTGTTAACATAAGCAACGATGCATGAATGGAATAGGTAAGCGATAATCCTTTTACAAACAATAGCTGGTTAATGGTGATACCCAATAAAGCACACAATAAAAATCTTCCTATATCCTTTTTCTGAATTACTACTTTAGAAGGCTTAATAAAAAACAACAGCCAAAGTAGTACTGAGCTTACACCTACACGGAAGAGGTTAAGTCCAAATGGCTTTGCAAAACCTCCATTCACTATATACTTAATAGCAGTATAGTTCATTGCAAAAAAAATATTCGTGCCGAGTAATGCCAGGTGAGCTTTTGTAGTCGTTTTCAAAACAATGTTTTTGGATGCGCAAAGTTGAGGATCATTATTCAAGAAGTGGTTATGATTTAGGGAAGTTTTTTTTAGCCGCAAAGGCAAAAATACACGGAGGAAGAGGTTTCATTCCAAAAATTTCCTGGAGAGCGGTTTATCATATAGGTAATCTTGCATCCCGGAAATCAGGGTAAAAAAGAACCGTCTTTAGAAAAAGACGGTGCATACTAAATAACCCAAACTTAAATATTTCTGGTGCAGGCTATGTTCCCTGCACTTCCTTAATCTTTTCCCTTATTTTGGCTTCTATTTCTGAAGCCAGGCCGGGATTATCGCTCATCAGTTGCTTAACAGCTTCGCGGCCCTGGCCCAATTTATCATTGTTATAGCTAAACCAGCTACCGCTTTTTTGAACAATGCCCAGTTCTACTCCCATATCAATAATCTCACCCTGCTTGGAAATTCCTTCACCATAAATAATATCAAACTCTGCCTGGCGGAAAGGGGGTGCCACTTTATTTTTTACCACTTTTACTTTAATATGATTACCCACCACTTCGTCGCCATCTTTTATTTGTGCCAAACGACGGATATCTAAACGAACAGAAGCATAGAATTTTAATGCATTACCACCGGTTGTTGTTTCCGGGTTACCAAACATAACACCGATCTTTTCTCTTAACTGGTTAATGAAGATACAGCAGCTGTTTGTTTTGGAGATAGTAGCGGTTAATTTTCTCAGCGCCTGGCTCATTAATCTTGCCTGCAGGCCCATTTTACTATCACCCATTTCGCCTTCCAGTTCGCCTTTTGGTACCAATGCTGCAACGGAATCAATAACTACCACATCCAGGGCGCCGGAAAGGATCAGCCTGTCTGCAATTTCCAATGCCTGCTCACCATAATCTGGTTGCGAGATTAACAAGTTATCAATATCAACACCTAACTTTTGTGCGTAAGCACTATCAAATGCATGTTCCGCATCAATAAAGGCACACATGCCACCTTTTTTTTGCGCCTCAGCAATAACGTGAATTGCCAGGGTTGTTTTACCCGAAGATTCCGGGCCATAAATTTCTACTACTCTTCCTTTAGGTAAACCGCCAATGCCCAGTGCCACATCCAGTCCTATAGAACCTGTTGAAATGTATTCCTGTTCAGTAACTCCTTTATCACTCATCATCATAACCGAACCTTTTCCAAAATCCTTGTCAATTTTGTCCATGGTTAGTTTCAGTGCCTTTAATTTTTCTGCGTTGCTCATGTTTTTAAGTTTAATTGATGTATCTAATTGCGTTTAAAATTAAGTGGAAACAAATGTAGAATTTTATTTTGAATTACGCTAACTATTTTAGTATTTTTTGATAATATTTTTAGCGAACCCTTTTTGTGGTCTATAATTAAACGAATTTAACCCTCATTTTTCAGGAATACATGCAGAAAGATGAAGTCCTATAAAAGAAAAAACCCATTCCGGAAATTCGGAACGGGGGAGTGTTCAAGCATGAGAAAAAAATTTTTACATTCTCAGGGTAGTAAGCCTGGTACGATTGAAACGGACCTATGTTGATTGAGTACGATCAAATTGATATACAAATAGACAATAGTTTTTTTGCATGAACAATACCCAATATGTGGTAATTTTTAAAGAAAAACCCTGTTTTTTTGGTAGACTTTTACCTATTTGGCTAAAGCCCCCTCCTTTTAAGCGGGCATTCGTATCTTTACAGACACATTATTTGATACTAAATGCAGGTTTCTATATATCTCGCTGTTGCGGCTTTTGTACTAGGTAGTTTATTGGGCGCCATCATTATATATATGCGGTTGAGTAAAACCCAAAAACAACTCCGCAGCAGCGGAGGGTACCTTGAAAGTGAAAAACTTAAAAAGGAAACGCTTCAGAAGGAACTCAATTCGGTTTACCAGGCCAAGGAAACCATTGAACTTACCCTTAAGCAGCGATTGAAGGAAGCTGCTATCATCAATAAACGCATGGATGAAGATATTCTGTTGCTTCAACAAAGCAATGAAGAAACAGAAGCCCTCCTTAAAGCAGGACAGCCGGAATTACACGCACTTAAGTTGCAGTTGATTGAAGCGAACAATACCATCGCAAGGCTGAAAGGTTTGTTGGGAGCGAAAGGGAAATAATATTTACATCTTTCTATGACTTTACAGGATTTTAAATCAGAAATTTTACAGAGAACCAATTCTGACAAATACTGGAATGCCGGCCTGTTTATTATAGTGATACTACCTGGCGCTGTAGGTTTTTATTTTATGATTACCAGGCCTGAAAAATTCAACGGAATGGAAGTTTTTCTGGCCTTTTTGTTTAGCGGGTTAATAGCACTGGGAATTTTTGAACTATCGAAATTACCCACCTGTATAAACTTTTAGAAATAACATTATTGCTGACTGCTGAACAAAAAGAGGCATTCGAATTATGATGTTCATTTTTTTTATAACGACAGTTTATTCACATTTTCCATCCAGCGTCATGATACCGATGGTGGCTTCATTGATTTTGGAGGAACAGAAAGGAGAAGAAAAAAATAGTAACCACAATTAATGAACTAATTCATGAATATAGGGATACGGATGCTTAATGGTAGATTTACACCAACCATCCTACCCTTCATTAATCCTTCCATCCCGATCCGTTTTCGCCCCCTTTTTTCCGCAGTTTACCTGCTTTTAGCAGCCTAATAGCTTCTATGCTATTGCAAAACAATTCGCCCCGCCATAGTTTTGATGAAAATTATCAACCATGCAACAGTTACCCGATAGCAACAGGCGATTCACAAGAGAAAATTTCAGAAGATCACGTAACGAAAAAGAGGGCGTCATAACAGGTGTATTTTTAGTGCTGATCGGCTCCGCATTTTTAATCAATAAAATGTATCCCGAATTACCCAACTGGCTTTTCTCCTGGAAAACCCTTCTAATCACCATTGGTTTGTATGTAGGCGTCAAGCATAACTTCCGCGGCGACGGCGGCTGGGCTGTTCCCATCATCATCGGTTCTATATTCCTGTTCATGGAAAATTTTCCTGACCTGGCTATAAAAAGATACATCTGGCCTATTGCCATTATCGCCGTGGGTTTGTTCATTATACTGAAACCAAAAATGTGCAAATCTAAATGGGATAAAAACAACGAGGATCCCAATAACCCGGTTAGTTATGATCAACCATTTGATGAAGGAGGTGCCAGCTTTACCAATGAAGATGTAATTGAATCAACCAATATTTTCAGTGGTTCCAAAAAAATCAACTTGTCCAAAAATTTCAGGGGCGGAGAACTCACCAATATTTTTGGCGGATCGGAACTTAACCTTAGTAAAGCAGATATACAGGGCCGGGTAGTATTAGAAGTTACCTGCATTTTTGGTGGCACAAAACTCATCGTTCCTCCCGATTGGAATATTCAGCAGGAAGCCGTAGCCATTTTTGGTGGCATAGATGATAAACGACCAATCACCGGCCTGCAGGAAAATCCTGACAAAATACTGGTTATAAAAGGAACCGTACTGATGGGCGGAATTGATATAAGAAGCTATTAAAAGATTGTAAGATTCCGGATTTCTATCCAAACTGAAGACGGGTCTATTGACTATTATCCACTGACTATTGACTTATAAAATATTCAACTATGAATTGGTATCTTGCTAAAATAGTATTTCAAATTGTTTGCGGCAATGGAGAGCATACTGCACAGTTTGATGAACAGCTCCGGCTGATCAACGCCAACAATAAACAACATGCTTTTGATAAGGCCGTTGAATACGGCAAAACAGAAGAAGATTCTTTTTACAATATTCACCAACAACCTGTTCACTGGACTTTTGTAAATGTGAGTGAGTTATACCGCATGGAAGAATTACTGGATGGTGCAGAGATTTACTCCAAAATAAAAGAAGTGGAAGATGGAGACGAATACATGGATCTCATTCACAATAAAGCAAAACTGATCAACAGCACCGAACACAACGAAATACTAATACTGGTATAGTATGGCAGCATCTCCCTTTTCTGTAAAACGTTTCAGGATATTGTTCATATTCTGCTGGCTGGTTATTTTTACGCAGCATACGCTACTGCTTTATTTTTACAACTTCCCTTTACAAACAGCCGTTGTAGACAGTCTTGTAACAAATGCTTTTTTATTACTTAAATGCCTGCTCATCATCACCACCCTTCGTTTTTACCTGCCTGGAGGAAAGGGCTATTTCAACTTTTTTATTCTTTGCTTAGTGTTAAGCCTTGGTGCAGTTTTGATCAGCAAGGGCGTGTTACAAATGATACAGGGCGACGGTGCAGATTACAGTTATTTTTTAAACCGGTCTTTTGGAATAAGGGCAAGCATGGCATTTTTGTTTTTGAGTTGTGTAGCGCTTATCTGTATCATCTGGCGAAGGCACCAGGATGAAGAGGATATGGCAGGCAGAAAATCCGATGCACAAAAAATGGCCAAAGACGCAGAGCTGTTTAAACTACGCCAGCAATTGCAACCACACTTTTTATTCAACAGCCTAAATTCCATTAATGCTTTAATAGGCAGCCAGCCCAAAGAAGCACGAAAAATGGTTCAGCAGTTATCAGAGTTTTTAAGAGGCACAATAAAAAAAGATGAAACGCAATGGATAAGCCTGGGCGAAGAGTTACAGCATTTGCAATTATACCTCGATATCGAAACCATTCGCTTTGGCAACCGCCTGCATACCATTGTTGAAAAAGAGGAAGCTGTATTGGAAATGAAATTGCCGGCGTTGTTATTACAACCGATCGTAGAAAATGCTATTAAGTTTGGTTTGTACGATACCATTGGACCAACCAATATTCATATAAAAGCAACGGCAGTCAACAACGAATTATTGATCACTGTTCAAAATCCCTTTGACCCCGAAACCAGCAGCAGCAGAACGGGAGTGGGTTTTGGACTTAAATCTATTGAGCGAAGATTGTACCTGCTTTTTGCAAGAACCAATTTATTACACACCGAAACAGCCGGTAGTTTATTTACCACCGTTTTAAAAATTCCGCAAACGATCAATGAGTAAAGTAATATTAATTGATGATGAACCGTTGGCAAGATCGGTTGTTGCCGAATACCTGGAAGCGCATCCTGGTTTAAACATTGTACAACAATGTGGTGATGGGTTTGAAGGTATCAAAGCCATTCAGCAGCATCAACCTGATCTTGTTTTTTTAGATATACAGATGCCTAAGATCAATGGGTTTGAAATGCTGGAATTACTGGACCAGCCACCAGCTATCATTTTCACTACCGCTTTTGATGAATATGCCATCAAGGCCTTTGAAGCACATGCCACCGATTATTTATTAAAACCCTTCAGCCAGGAGCGTTTTGATAAAGCCATTGAAAAATGGAAAGAGCAACGAACAAATATTGCAAAGCCGGATACCAATGCTTTGTTGGAAACTGCTTCGCAGTCGCCCGTTCAAAGCGATCGTATCGTGGTAAAAAATGGCAATAAAATTAAGATCATTCCTGTAGCAGATATTTTTTACCTGGAAGCTGCAGACGAATATGTGAAAATTCATACAGCCGAAGGTTATTTCCTGAAGAAAAAAACGATGGGTTTTTTTGAAACAAGTTTGCCGGTACAGCAATTTGTGCGCAGTCACCGATCTTATATTGTAAATGTGCAACAGATCACCCGAATTGAGCCTTATGAAAAAGACAATTATGTGGCTGTTTTAAAAACAGGGCCGCAAGTGCCGGTGAGCAGAACAGGATATGTGAAAATGAGAGAAGTGTTGGGCTTGTAGATCGGGATTGGAGAGATTAAAAGATTAAAGTATTTTTGATTTGCATACTGCAAAACGGGAAGGCAGATGATCATGATCGTCATGATTTAACTGATCTCCTTTGTGAATCTTTGTGCCTTTGGGATAAAAAAAGAGCCGAAAAAAACCGGCTCTTAATATTTTTAGCTTTTTGGATTATCTGCCCACACCGTTGTTTCCTCCCAGGCATCAATATCTGTTTTCATTTCTTCTATTTTATTCCTGATTCCTTTTAAAGCCCCTGCGCCTAAAAACAAGCGTACCGGCGCAGCTGCTGTTTCCACAATTTTAATAATGGCCTGTGCTGCCCTAACCGGATCACCGGGCTGGTTACCGCTGTAACCCCTTATTGTACCCTGGTTGGTATGTGCGGTGGCTTGATAATCATTGATCTTAATCTTTGAATCATTGGCAGAACGGCCAGCCCAATCTGTGCGAAAACCACTTGGTGCAATAACCGTTACTTTAATACCCAGCGGAGCCAGTTCTTTTGCCAGCGATTCCGAATAACCTGTTACGGCAAACTTGGTGGCATTGTACATACCAACACCAGGGAAAGCGACACTTCCGCCTACAGAAGAAATATTGATTATATGCCCTTTGCGTTGTTTGCGTAAAATTGGAAGTACTTCTTTTGTTACTGCTGCAAGTCCAAAGAAATTTATTTCAAACATGCGGCGGATCTCCGCTTCCTCACTTTCTTCGATAGCACCAAAATATCCAATACCGGCATTGTTCACCAACACATCAATGGTTCCAAATTTATCTACAGCCTGCTGTACTGCTGCTGTTACCTGGTCTGTTTTTGTCACATCCAATGTAATTGCAAACGCGGTTTCCGGGTATTTATCCGAAAGATCTTTTACATCATTAATATTGCGTGCTGTTACTGCAACCTTATCTCCCTTTTGCAATACTTCCTGTGCCAGGTGTCTTCCAAAGCCTGTGGAACATCCTGTTATAAACCATACTTTACTCATGTTTGCTAATTTTTTGTATAATGAAAGTACAAAGATGCCACAAGAAGGGTTAAAACATGTTCGGGAAAGGGAATTTCATTTTTCAATGTCCAAATAAATCTGTGATTTTTATTATTTGCTTTTGCTTACAGTGCCCCTATATCCAATTGGTGACCTGTTGGTCAAAATAATATCCAATGATCCGCTGCCATTATTAAATAAGATAAAGGTCATGCTTTGCACCTGTCGTTGATCATTTGGCTTAAAGCTAATACGCCATTTATCAGTTCCCAGTTCCTCCTTATCAACAGCAAAATCCTTCGAAATAAAATCCAGTGCATTGGTACCCTGCAACAAATCTGCCCCGCTGAAAGCACGGCCAAAATACGGAAGGTATACATTCAATTTTCCGTCTTTATAAATTACAGAATAGGTGCCATTCGGCTGCCGGGTCATTCCTTGCTGTGGCATTACCGTTTCCACGGTAAATGTCCACCGGCTGCTATCTATTGATGCTGAGACCCGTTCATTGGTTCCCGTTGTTTGTCGTGCAGTGCTGCATGAACCAGGCAGCAATGCTCCTATAATGATCAGTGGTGCGATAAAAAAGTTAGTGCGAATAACCGGTTTCATACCCGAATTTCAACTAAAAGGGCAAGAACTAAGCCATGAAGGCCGCTGCCTGTTAAGCACATATTAAAAAAAGGAATATTGGCACTACATCCATTAACAATAATTTATAACTGCTTTCTATAAATTTTTTGCTTTTTACACATCTTATGGATGAGCACTTAAACGCTCCTATATGAAACACATAAACCTCAACCAGGAAATTTTACTGCACAGCAACAGTAGTTTTTTTAAAAGAGACTACTGTGAGCAAAATGCAACACCTTTATCAAAGAAATTATCTCAAAAAGAGCAGGTGGTAAATATGTGCTGGAATGGCCTGTTGCCGGAATTGCTCCCGGAAATATGCGATACAGATATTAATGAAAAGCCCCTGATCCTTTGGGAGATCAATGAAACACAGCATATGCTTGACCTTAGGCTGGGAGAACTGGATCAAAATTTAAATAATGAATTTTCTATTAACCCCTATGTGATTCTAACATTGATGGAATATAACTAAAAGCAGTTTTTGACAGGCTGGTCGGTAATTTAAAGAGGATGTCTCAAAAGGGTCAGCCTCTTTTTTATTTAGTAATCCCCATTAGAACCAGTGTTCGCCAACATAAAAAATAACCACTGGTTCAGGCGCTTCATGCTCCGTGGCGGGCAAAAAGTAACGGTAGAAACAGGGTTATTATCCCTCACACACAATCTTTGCAAAAGAGCCTTCTCCAAAATGAATAAAGCAGCATAAAACTGCCTTTTGCAGGTTTTTTACGGCTCTTACCGCCTGGCTCGCCCTAAAAATAAATTACTGCTGAAATTACCCCCTAAAATCATATTCCATAAAAAACCGGCTCATTTAGTGTTGAGACGGCGGCTTTTTATGCGCTACCCGGATGTTGACTTGCTTTGATCTTCTTCGTACCATCGGCGTTAAAGAACGCCGATGGTACGAAGAAGATACGAATGAAGCGGGAACAAACCCACTGGCAATCTATAAAAAGAGGCTGCCTCAATCCTGAGACTGCCTCTTTAAAATTTTGTTCATGCTATAAAGTCATCCTTTTATATCCTTTTCCTCTGTTGTATCCGTGTATCTTATTCTTAATTTCCTCTTGCCGCCGGCAACGCTTTCCTTGGTAACTTTTCCTCAAGATTAGCGCTGTTGTAAACAAAAGAAGCTACTATGGTAGCCACCTGTTTAAGGTCTTCTGCCTGTAAATGATCGTAACTGTCCATATTGGTATGGTGCGTACGGGTATCGTATTCAATCTCATCCTGAATGAACTGGAAGCCCGGGATACCAACAGCATCAAAGGCCTGGTGATCGGTGCCGCCGGTATTGCTGATAGTAACGGTGCCTGCGCCAAGATCATTAAATGGCTTTAGCCATTGAGTAAAAATATTTCTCACCGCATCATTGCTCTGCAGGTAAATACCCCTTACTTTCCCCGTACCATTATCGATATTATAATAAGCAGAAATTTTGCCGTGTTCGGGTTTTAACTGCATTGTTGCCGGATCTGCAAAATGATTTTTTACGTAATTGCGGCTGCCATGCAGGCCCTGTTCCTCCCCGCCCCACAAGGCAATACGAATGGTGCGGCGTGGCCTTAAACCACTTTGTTGTATTATTCGAACGGCCTCCATCATCACTGCGCAGCCGGCTGCATTGTCTGTGGCACCGGTGGAACCCTGCCAGCTATCCAAATGTCCGCCGAGCATTACCACTTCTTCTTTTAATTTGGGATCCGTCCCTTTTATCTCAGCTATTACATTATATCCTTTGATGTCTTTTGTAAAGAATTCTGTTTGTGTTTCAATATCCAGTTTCACCGGCACACCCGCTTCTGCTAAACGAACCAGGCTCATATAATCTTCAAAAGCAATCATCATATCCGGAAAATTTTCAGGATCGGTTGCGCCATAAGCCCCTCCACCCTGAACAAACAGTGTTCCATGAAAACCACTGGGGCTCATGGTTAATACAGCAATGGCTTCCTCCTTTTCTGCAAGTCTTCTTACTCTTGTTGCCATAGGCAGGGAACCCATCAGGGTTCTTGCCGGGTTGCCCCTGCGACGGGAAGTATCCGTTTCCGCCGCCGCCATTTTTGAAAGTTCGGCATCACTGTGCCTTCCGGCATCAGCCTTGTAAGTTGGTTTTAATGTATCGTTGCGATATAACAGAACGATCTTGTTCTTTAATTTTCCTTTATAGGCCTCCAAAGCTGCGGAATCAGCAGCTTTTACAACAATAATCTCTGCACTTTTTAAACCATTGGTTCCCCTGGTCCATGTTTTTGGAAAGCCGATGAGCGGCCTGTAATAGGGAGCCGTCATAGCGATATAGCTTTTTTTTAGTTCCCAGCCTTTGCCAAAATCACCCCAGGGCTCGAGTGCTGCATTGGTTAAACCTAACTTGGCCAATTCAGCCTTTGCCCAATTGGCTGCCCTGAAGTAACCAGGCGAATTGGTGAGCCTGGGGCCGCTTACATCGGTTAATTGAAAAGCATAATTCATCACATTGGATTGTTTTAAACCCTGCTCTTTTATTTTGCCTGTTGCCGCAGCATCCTGTGCATGTGTTGCCGTAAAAGATAAAACAACCGCTGTTAGTAAAATCAACTTTTTCTTCATAATAATAGTTTTAGGAGAGGGGGAAGTTAATTATAAAATTTTTCAAAAATGTATTCCTATCTATAAATGGAAATAAAAAACCGCTCCGTAATACGAAGCGGTTTATCCCTCAAAATAAAACGATATTTTACTGCTGGTTCCTGGTTTTTCCAAACACACCGGAACGTTTTTGTGTATTGGCCTTTGCAGTTCTGTCATTATCCCTGCTACCAAAAATACCATTATTGTTTGTGTTAACCCTTTGGCCATTTGCCTGGTAGCTTACACTATTACTGCCACCAAACAAACCACTTCTTTTAAAGCTGACTGTCCATACACCCCTTTCTTTGGTCCAGCTTACATTGGAAGCATTGGGGTAATCTCTTTCAAATGCATCCCTTACTTTGCGGGGAGCATTACTTGTGTACTTATTGTTGTAACTGCCATTGCGATTATATTGGTCGTCATTATTGCGATCATATTTTTTACTGTAATTTTTATTGTTGTTATCGCAATTCTTTTTCGATTTTTTTTGCCCCATTGCTGTTCCGCCAATACCGAAAGAAGCAATACTTAACAGGAGTAATAACTTTTTCATGTTTTCAAAGTTTAGTTACTGTCTAAAGGAGAAAACCATGCCATGGTAAAATGCGGAAAGCGCTTTAAGATTTAATTAAGATTTTGTGGAATTTCTTTAACTCTTCTTTTTCAATATTGGTTAACACTTCCTTTTTATCTGTCTTCAATTTAAAAAAAAGCAGGCGCTTGTGGGCCGGGTATTTTTCTAAAATTTCATCGATCATCGGTCCGTCTGTATCTTCTTCTACCGTTTTAACAGCAGGTGTTGCTTCGTTTTTATGGCGTGTTTGTTTTTTATTAATAATGGCCTGCAACGTAGCCAGGTGAGCAACCGACATTCCTTCTATCTTGCTTGCCTTGGAATGCAAGCCTTCCAGTTGCTTTTTGCTTAGTCCGCCACGTTCCCTGTATTGTTGCAGCAGACTGGTTATGAAAACAGCATCAGGCCTGGCTTGCCGGGCGGCTGTTAATAGCTGTAGTATTACATCAACAGCAGGCTCTGTAATTCCTTTATTTTTTCCCTGGAACTGGTACATAGTTGCAAACATAAATTATTTTGTGGCTTGTAATATTGCTGCTATCATTCTGCTTTAATTTTTTATTCAGTTTGTATGGGGCTGACCTTGGGTTGCGGCCTGGCTCTGATACATGCAATTCATTTTATTCGTGTAATAATTTTGTAGGTTTGTACCTCAAAAAACACTCAATATCATGAAGAAATTTTTCGTTTCGCTTGTGCTGTTTGCCTCCTTTTTTAAAGCCCGTGCAGATGAAGGGATGTGGCTGCCTATGTTGCTGGGCAAGCAAGTATATGCAGATATGGTTAAAAGGGGTTTGAAGCTCACTGCGGAGCAATTATACGCTATCAATAAATCAAGTATCAAAGACGCTATCATCATCTTTGGTGGCGGCTGTACGGGTGAAATTGTGAGTAACCAGGGCTTGATCTTCACCAATCACCATTGCGGTTACGCAGCCATTGCCAGTGCCAGCAGTGTTGCGGATAATTATTTGAAAGATGGTTTTTATGCTGCCAATAAAGACCAGGAAATTGAGACAACCCTTACTGTTCAATTTTTGGATAAAATTGTAGACGTTACATCAGAAGTAGAAGCCGGATTAAAAGGTTTGTCGTGGGAAGAGCGTACAAAAAAGCTGGCGGATGTTTTTCAAACTATTACCGATAAAGTGGCTGACAAAGAGAATGGAAAAGCCGGCAGAATATACAGCATGTTTAAAGACAACCAGTATATCATGTATGTGTATCAAACCTATCGTGATATCCGCCTGGTGGGCACACCACCTGAAAGTATAGGAAAGTTTGGTGGCGACACAGATAACTGGGAGTGGCCTCGCCACACCGGAGATTTTTCGGTGTTTCGTGTATATGCAGCTAAGGATGGGAAGCCGGCAGCATTCAGTAAAGAAAATAGTCCTTTAAAGCCAAAGTATCATTTGCCCGTAAGCATTAAAGGATTTAAGGAGGGCGATTTTGCCATGATCTACGGCTACCCCGGCAGCACCAACCGCTACGAAACCAGCTATGGTATCAAATTAAAAATTGATTTAGAAAATCCGGCTCTTGTTGCTTTGCGTGACATGCGATTAAAAAACATGTATGCCGAAATGGTCAAAGATCCGGCGGTAAAATTAAAGTTAGCTTCTTCTTATGCAGGTATTGCCAACTATTGGAAATTCTTTGATGGAGAGTCAAAACAACTCCTAAAATTTAATACCTACGCAACCAAACAGGCATACGAACAAAAGTTTTCTGCCTGGGCAAAAGGAAAAACGGAGTATGAAAAAATAATGAGTGATTATTCAAAAAATTATACAGCCTGGACACCATACAGCAAGCATCGCCAATACCTGCGTGAAGGAATTTTAGGTTCCCCCCTGGGTGCCTTTGCATCTTCTTTAATAGGACTGGAAGCGGCTATGGTAAAAACCGGTGCTACCGGTGCAGATATTAAAAAAGCAGCGGATGCTGCAAATTCACAACGCAATGCTTTCCTGCAAAGCGAAGACAAACCAAGTGACGTAAAAATATTGGCAGCAGTTGCTTTTGCCTTTTATAAAGATATTGATAAAAGTCAGCACCCTATTGGCTTCTACGAAAAACTAAAAGCAGCTTACGGCGATCCAAGGGAAGAAGCCAGTTACAAAAAATGGGCAGAAGCTGTTTTTGCCAATACCATCATTTTTAATGATGCAAAATGGAATGCATTTATCGCCAGCCCCGATGCAAACGTATTACAGGCAGATCCTGCTTTTGATTTTTCGGCTTCGTTTGTCAAAAATTACAACACCAAATATGCATCTCTGTTTACCGTTTTTACCAATAAAAATAATGAGCTTGGCCGCAGTTATGTAAAAGGAATTATGGAAATGAACCCGGCAGCTGTAAACAAAATGTATCCTGATGCAAACTCCAGTATGAGGGTGAGTTATGGTAATGTAAAAAGCTACAAGCCCCGGGATGCCGCATTTTACGACTATGTAACCACCAGTAAAGGTGTACTGGAAAAATACAAGCCCAATGATTATGAATATGATCTCCCATTAAAGCAGCTAGAATTATTTAAGAAAAAAGACTTTGGGCAGTATATTGATAAAGCCAAAAATGACCTCGTGATAGGGTTTATAACCACCAACGATATTACCGGGGGCAACAGTGGAAGTCCTGTTATCAACGCCAATGGTCATTTGATAGGGCTTGCCTTTGATGGCAATTACGAAGCGCTGAGTCATAAAATTGAATTTGACAAGGACCTTAACCGCACCATCAATGTAGATATCCGCTATGTTTTATGGTGTATTGACAAACTTGGGGGCGCTTCTAATATCATTAATGAACTCACCCTTATCAAATAACTATAACAACCTGTTTTTTAAAGTGCTCCGACCAGAGCACTTTTTTATGCGGTATTTTCCAAAACAAATTAAAAAAATCAGTAAGGCATTGTATTTGCTACATTTTAGACAAACCTGTTCATTATGAGAAATCTTTACGCCGCTTTAAAATTCAGCTTTCTTTTTATTATATGCCTTACCAGGGTTATTACCGCAGATGCACAAAATCCGTTTCTGGTGTATCAACCTGTAGTTACGGGTCTTATCAACCCTGTGGATGCGGTTACTGCCCCTGGCGACGGACGTATGTTTATTGCGCAGCAAAATGGATTGATAAGAATTAGAAATGGTGCTTCTCTCACCACTTTTGCAGATATTAATGCGGTGCTCACCAGTCCGCTGGGTGGCGAGCAGGGTTTGCTGAGCCTGGCTTTTCACCCGGATTATGCCAGCAACCGATACCTTTTTGTTTTATATACCGGCGCCAACGGAGACATACGGCTGGCCCGTTACAGGAGAGATGCCACCAATGCCAATACTATTGAGGCAGGTGGTACCGTGTTGCTTTCAATACCAAAGCCTACGCCGGTTTCCAGCTACACCAACCACAATGGTGGTAAAATTATTTTTGGCACGGATGGATATTTGTATATGAGTACCGGCGATGGTGGTAGTGGAAACGATCCAAACAACAACGCCCAAAACAGGGCCTCCCTTCTAGGCAAAATGCTTCGCCTGGATGTAAACAGCTTCGCAACAACTTCTCCTTTTTATAATATTCCGTCCACCAACCCGTATGCCGGTAATGCCCTGGGTTATAGGGAAGAAATTTATGCATTCGGCCTGAGAAATCCCTGGCGCTGGAGCTTTGACAGGGCAAACGGCGATATGTGGATTGGTGATGTAGGACAAGGCGCCTGGGAAGAAGTAAACTGGAAGGCAGCTGGTACTGCGCTGGGTGGCAATTTTGGATGGCGCTGTTTTGAAGGTGCCCATCCCTCTGGTAATAGTTGCAGCCCGGTGCCCACCGATACCATCAGCCCGGTTTTCGAATATGACAGAACCGCTAGCGGGGGCCAGTCCATTACCGGCGGTTATGTTTATCGAGGTGCGGCGGCACCGGCCTTACAAGGTTTTTATCTGGTTACAGATTATGTATCGGGAAACATATGGAAGATCAGGCCAAATAGCACTGGTAGCTGGCAGGTTTATTTTCAGGCTGCTGTGCCGGCAACAAGATTTGTATCGGGGTTCGCCGAAGGGCCTGCCGGAGAACTCTATGCCATCCGGCGTAGTAATGGCAGTATTGATAGTGTAATAGTAACCACGGTGCTGCCGGTGATTATTTCCAATTTTCTCGCCACGGGAAAAACAGGTTTTAATGAACTAAGCTGGGCAACCCGTGCCGAGGTGAACACCTCCCGCTTTTATGTTGAATTTGGAACAGATGGCAGCTCCTTTACCCGGGTAGGAAGTATTGCAGCCTCCGGCGCTAATAATGGTCGTCAATATAACTATCGGCATACTATTTCGCAGGAAGGATATGTTTATTACCGGTTAGCTGTTGAAGATGCAGATGGTGCTATAAATTATTCCAACATAGTGAGGGTAAAGTCAGGTAATGTAAACCCGGTAAAGGTATCTCCCAGCATTGTTACCAATAGTATGTTGAATATAGAATTAACGCAACCTGCAAAGGAACTTCAACTCATTAATACAAACGGGGCCGTGGTTTTCAGGAAAAACCTCCAGGGCATCATTGGCAACATTCCTATAATGTTGCCTGCCTTACCCAAAGCAGTTTATATACTAAGTGTTGCAGGCCCTGAAATTAATTTCAAAGAGAAAATAATTATCCAGTGACGAAAACAAAAAAACTTCCTGTTATTAGCAGGAAGTTTTTTTATGTGCTGTTTTTGCTGAACTTTGGCACTCATTGCAATTGATATGTCGATAAAAATTATTGAGTTCAAAGCCAGGATCAACGACCCGGAAACTGCAGAAAAAAAATTGCGCTCCCTATCGCCCTATTTTAAAGGAGAAGATCACCAGGTAGATACTTATTTTAATGTAAGCCAGGGCAGGCTCAAACTGCGGGAGGGCTCTATTGAAAATGCATTGATTTGGTATGAAAGACCCAATGAAGCGGGTACTAAGCTGTCCGATGTATTGCTGTATAAACACATGCCGGACGCCTCTTTGAAAGATGTACTTACAAAATCAAATGGTATAAAAGTAATTGTAGATAAGCTCCGGAAAATTTATTTTATTGATAATGTAAAATTTCATTTTGATGAAGTTAAAGGTATTGGAAAATTTATTGAAGTAGAAGCCATTGATGAAACCGGTGAACTGGGTTTAAAAAAAATTCAACAACAGTGCGATCACTACGCTGCTTTCTTTAATATACAGGAAGAGGAATTTTTGTCATTATCTTACAGCGATATGCTTTTAGAAAACTAACATGGCTTTTCCTGTTTTACATACTCCCCGCTTATTACTCCGTGAAATTGCAGGTGCTGATATTGATAAAGTATTTGAAGGCTTGTCACACCCCGAAGTTATAAAACAGTATGGCGTAAGCTTTACAACCCTGGAATCAACCAAAGAACAAATGGATTGGTGTGCCAATATGATAAAAGCAGCTATTGGCAGGTGCTGGGCAATATGCGCTGCAGATAGCAGCATTTTTTATGGTGTGATTACTTTGCCTTTTTGGAAAAAAGAACACCGCAAAGCAGGGCTGGGTTATTGGCTATTACCCCAATTTTGGCGCAAAGGAATAGTAACAGAAGCTGCTGCCAAAGTAATTGAATATGCATTTACCCAAATGAACCTTCATAGAATAATGGCGGAAGTAGAAGATGACAATGCCGGCAGTATCGCTTCCTTAAAAAAACTCAGGTTTGTTTACGAAGGCACACAAAGAGAATGCGAAATTAAAGATGGCGGGTTTTTAAACCTGGAGATGTATGCGCTGCTCAACAGCAAATAGTTTTATTGTAACTATATTCATTCCCTTTCGTTTAACCTTTTTAACTGCTAAATATTGCATATGAAACAGTTCTTCCTTTTTCTCCTTGCTTTTTGTGAGGACAGTGCATTTGCTCAATCTCCATTTGACAGTACCATTTATGGCCGCAATGAAGAAGCCGGGAAGTGGGCCGATGTGCGTGGAGTTAAAATGTATTACGAAACTTATGGCCAGGGCGAAACATTGCTGATCATTCATGGCAACGGCGGTTCCATCAATAATTTTTTATACCAGATCCCTTACTTTGAAAAAAACTACAAAATGATCATTGCAGACAGCCGCGGTCATGGAAAAACATTGGATAAAGGCGATTCATTAACCTACGAAATGATGGCGGATGATTATGCTGCTTTGCTCGATCTTTTAAAAATTGACTCTGCCAACGTTATCGGATGGAGTGATGGTGGTATCAACGGTTTGTTGCTCGCCATGCGTCATCCCGGTAAAGTAAAAAAACTGGCGGTTACCGGAGCCAATCTATCGCCGGATACTGCTGCGGTGCATCCCTTTGCGTTTAACTGGGCACAAAACTATAACAAGAACCTGGCAAAACAGGCGCAAAATGATACCGTAAAAGCAATGCGCAAGCAGGCTCGTTTACTTTCTTTTGAACCCCATATCAATCCCACAGATCTTAAATCTATTAAATGTCCTACGCTTGTTATTAGTGGCGACCAGGAAGTAATATTGGCTAAACATACTTTATTCATTGCCCAAAATATTCCCAAAGCAAATCTCTGGATCGTTCCCAACTCCGGCCATTCTGTTCCTATTACTTATAAAGATGAATTCAACGTTAGGGTAGATCGTTTTTTTAAAACACCTTATAAAAAGATCGGGGCTTTTGGTTTGTTTGAATAAAACAGGTGGAGTGTTACAATAAAGACTCTAACTTTATTGCATGAACAACAACACCGACTTAAAACTGGCCGTTTTAATTGATGCCGATAATGTTCCTTATTCCAACATCAAGGGAATGATGGAAGAAATTGCACGTTATGGAACGCCTACTTTCAAACGCATTTACGGCGACTGGACAAAACCTACATTGAGTGGCTGGAAAACAGTGTTGTTGGAAAATGCCATTAATCCTGTGCAGCAATATAGTTATACCAGTGGCAAAAATTCAAGCGACTCTGCCCTCATTATTGATGCCATGGATATTTTATATACGGGCCATGCGGATGGTTTTTGTATAGTAAGCAGCGATAGCGATTTTACGCGACTTGCCATGCGCCTGCGGGAAGCGGGTAAAGTAGTACTTGGTATTGGCGAACAAAAAACGCCTGCAGCATTTATAGCTGCCTGCAATAAATTTATTTACATAGAAATTCTTCCAAAAGAAACCAAAGAAGAAAAAATTGTTGTAAAAAAGGTTACCAAAAAATTACCTGAAGAAAAAAAAGATGCTTTCCAGATACCGCTTTCCTTAAAAAAACTGGTGGTGAAGAGTACGAATGATCTCACAGATGAAGATGGCTGGGTTTTCTTAAGTACTTTGGGTAACCATATCATAAAAAAGCAACCCTCCTTTGATCCCCGCAACTATGGGTTTAAAAAACTCGTCGATATAATTCGCAGTATCCCGGAAATTGAGATTGAAGAAAGACAGAGCGGAAAGAATAATATTGCGCATCTTTATGTAAGAGTAAAATAATTGTCATGAAAAAGATATTCATGTTCCTGCTTGTTTGTTTTTCTTTGCATGCTTCCGCACAATGGACATTAAAAGATTTTAGTAGTTTATCAGCATTGGTAGGTAGCTGGAAACTCAGCAATAAAAAAGGCGTACTCCATGAAAGCTGGATTAAAACCAGCGATAGCACTATGAATGACTACAGCTATCTTATTTCCGGAAAAGATTCGCTACCTCAGGAAACGGTTGAACGCTGGTTTATGAACGGGAAAATAACTTATACCCCTGCTACCGTTTCGCAAAATGAAGGTAACCCCGTAGTTTTTGCATTGATTAAAAAAGAGGCAGGAAAATATATCTTTGAAAACAAGGGGCATGATTTTCCTACGCAGATCACTTACCAGTTCACGGATCATAATACTTTATACGCCACCATTAATGGAACAATTGGTGGGCAGTTAAAAGAAATTCCTTATCATTACTCAAGAGAAAATTAAAATTCTTGCAACAGGCAATTAAAAGATATTTTTCTAATTACTTCGAAGTATCGGTATGGATAATTGCACTGATATCATTTGCCTTAATGAATCCGGCAGCGGACAATCATTACAGTCTTTGTTTTTTTAAATGGATGGGGTTTTCATTTTGCCCCGGTTGTGGTTTGGGTCATTCCATCAGCTGGTTATTTCATGGAAACATAGGCAAATCTTTTAGTGAACATCCTTTGGGAATTTTTGCAGTTGGTATTTTGATACACAGAATTTACAAAATCATAAAAAACAAACCTTCTTTATTTATTAACGACGTTAAATAATTGTATGCAAACTGATAATCCAAATGGTATTAACCAAACGCTCCTAAAGTTAATGTATGATACAACCCCGGAAGAATTGATAGCAATCAATGGTATTGTTAAGAACCTAGGAGATGACCAAATTCAACAATTTGCAATGATCTACAGAAGTAAGAGAAAAGATCCTCAAACTATCTTGCTTACCTGCCTGCTTGGTTTTGTTGGTTTCGCCGGCATACATAGATTTATTGTGGGAGAAATAGGTATGGGAATATTGTACTTTTTAACAGGTGGGTTGTGTCTTATAGGGACAATCGTTGATCTGGTCAATCACAAAAATATCGCCCAGGATTTTAATGAAAAAATGCTGGCAGAAACAATGGTAATGATGAACCTGGGAAGAAATTAATTCATTCTCTCTCTACGAATCTTCGGTGCTCTTTTGCTCTGCGTTAAAAATTAATCGCAGAGAGCAGGAGGAAATGAGAAACCACAGCCACGCTAATTAAATATGCTCATATGTTACTGAGAATTATTTACTTTATTACTTTAGTATTTACTTCTTTTGCGGGCTTTGCCCAGGAAAATACAAAACCTGGTTATGATGCTGCGCTGGCAAAAAAATTGGGTGCCGATGCTTACGGTATGAAACAATATGTAATGGTGATATTGGTTACCGGAAAAGCAGCTATAGAAGATAAAGCTTTAAAAGATAGTTTGTTCGCAGGCCACATGAAAAATATAGGTAGGCTGGCTAAAGAAGGAAAGCTGGTGGTTGCCGGGCCCTATGGCAAAAACGATTTAAACTACAGGGGTGTTTTTGTTTTTAATACCGCTTCTGTGGAAGAAACAAAGGCTATGGTAGGTACTGATCCTGCTGTACTTGCCGGCATCTTTGATGCGATATATATACCCTGGTATTGTACTGCAGGTTTAGTGGAAGTAAATGGTATTCATGAAAAAGTGCAGAAAACTTCTTTTTAAAGGCGACCAGGCTCACTTCAAGAAAAGTTCAGTCTCAACCTGCTGTTGATCCGCCTGTTGGCGAACGCCGGTGAAGTTCTAACACGGATTTACAGCTTGGTACAAAATTATTTTCTAGTATGGCAGGGATAATTGCAATGATCTTTAACAACCCATCCATTTAATAAAGCATATCTTTGCATCAGTTCATTATTTCCGCGGCATTATCAGCCTGTAGCATTTAACTCTGAAATCCTCATAGTTCCACTCGTTTTTAATGATGAAGCCAGCTTCATTTCCGCACTTATTTTAAAAATACAATATTGTTATTTACTGATTTACAACTTATTCAGCCCATCCTCGATGCGCTGAAAGAAGAAGGCTATAGCAGCCCTACGCCTATTCAACAAGGCGCCATTCCACACATTTTAGCACAGAGAGACCTGTTGGGTTGTGCGCAAACCGGTACCGGTAAAACGGCCGCTTTTGCTATCCCCATGCTGCAGTTACTGGCCAAACCAAAATCCATGGCCAGCAACGGGCAACGACCTATTCGTGCATTGATTCTTACTCCAACGAGAGAACTGGCCATACAGATCCAGGAAAGTTTTGATGCTTATGGTCGTCATCTTCGTTTAAAAAACACGGTAATTTTTGGCGGCGTTAACCAACATGCCCAGGTAGAAACACTGAAAAGGGGTGTTGATGTATTGGTGGCAACACCAGGCCGTTTACTTGACCTTTGCAACCAGGGTTATGTACGACTGAACGAAATAGAAATTTTTGTGCTGGATGAAGCCGACAGAATGCTTGATATGGGTTTTGTACACGATGTAAAGCGTGTGCTTACAAAGCTACCGGCAAAAAGACAAACGCTTTTCTTTTCTGCAACTATGCCTCCGGAGATTCAATCTTTGGCCAACAGCATTTTAAATAATCCTGAAAAAGTTTCTGTTACACCAGTGAGCAGTACAGCCGAAACTATTACGCAATGGTTGTATTTTGTAGAAAAGCAAAACAAAAGATCTTTACTGGAACATATTTTAAAAGACAACGACATAGAAACTGCATTGGTGTTTACCCGAACCAAACATGGTGCAGATAAAGTAGTAAAAGAATTGCACCGTGCCGGCGTAAGCGCAGAAGCTATTCATGGCAACAAATCACAAAATGCAAGACAACGTGCCCTGAGCAATTTTAAAAGCCGTGCCACCAGAATATTGGTAGCTACAGATATTGCCGCACGTGGTATTGATGTGGATGATTTAACGCATGTTATCAATTACGAATTGCCTGAAGTAGCGGAAACGTATGTGCATCGCATAGGCCGTACCGGACGTGCGGGTGCCAATGGTATTTCTTTTTCTTTTTGCGAAGCAGAGGAGACCTCAGACCTGAGAGATATTCAAAAATTAATTGGTAAAAATATTCCTGTGCAGGACCAACATCCCTGGCACACCACTTTTACGCAGATCATGAGCAGGCCGGCGCCCGGACAAAACCGGCAGCAGCGCCCGCAAAGAAATGGTCAGCAACATTCTCAGCCCGGCAACAGAAGGCCACAACCTGTTAAACATGCAGGTGGGGGAGATAAGAAAAGAACAGGAAGAAGAGAGTTTTAAAGAAGTGGGTGAGTCACCACAAGATGTGAGTCACCCACTTTTTTTACGCAAACAAATTCATCTGCAAAGGCCTGGTCAATATTCTTTGTCCCAATGTATTACTATTGATATAAAATAGTTCAGACGCTTCATACCTGGAGGCTACCACAATTTTTGTTTGCTGTGCATGTTGTTCAAATAACTGCTGCACTAATTTAGGGTCATTGTTATCCCTCGACAAATGGCTAAGTAATAAATGGCTCATAAAAGATGGCCGGTGATTTATAAAAATTTCCAGTGCCTGTTTATTGCTTAAATGCCCATAGCCGCCCCTAATACGGTTTTTCAATACATAAGGATACCGCCCGTTTTCCAGCATTTCTTCATCATAGTTAGATTCTAAAAAAGCTGCATGGCAGGTTTTAAAATGATGGATAACATTATCGCAGGCTGCACCAATATCGGTAAACACGCCAATAGTTACTGCGTTGTTGTTAACGGTAAAACTATAAGGATCCTGCGCATCATGTTTTTTTCCGAAAGCTTGTATAGTGAGTCCTGCAATGTTAACGGGTTGTGATGCATTGAGCCATTGAACCTGTGTAGCATGTAAATTCAGCCTGCTTTTTTCATAGGTGCCTTTTGAAATATAAACAGGCAACGAATATTTATTGGCCAGTACAGCAAGCCCTTTTATATGATCTGTATGTTCATGGGAAATAAAAATGGCTTTTATTTTCTGTATATTCAAGCCAAGTCCAAGCACACGCTTCTCCGTTTCCTTGCAGGATAAACCGGCATCCACCAAAACTGCCTCGGTTTGGTTGCCAATGTAATATGCGTTGCCGTTGCTCCCGGAATTCAGGGAAGCGATCTGTAGTGACATGTTGCAAAGATCGTTAAATTTTACTGAGTGAGTCACCGCCTTGCTGTGACTCACTCAGTAAAATTTAACTTCCTACCCGCTGCATCTCATCAGCTGCACTACCGCTGCTTCTATTCAGGGCTTTGAAAGGTTCACCAAAACGATAAGTAAAGGAGAGCGTGGCTACCCGGCTGTCTCTTTTCAACCAAAAGTATTCTTTCGAGTTTTCAAAATCGGTAAGACCCTCCATCCCGTTCTTGTGAAAAATGTCCCTGAAACTTAACTTCAGTGTCCCTTTCTTCTTTAATACCGGCCTTGCCGCAGCTACCACCACCTGTGAAATAGGATAAAGAATTTCCTGCAGGTCGTTTCTTGCCCTTCCGGTATAAAAACCGGATAGTTCTGCTGTATACACTTTGCCAATCTTAAACTGGTTATTCATACTGAAGTTAAACTGGTGAACATCAGAATGGTAATCATTCCACACATAACCCTTCAATTTTTTATAGTTGTACAAAGCCTGTGCAGTAAAGAACCACCATTTGTTTACATTGATCTGTGCTGCAACAGAAGCACCAACATTATAGGCTTCTCCAACATTTCCTGTTGTATATATCATAATATTATTGTTATCCCGCTGGAATACCTGCGAATAATAATCTTTAATAAAACTGTAGCTCAGTGTAGTGGTTATTTTTTGTTTGAATAAATGGCTCAGCTCAATATTCCAGCTAAACTGCGGGCGGGTAAAAGGGTTTCCTTTTTCGTATGTGTACTTATTGATAGTAAATGTAAAAGGATTCAGTTTTTGAAAGGGTGGCCTGTCAAGCCTGCGGCTAACCGTAACAGTTATGGAATTATTGCTGTCGGCGTCAAAGCTTATAAAGCCAGACGGGAACAAGGATGTATAGTCATTATCAAAAGAAGAATCAGGCCGGATGCCATGCCCCAGCTGTGTTGCGGTATAGGTTGTATTCTCTAAACGAAGACCTGCCTGGTAGCTCCACTTTGTAAATTTTTGCTGAACACTGGTGTAAGCAGCATAAATTTTTTCATCGTATAGAAAATGATTGGTTTTGCCCAGGTCTCTTTCCCAGGCTCCCCCGTTGCTAAAACTATAATTGGCAAGATTATTCGTTTTTGTATTGGCCGCTTTAATACCAGCATCCATTTGTGCGTCTTTTGTAAACTTCCATATATAGTCTGCCTTTGCTGATAATATTTTCAGCTTTGCGGGCAGGTCACCACGGGTGCCTTCATAATAATATTGTGGCAGCGCTCTTTCATTGGTAAATAGCTGGTCGTTTACAATGTCATAGTTCAACCAATCAGCCTCTATAGAAAATTCATTTTTTTTATTGAATGCGTGTTTTGTGTAAGCTGAAATATTACCATTTTTCAAGTCATAGGTCGTTTTACTCGTTGTATGAATGGCCGAATCAACTTTGTTGGTTTCATCTAACCATGTTGCCATGGCATCGCTGGTGCCATCCCTGTTGGTGAGGCTGGCGGTTAAAGTAATACCAACGGTTGTTTTATTGGTTAAAAAATAATCGAGTCCTGTTTTAACCGTGTTATTATTGAAATAGGTTTTAAAACTGGTTGGCTGATCTAATCTTGAGGAGTCGCCGCCTCCGGCTTTAAAATATGTTCGCAGTGCATACATATCTGTATAGAACTTGCTGTAGTTACTGCTCCAGGTTAAAAAAGCATTGTATTTACCATTGCGGTAATTCATCACAAGGCTGTTATTGTTTTTATGGTGACGACCATGCCCGGCCGACACCGTAAAATTTCCATTAAAGCCTCTTTGCCTGTTTTTTTTTGTTTTGATATTAATAATCCCTGCATTGCCTGCTGCATCATATTTGGCTGAAGGATTTGTAATCAATTCTATTTGCTCCACCTGCGATGAGCTCATACTGTTGAGCATATTCGTTAAATCAACTCCTGATAAATAGGTTGATTTATCATCTATCAGTACCAAAACGCCTGCTTTATTTTGCAGGCTTACTCCTCCATTCCTGTCAACCAATACACCGGGTGATTTTTCCAGGAGTTCCAGCACTGTTGTACCCGCATTACTGATCATTGCATCTACATTCACAATTGTTTTTCCCTGTAGTTGTTGAATAAATGGTTTGCGTGATTGTACTGTTACTGACTGCAGGGTTTGTGCTGTTGTTTTTAATACCTGTTGCAATTGTAAACCATCGCCGGGAAAATGATAGGCTTTGGTAATTAAAGTCTCCGACCCGGTATGCATTATTTTGAAAAAATAATTTCCCCCGGGTACATTTTGAAAAACAGCGATGCCGCCTGCATCTGTAAGTCCGGTTCTAAATAAAGAGGAGTCTGCTACTTTACGTAATTCAATACTGGAGCCGCTGGCATTTTGTCTTTTGTCGGTTTTTACCTGTAGGGTAATAGCTTCCTGGGCCAGTACCTGGCCGGTTATTAGTAAAAAGAAAAATAAGAAATGTTTTTGCATGCAGACAGGTTATCCAGGCAATATTAAAATAAAGGCGGGTGATAAAGCGGGCAATTTTGTTCAGTGGTATCACAGGTAACTTAGGGGAAAAATTAGAGTTGTGTGCTGATTGCAAGGATAGGCTTTTTTGTAAAAACGGGACAAAATAACGAATGGGTAAGCGGCCGCTTACCCATTGAAAAAGTTATTGCAAATAGTTTAGTACCTACGGGGGCCATTATTTCTGAAATCGCCGCCTCCGCTGTTACCGCCCCGGTATCCGCCACCCCCACCACCCGATGGTGGACCGCTGCGTTCTTCTGCTTCTTTAACAACAAGTGGTTTTTTTCCGAGCGAAATTCCGTTCATACTTTCCATTGCATCCGTGCCTTCTGCCCTGTCTGGCATTTCTACAAATCCAAACGCACGACTTTTCCCGGTTTCTTTGTCTATGGCTACTTTAGCGGATGTAACTGTCCCGAATTTTTCAAAAATTTCTTCCAGTTCTGCATCATCCAGATCATAAGGTAAACCTGCTACGAATAATTTCATTGGGGTGCTTTTTTGTAAATGTATAAAAACTTATTTCATCTCTTTAATAATATTTTTGGAACAATTAATGTAACATAATGTTCTTACATTCATATTATTAACTAACAACATCAATTACACGTTATGAATAAACTAATAAGAGGCCTTATAGCCGGGTATGGCGCAAAAAAATTGGGCGGAGGCTGCCTGGGAACTATCGTTGTTTTTATAATTATCTATTGGGCCCTGGGATACAGCGGTTGTTAATGTGCATTTTTCTACACTTATTCACTATTTAGGTGTGTAAAAAAGTGTAAAAGCTGTGCTTATGATAATTGATAAAAGTTGTTTCCGGGCAATTTTTGCTAGTATATTTATAGAACAATAAAGAATTGAAAAAATGGGTTCGCCTGTTGAAACAGTTCGAAAAGAGCATCGGGTTTGAAAGAAACATTTCAATTAAAGATTGAAATCAGGCTTTTAAAAACTTGATGCTTTTTTTATGCGGGTATAGAATCAAATAAGCCTGATGATACAGGATAAAAACGGACTTGAAGTTAACATTAAAGGCAACTCTTTTGGAGTTGCCTTTAATGTTTTGTTGTATTCTTATATTTAATACTCAATTACTTTTATCAGCATTCCTTTTGTAACCTGGTCTGTTTGTAGTTTGCCGTTTAAAATTGCCAATTCTTCCATCCGCTTATCGGTTACCTTAAAATATTTAAATGCCTGGGCCAACGTTCCGTTGGCAGCAACCGTTTTAATTCTTACCCTTTCCGGTTTTTTGTTGATCTTATTTGCATCTGTTAGTTTTTTAAAACTTTGCATACTGCTGGTAAAATAAGATTGGTACTGGGTAAAATTGTCTGCTGCTGCAACGCCCATCATCATTAAGATGTCATTATCAAACTGGTAGAAGTATGCCTGCGCCCTCAGTGTTTGCTGCTGCGGTTGTTGGGGGTCCTGTTTCGTATCGCCCATTATCATTAATGTTTTATAACCGTTGATGGTTGTTTCTCTTTGATCTACCAGTTGTAAAGCATTTTGCTGGAGAAATGCCTGGCCGGCTTCAGATAAACTTTTTGCAGACCCTCCAGCCAGGTACATTAAAGCCTGTCCATCTGGCGGGGCCATTTGCACCCGTAAAGGGGCGTTCTGATATTTCCATGCTGATGGTACATTGAATTGAAATTTCATTTGGGGATGATAGAAAACATTATTCTCTAAAAAGCCCTGTCTTGGATCTTCACCATATACCAACCCTTCAATTCTTCTTAAATACACGTCCCTGTTTACCTGCGGATTTTTTATGCTGAGTTTTTGCTGCCATTCCGTGGCCAATTTATTTACAGAAACATTCCTGTCATCGGGGTTGGGATGGGTTGATAAAAAATCGGGCAATTCTGCTGCACCTGCTGCTGTACTCTGTCGTTTAAGGGTATTGAAAAAGTGCGCCATTTCGTGTGCATTGTAATTGATCTTAGTCGAATACTCAACACCCAGCTGGTCACTTTGTCGTTCAGCATCCCGGCCAAATTTTAAAAACAACAAACCCAGGCCTTGCGAAGCCTGTTCTGCAAACTGGCCCAGCTCAGGCTTAATGATCATGCCGGCAATTAATCCTATTTGTCCAAATACCTGTTTGCTTTGTTGTACTACGGTATGCCTTGCTGTAATGTGGCCAATTTCATGACCTAACACTCCTGCAAATTCCGCCTCGTTATTAAAATGCGCCATGATACCTCTGGTAAAATAAACATACCCTCCCGGCACAGCGAATGCATTTAAAATATCAGAATCTACCACCCGGAAATTATATTGCAAATTAGGCCTGTGTGAAATGGCTGCCATTGCTTTTCCTTTTTCGTTTATAAAGCGCTGAAGCGTAGAATCTTCATATAACCCATACTGGGCAATGATTTGGGGGTCTGCCTCCTGGCCCATCGCAATTTCCTGCGATTCGCTGATAAGTACTACCTGCCTTTTACCTGTAACAGGATTTTTAGCGCAGCCGGCAAATAAGAAGGCCATGCTTACTGCAAGGGTATGGAACAATATTTTTTTCATTTGCATAAGTTGGTTGTTTAAGGTAATGGGTAAACAATAGAAATTATAGTATCATCAAAAGGATGCAATTATTCTGCCGCTTTTCAAAACTTCCGGTGATTAAAAGGTTGGAAAGTTGGCATCCATTCGTTTTAACCTCATCAGATTGATTTTAGCGGCTTTGAGATGGCGCCATCCTTTCAAAAATTTCCAGTAGGGAATACCTTTTTTGTGGTTTTGGCGGCTTATCAGGAACAGCATTTTCCAGTGGGTTAAAATAATTGACATTACTTTTAACAGGCTATAATTTTTGCCGTAGATATGCTGAACACCCGCACCAGCACCATTAAACTCCAATATAGAAAAATTTTTTCCTGCTTTCAAATCTTCCATTGATGCACACTTTATATCGTACCTGCCATAATAAAATTTACCTGAATGCAGGGAGAAACTATCAGCCAGCTTTTGAAGGTCTTCATCGATCTCGCTGTCAATTACGGAAAAGCTTCCTCCCTGGCTGCGATTGCTTGCGTGAGACAAATTGTATTTTTCGCCCTTTGCTAAAACATTGTTTAAAAATCCTGAATGCCTTAAAATCATTTCATCCATCCTGAAGCGGATACTTTCCTTTTGCTTCATCAGGGTTTCAATGGTATTTTTTCCATCGCCGGTAATTACAGCCGGATCTTTTTTTATCACCCCGGATACAGTTCCTTTTTGCTCATTTGGCAGCCTGTAATAAAACAGGCCAACCTCCACATCATACGCTATTAATTCCTGCACCAGGTATTCATTAGGTATTGTTTCGTGGTATTGTTTTAATTGCGCTGCATTGTAAATTTTGCGAAACATAAAACCCATCATTCCTACATTTGGTTTTACAATAAACGGGTAAACAAATCCTGCCGCTGCAACTTGTTTTTCTACTTCTTCAAAAGGTATTCGCGGTTCTATATAACTGGTTTGAGGATAGGAACCCGGGGGCAACTGCTCATACATTTCTTTTTTGCCTTCCCCTTCAAAACCACCAAAAGTAAGCGTTGGATTGGATGGCGTAAAAAACCAGGCCGTCCCGGAACGGATGATATACCAAACCCAAACCGGCGATATAGGAATATACTTTGCGTGATGATGCCATGTTTCCCAATGTGTAAGCTTGTAAAGCGTTTCCTTAATTTTCATAAGTGCTGCCAAAATTAGTATTTTTGTTGTTGTTCCCTTGCATTCTTTTCTTTCCTTTGCGGGATGAATAGATACAGCATTTTTATATTGTTGATACTCCTGTTTTCATGTGACAACAACAATGACAAAGAGAATGCCACTCTCGATGCAGAAACGGAAACAGGCAGCATCGTAATTGAAAAGGGCGTTCCGGTATATAATCCCGATTCAAAATTATATCTCTGGCGTTCTACGGACGATTATAAAAAAATTAAGAATGAACAGGCTTCGCCTGCCATTGCAAATACAGATTCGCTTATAAAAGGCCTGAATGAGTACTACGAAAATGTGTACCTGGAAAAAGTAAAACAAAGTGGCGATACTGTATATGCCATCATTAAGAACAGTGAATATTTAACACAGCGAATGGGTAGTACCGGCGCAGAAATGTACATTGCTGATGTTGTTTTAAACCTTACCGCCATTAATGGAATAAGATACGTAAAAATAGAAATGGAAGAAGGCGATCATGCCCAACCCGGCACCTGGAGCAAAGAAGATTTTAAAACATATAAAGAAGCAACTCAATAACAATGGTATCATACAACCCCAAGGACTGGTTTAGCTATACATTTAAATTTCATAAAGGCGATACGTTTCGCAGGCTTTGGCTCATGCTGGTGGGCATTGGTGTGTTCTCTGGTATAATAGCCTGGCTGGAGTTGGAGATATGGAACCTGTCGGCAACCAACCTGGTAAAAAATATACCTATGATGCATAGCCTGCTTGGTTTTGCTATTTCGATGATACTGGTATTCAGAACAAATACTGCATACGATCGCTGGTGGGAGGGCCGTAAACTTTGGGGTAGCCTCACCAATAACAGCCGCAACCTTGCGCTAAAGCTAGCCACTATTTTGCCAGATCCTGAAGACTCGCAACGTAGTTTTTTCCGCAAAATAATTCCTTCGTTTGCAGAAGCACTGCATGCGCATCTCCGCAGGGAAAATACACGGCTTGCGCTGGCAGATGATGATGAACACGGTCACCTGGTGCAGCATGTTGATGTAGAAAAACACGTGCCCAATCAGATAGCCCTGGTTATTTACCAGCATGTATATGATTTGCATAAAGAAAAAATAATAACAGGGGAACAACTGTTGTTTTTAAACAATGAGCTGATGTCATTTACCGAAATTTGCGGTGCCTGCGAAAGGATTAAAAACACACCTATTCCTTTCTCCTATAGCGTATTTATAAAAAAATTCATCTTCATTTATATTATATCGCTGCCTTTTGGTTATGTATTTAGCCTGGGCTACTGGGTTATACCGGTGGTTATGTTTATATTTTATGTACTGGCAAGCCTGGAACTGATTGCCGAAGAAATTGAAGACCCTTTTGGCGGTGATGAAAATGATGTACCTACTGAAAAAATTGCCTCCAATATTAAAAAAAACGTGGAGGAGATTTTATAGGGTCGGCACCAAAGGTCAGGCCCGTGGAAGTAATTTAACCGCGAAGAAGCCAAGGCGCTGAAATTAATTTAAAATGTGCCTGACCTGCAAATATTGCAGGCTGGAACAACCAATGTTGATTTGGTATAACCACAGCCCATATTTGCTTTGGCCTTTCCCGCCCGCAGATTCCTTTGTTTTAAACTTATTCTCTGCGCCGGTATTTCTATATTTGCAGCCAATTACACTTATTATGTTTAATAAAAGAATTAAGATAAAAGCATTGCTCGAAAACGATGCTACGGAATACGAAGCCACCGTAATGGGATGGGTTCGCAGTTTTAGAAACAACCAGTTTATTGCCCTCAATGATGGCAGTGCCAATAATAATCTCCAGGTGGTAGCTACACTCGGACACTTTGATGATGCTTTGCTAAAAAGGATTACCACCGGCGCATGTATAAAAGCAACCGGTAATGTAATTGCTTCCCTGGGTAAAGGACAAAAGGTAGAATTGCAGGCTGCTTCTATTGAAATACTGGGAGATAGCGATGCAGAAAAATTCCCCTTACAGCCTAAAAAACACAGCCTTGAATTTTTGAGGGAGATCGCTCACCTTCGTTTCAGGACGAACACTTTCGGCGCCATTTTCCGGGTAAGAAATTCGCTCGCTTTTGCTGTTCATAAATTTTTTAATGAACGAGGCTTTGTTTACATGCATACGCCCATCATTACAGGTAGTGATGCGGAAGGAGCGGGAGAAATGTTCCAGGTAACAACCTTGCCCCTGGATGGTACTGCTCCAAAAAATGAGGACGGCAGTATTAATTTTAAAGAAGACTTTTTCGGGCGCAGCACCAACCTTACTGTGAGTGGTCAGCTGGAAGGAGAGTTAGCGGCCATGGCTTTTAGTGATATTTATACTTTTGGTCCCACGTTCAGGGCAGAAAATAGCAATACCACCCGTCACCTGGCAGAGTTTTGGATGATAGAGCCGGAAGTTGCTTTCAACGACCTGGAAGATAATATGAACCTGGCAGAAGATTTTATTAAGTTCATTATTGCCTATGCCATGGAGCACAACAAAGAAGACCTGGAGTTTTTAGCACAACGCCTGTCAGAAGAAGAAAAACAAAAACCACAACAGGAGCGCACAGAAATGGGCCTGGTAGAAAAACTTGAATTCGTGGTGAACAATAATTTTGAACGCCTCACTTATACAGAGGCCATTGAAATTTTAAGAGAGAGCAGTCACAACAAGAAAAAGAAGTTTACTTACCTGATTGATAAATGGGGGGTTGACCTGCAAAGCGAACATGAGCGCTACCTGGTTGAAAAACATTTTAAAAAGCCTGTTATCTTAACCGACTACCCGAAAGACATCAAGAGTTTTTACATGCGCCTGAATGAAGATGGAAAAACAGTGGCAGCAATGGATATTTTAGCGCCGGGTATTGGTGAAATTGTGGGAGGTTCGCAAAGAGAAGAAAGGTATGATAAACTGGTGGAGCGCATGAAGGAAATGCATATACCGGCAGAAGAAATGGATTGGTTCCTTGACACCCGCCGTTTTGGTAGTTGCCCGCATGCGGGCTTTGGGCTTGGTTTTGAGCGGCTGGTATTATTTGTAACGGGTATGACGAATATCCGGGATGTGATACCTTTTCCGAGGTTTCCGAAGAGTGCGGCGTTTTAGTTATTCGGCTTTTTTAGTAACATGGGGATCGTAGTTGTCACATAATTTATACTATTGGAAGAATTTGTGACAAAAAATTTTTAAGTGAGTTGTCACATTTTTTTATTAGTAGAATAATTTGTGACAAAACATTTTAAAGATGGTTGTCACATTTTTTCAAGCTTTTAAAAAAATGTGACAACCCGTTACCTTTGTTCTGGTAGTTGCCCGCATGCGGGTTTTGGGCTTGGGTTTGAGCGACTGGTATTATTTGTAACGGGTATGACTAATATCAGGGATGTAATTCCTTTTCCGAGGTATCCAAAGAGTGCAGCGTTTTAATTTTTAATTTATTTGTTGATAATGAAAACCTTCCGGCGGGAGGTTTTTTTATGTTAGGGGGAGAACAGCTGACGCCGGTTAAAAGGATTGATCAGCCTGGCTGGAAACAACAAACTGTATTTTCTCCCGGTTAAACTGTTATATCTTTTTGATCCCCAAATAAACTAATTTTATAGGGTTATCATATCATTTATTTAAACCTGCACGGATGAAAAAAAGTTTTTCCTGCTTTGTTTTGATTTTCTTTTTGCTGAACAATGCATCCGCACAAAAAGTAACCGGCTGCGGTTTTAAAGTGCCGCCTCGTTCACTGGCCAAAACAAACTTCAATTCTGTTTATGAAGCAAGGGATATTTTAAACAAAATGCTGGATACCATTAACTGGAAGGAGAATTTCAACATACGGGAGCAAAATGGTATCCGCAATGCCTATGCTACCATCCTCAATCAAAAACGATGGATCATTTACGATAATGATTTCCTGGAAGATATAGACTCTTACGCATCTACTCAATGGGCTTCCATAAGCGTGCTTGCACATGAAATGGGGCATCACTATTATAATCATGTTGTGAGCAGCAGCGGTAGTACGCCGCCTAAAGAAATTGAAGCAGATGCTTTTTCGGGATATGTATTATCAAAGCTGGGTGCCAGTTTACAACAATCTGTTGCCGCCATGCAGGCAATCGGGTCAGATTATGCGAGTGCTTCTCACCCGGCAAAGGCAGACAGGATGAATGCTATCAGCAGGGGGTGGAATGCCGCCAGGGGAACAGGCAATACTTCTACTCCTCCGGCAAATCCAATTCCTACAACAGCAACTGTTCCTAATAACCCAACACCTGCAAATACCAATCCCCAGTCAGATCCAAGCTGGATCGCACTTTCCATACAAAGCAATAAGGCCGAAACTGTTTTATTGAGTGACGATGGCAAAACCTACCAGCAGGCACAGATCCCCGCAGGTCAGCCTTTCGTTTTTAAATTTGAAGTTTATAATTATGGATGGCTTCGCCTGAAATATTACAATGGTTATCGCACTTTTAAGCTCCTCCACGGGAAGGATTATAGCATTTTATGGAACCGGCGTACTTCTAACTGGAGTTTAGTGGAAGTGCCGAATTAATACATTTACTCCATCAAAATTTTTATGGCTGCAAAAGACTATCTCGAATTAATATTAAACCCTTTCGATATCCTGCGTACCAAAAAAGTATTGCATGTAAATCCTACAGTGGCGCCGGAGCGTGCAGTGTTGGCTCAAAGTGAGATAACGGTGTACGAATATGATATGGATTCGATGGAAGCCTACCAGCTTAAATCGGTAAAGGATTGTTTTCCTTTTTTAAAAACAGATTCCAAAACCTGGATCAATGTAGATGGCTTAAGAAAAGAAGATGTAGAAAAACTATGTGCTCATTTTGGAATTCACCAGTTAATTACAGAGGATATTTTAAGCGTTGGCCAGCGGCCAAAAACAGACGAGATCAATGGCCTGGTATTTTGCCTGCTGAGCATGCTCTATTTTAATGAAAAAGAAGGCAGCGTAGAAACAGAGCAGGTGAGTATTATCCTGGGAAGAAATTTTGTGATCAGTTTCCAGGAAGATGCCAGCCGGGATGTGTTTAACCCAATAAGAGAAAAATTGAAAATTTTTGCCAGCAAGGTAAGAATGAGCAATTCAGATTTTTTATTTTACAGTTTGATCGATCTTATCGTAGATAATTATTACCTGGTAATAGAAAAGCTCGGCGACAGGATTGAATTATTAGAAGAAGATATTGTTCGGCAGCCCAATAATAAAAGCCTTTCCAGGATCAACCAGCTTAGAAAAGAAATGATCGTTTTAAAAAGAAGCATTGCACCTGTAAGGGAAATGGTTGGCGGCATTCTACGTAGCGAAAGCGATCTCATAGAAGAACGCACAGAAAAATATTTTAAAGATGTTTACGATCATATTGTTCAGGCAACGGACCTTGCAGAGAACTACCGCGATATGATGACCAACCTGCAGGATCTCTACCTGAGTAATGTAAACCTTAAGCTCAATGAAGTAATGAAAGTGATGGCCATTGTGACCTGCTTAATGGCGCCGGCAACTGTTATTGGCGGCATTTTTGGGATGAACTTTGATGTAATTCCTTTTGCTCACAACGCCACCGGGTTTTTCCTGGCTGTTGGCATCATGCTGGTTGTTCCTATTATTATGCTGATTCTTTTTAAGAAGAGAGGGTGGTTCTGACCGGGATTTTTATTATTGTCTGAATTTGGATTTGTTGGATGGAAGGATTATCGGATTACAAAAGAATATGCCTATTTTTTAGGGATTGCATCAGGTATTTTGTTGAAAGGGTGACGGAGCCTTTTTACTTCCAGGCTTCTGGAACCAAAGTTTATTAGAAGTCCTTTATCTAATTTATATGCGGTTAAATAATTTAGCCCTTGTGCAAGATGTACATCTTCTATAGCTTTCAAAGCTTTTAATTCAACTAACACTTCATTCTCTACCAAAAAGTCTACTCTTCGTCCTCCAATTTCTTCGCCATCATAATAAATGGCCATCTCAAGTTCTCTAACAAAAAAAATGCTGGCTTTTTTCATTTCAATAGCAAGCGCCCGCTGATAAATCACCTCCTGAAAACCATTCCCTAAAAATGAGTGCACCCGCATAGCACATCCAATAATTTTGAATGTTAATTCATCATTGATTTTTTCCTTGTCCATAATCCCTCTAATATACATCGATGGAAATCTTAAACATTGTGAAAAATCCCACAATCCTCCCATCCAATAAATCCAAATTCAGACTATATGCGTACTATTGGTTTTTTGAAAACCGGCACGGTACTGCAGGGCTCGCCATACATAATACTCTTTGCAAAAGGCCGTAGTAGTTTTGTTATCTCTACATAAGCGGCTTCTTTTATAGGTAGTTCCCCGCAACCTTTTACAACAATCCTTTGGTCAGTATATTCCTGCGAATTAATGTCCCCAATATTTCTTAATAATAATTGCTGCACGGCATCCGCTTCATTTCCAAAAATTAATTCTTTTGCTACGGGTTGTACAGCGCTTGCTACCAGCATATACGCCCACATAGGTATAACTGCATCTGCGCTGCAGGTGAGCGCTACAATTTTATTTTCATATACGCTTATGTCCAGTTGTTTCAAAGATTCCCTGAAATCTTTTTCTTTTAATATCAATCCCATAAACAGGTAATCTTTCATATCAAAAATGGCCACCGCTTCTTTTGGAAAATAATCTTCCAGGTTCAGGGTGATGATGCCACTCTCTGCTACCTTATTTACAAATTGCTCACTCATGTTGCAAAATTAAAACAAAAAAGCCGGTCCAATTGTTTGGACCGGCTTTTCGGTTGTCGTTTTATGGAATTTTTTAGAAGAATTTACTCCGGTTATCTTTTATGTCTGCTTGTTTTTTAAGGCCTTCAAACCAGTTATTGGTCTGGCTACGGAGAGCGCCCAGTTTACTGGTAACCTGTTGTGCCGCCACTTCCGGCACATCAGCAGGTTTTGTTCCTATTTGAATTACTTTGATTACAAAAACACCCGTTGTTCCTTCAATCGCCGGGCTGGGTTTCGCCTGGTATTCCTTATTAAACGAGGCGCCAATTATTTTTTGCTCCATTCCAACCCCGTTGATGAGTTGGGAATTAAATGTTATAGAAGAGTCTGCTCCGGCCTGCATAATTTGTTTGCCATAAGCGGCACCAGCAGTTTCCAGGGTTGGGTTAGCACCCAGTTTAGCAATGATCATCGCTGCTTTCTTTTGTTTACGGATAATTACTTCTGCACCACTTCTTGCAGCGGCTGCATCCTGTAGTCCTTCCTTATAAACGTTGTCAACACTGGCAACTATTATATCATCCCCTATATTAAAGGGTTCACTCACTTCTCCTTTTTTTGCTTCAAATGCCCAGCGTACCAGGGCACGGGCATCTTGTAATGCTCCTACACTAAAGTCGTTTTCTTTGATGATTGCCGGAGACTGTACAATCTTTAAACCGTTTTTAGCCGCATATTTAGATAAATCCGCCGCTGTTTTTTCACCAGCCGCTGTTGTAGCTTTTTGAGTTGCCGCATTGACTGTTTCCTGTGATGAAACTATTGGTTTCGCTACATAAGCAATCTTATAAGCTGGTTTCATATCTTTTTGAGCAAGTACTTCAATTATGTGGTAGCCGAATTGGGTTTGTACCAGTTCTGTTGAACCAATTGATTTCGTAAAACTGAAGTCATTGAATTCAGGAACCATTTTCCCGTATTCAAAAAATCCAAGGTCGCCACCTTTTTCTTTACTTCCGTCTGATGAATATTTTAAAGCAAGCGCAGCAAAATCAGCCCCGCCCTTTATAGCATTTAAGACACTGTCTGCCATTCTTTTCGCCGTACTGTCCGCCATAATTGGCTGCCCGGTTTGTGGGTTGTTTATCGGGATTAAAATATGTCTTGCCCGCACACTATCCGGCATGATGGATGTTTTAACCACTTTTGCAATCACGTAATTATCTGCATCCACATACGGACCATAAACTGAACCTACAGGATTCTTAGTAATAGTATCTGCTTTTGAAGATTGAATTTTTGCTTTCGGTAAAAATTTATCGTTGTAATCTATTGCAGAAACGTTTCTTCCAACAAAAGCCATTTCATTGCTATCTGCAGCAAATGCTGCTTTTAATTTATCCAATTCATTATATACTAACAAGCTATCAGCAGCAGTGGGCAACTGGCTGAAATTAAGGTAAGAAATAGTTCTGCCAGCTTCCTGTTTAAACAGCGTTTCATTTTTCTTAACGTAATCGTTTACATCCTCATCTGTAACTTTTATTGTACTGTCAGAAATATCTGTGTAAGGAATAGCAACATAAGAAATGGTTGCAAAGTTTTTTGCATCGGCATTATCTTTTGCCTGCATCCAGGCCGGGTAGTAAGCACTTGCATTCAACAACCCACTATATTTAGCAACAGCTGTAGTAAGTTTTAAGGGATCGATATACATTGCATATACCTGGTCTTTATTTTGGCTGCTTCCTTTCTTAATGTTGCGCAGTGCCTCCTGAACTTTTGCAACATCAATTTTTCCTGCCTGGTCTACCATTCCCTGCTCCCGCAGAAATGGATTATTTTGATCGTTGCTCATTAATATAGCAGACAATTCTTTTGGTGTTAATTCAATCCCTAACTTTTCTATTTCCGCATAGAATATTTTTTCTGCAGTTATCTGGTTCCACAGCTGTTCCCTTATCTGGTTAAGCCTGGTTCCGGTTGGTTTTTGACCGCTCTGTTGTGCTTCCTGTTCTTCCATCTGGATCACACGATTATTAAATTCAGCCTGGTCAATTTTTTCACCATTTACTTTTCCAATAGTTTGGGATGATGAAACCGAATTTCCGCCGGGGCGGGAATCCATCAATATAAAACCAATAAGGCATAACACGATTACTGCGACTGTAATGGCAGCCCCTCGTTCACGAATACTTTGAATAATTTGCATTTGATTAATTGATTAATTTTGGAGGGCAAAAATAGGGGAAAAAGATTATTAACAGGCAATTTAAAGCTGTGGATAAGATAGCGGGAGATTGATTAACAGATGATTTCAGCCAATTATATTTTTTTATAATAACTGGTGCCGGCTCTTTTTAGATTTATCTTTATACACAATGCTTTGTTTAAAACTGCGAAGTACTGTTGATAAACCCTCTGTTTGTCCGATTTTTCCGGTTATAAATAGATGGTAAAAACCGTGCCTTTAAAGGTTTGCCTGCGGGGAAGGAGTTTTTAATCATTTTATACGGATTGAATCCACAGGCATTTTTAAAAAAAAACGTAAAATACTTATCCTCGGCTTTTATTGTTAACATTTGTTGAATTCCGGGGCATCAATTTTTAATAGTAAGGCGGGTATTAGTTCATGTCCCTTTTATTCAATATTACCTTAATGTTAATAGGATGTGGATGTAAGTGGATAAACCAATAATTTTACATTTACAATAGGAGAGAAAACTTTAATACCCACATATTAACAGCCCTAATAGTAATAAGTGATTATAAATAAATAATGTATTAATACATATTATGGTAGATATACACAGTGAAAAAATTCAAAGTTCTGTAAACGAAAAAGGGTTTCTTGACATTGAGCTGGATCCTACCCTGGACCTGTTTGCAGAAATTGAAAAATTAAAAAAAGAAAAAAATGCCGTTATTCTGGCGCACTATTACCAGGAGCCGGATATACAGGACGTTGCTGATTATATAGGGGATAGCCTTGGCCTGGCGCAAAATGCCGCAACTACCGAAGCCGACATTATCGTTTTTGCCGGTGTACACTTTATGGCAGAAACAGCTAAGATTCTAAATCCCGGAAAGAAAGTATTACTTCCTGATCTCAAAGCGGGCTGTTCGCTGAGTGATTCTGCACCGCCGCCCCTATTTAAAGCGTTTAAAGAAAAGCACCCCGATCACCTGGTGATCACCTATATAAATTGCAGTGCAGGGATGAAAGCGTTGAGTGATATTATCTGCACCAGCAGCAACGCTCAAAAAATAGTAGAGAGTTTACCGGAGGATCAGAAAATAATTTTTGCCCCCGATAAAAACCTGGGAGCTTTTATCAACAAGGTAACAGGACGAAATATGCTGCTTTGGAACGGGGCGTGTATGGTTCATGAAATATTCAGCCTCGAAAAGATAACCAAACTCAAGATCCGGCATCCTAAAGCAAAATTGCTGGCGCATCCTGAATGCGAGGAACCAATACTGGCCATTGCAGACTATGTGGGGAGCACCACGGGCATTTTAAAATATTCCCAGACCGATGGCAGCCAGGAGTATATTGTGGCTACAGAGTCAGGTATACTGCACCAGATGGAAAAGGCCAGCCCTAAAAAAACATTTATTCCTGCTCCTCCAAACAATGCCTGTGCCTGTAATGATTGCCCTTATATGAAGTTAAATACATTGGAAAAATTATACCTGTGTTTGAAGTATGAAACTCCTGAAATAAATATGGATGAATCTCTTAGGCTTGCAGCCAAGAAACCAATGGACCGTATGATGGAGATAAGTGCCCGTTATGGTTTGTAATTGAATTGTAGTATTTTAGCGGGTTCAGTTTAAAAATAAATTTTTATCAATATGTCAATCCCGGTAGTTGACCTGGCCGAATTCTTAAACGGCGATCTGAAAAAAAAAGGAGCTTTTGTACAGGCATTAGGTAAAGCTTATGAAGAAGTAGGCTTTGTTGCAGTAAAGAATCATGGTATAGCAGATGAGTTGGTCGCTGATTTGTACAGGTATGTACAGGAATTTTTTTCGCTTCCTTTGGATCAGAAAAAGAAATACGAAATTCCGGGAATGGCCGGCCAACGGGGTTATACAAGTTTTGGGAAGGAGCACGCAAAGGGGAGTGATGCGCCCGATCTTAAAGAATTTTTTCAATATGGCCAGTCCGCCCGGGATAATTACAAGGAGGAATATTATGCGCCAAATGTACAGGTAAACCAGGTGGAGGCTTTCAATACAACTTTTGATGCTGCTTACAGGGCTTTCGAAAAATCGGGCACAGCACTTCTGCAGGCCATTGCGTTATACCTTGGACTGGAAGAAAATTATTTTGATCAATATGTATACAACGGCAATTCTATTTTAAGAGCCATACATTATCCACCCATTACTGAGAAACCTAAAAGTGCGATACGGGCAGAACAGCATGAAGACATTAACCTCATAACCTTGCTGGTGGGGGCTTCAGCAGACGGGTTAGAAATATTAACCAAGCAGGATGAATGGGTACCGGTAACTTCTTTGCCCGAACAAATAGTGGTGAATGTGGGGGATATGTTGCAACGCCTTACCAATAATAAATTACGAAGCACTACTCATAGGGTGGTAAATCCAAAGGAAGCGTTATGGCATACCAGTCGTTTTTCTATACCTTTCTTTTTGCATCCAAAAAGCAGTATGAATTTAAAATGCCTTGATAATTGTGTGGATGAAAAGCACCCATTGGTATATGATGATGCCACAGCAGGGGAATATCTCACTGAACGATTGATTGAAATAGGATTAAAAAAATAATTACTTTAGCTAAAGCCATTCCTTAAAAGAGTGGCTTTTACATTTCCTTTGACTATTCTGCGTCATATTCCATTTTTAAAAGCTGTTTTTTTATACAGCCTTACTGCCTTTGGTGGTCCGCAGGGACACTTTGGAATGATGCTTAAATATTTTGTACACAAACGCCGCGATCTTACAGAAGAAGAGCTGGTTGAATATAATTCTTTTTGCCAGTTATTGCCCGGCGCCTCCAGTACGCAAACGCTCACTCTTATAGGATACAAGCGGGGAGGTGTTTCGCTTGCCTTAATTACCTTATTGATCTGGCTTTTACCAGCTTGCATTTTAATGGGAGCCTTTTCCTTTTTATTAACGAGTAATAGCCCCGGCAATATAGGTAGTAAAATTTTTCGTTTTCTTGAGCCGATGGCAATTGGGTTTTTAATTTATGCTGCGGTACGAACATTCCGCATTTCTATTACCAACCTTATTACTCAAATCATAATGCTGGTATCTATGCTGGCTACTTTTTTATTTTTTAAAACACCCTGGGTATTTCCGATATTAATAATTGTGGGAGGTGTAGCTACTAATCTTAGTGATAAAAGAATTCCGGAGAAAGAAAATATAAGACCGCGGCAAATTAGATGGACCAACATATGGTTGTTTGTGTTGATTTTTATTGTAGCGGGAACACTCAGTGAAATTGCGCGCAAGCAGGAATGGGAAAACAGGAAAGCATTTAACTTGTTTGAAAATTTCTATAGGTTTGGGAGCATTGTTTTTGGCGGTAGTGATGTATTATTACCGCTAATGCTCGATCAATATGTTGCCCGGCCAAATCATCAGCAGTCCCAGGAAAAAAATATTAACCAGATAAAAATAGAAAGAACCGACTTGTTAACCGGCTATGGTATGGTGCGGGCAATTCCGGGCCCGGTTTT
Organism: Ferruginibacter sp.; assembly: GCA_014379905.1. Taxonomy (GTDB): domain Bacteria; phylum Bacteroidota; class Bacteroidia; order Chitinophagales; family Chitinophagaceae; genus Ferruginibacter. The sequence continues at coordinate 69,196 of JACMKX010000142.1, read as the reverse complement.
TTCGGTTGCCACCTTTACGGGGGGAATGGCGTTGAAGGATGAAGGTAAAGGAAAACAGCTGCTGGGCTGTATTATAGCAACAGTAGGTATTTTTTTACCGAGTGCATTATTGGTCCTTTTCTTTTTCCCGGTCTGGCAATATTTAAAAAAATTTGTGATCGTATTTCGTGCGCTGGAAGGAATTAATGCCGTGGTTGTAGGTGTTATGTGGGCAGCAGCATTGTATCTTTTAAAAGGTATGCCATTAAAAAATATGGATGGAGATATGCTGATAAGTTTTATAGTTGTTGCCGCTACTTATTTATTACTGCGGTATACAAAATTATATGCGCCCCTTATTGTTATGCTGTGTTTACTGGCTGGCTGGATTTTCTAGAGAAGAACTGTAGTAATTATTTTTTTCAATTTCTTCCCGCACTCCGTCCGGTACCAAATAGCGGATTGATTTATTTTCTTTTATCAGCTTACGGATATGCGTACTCGAAATTTCCAGCAGGGGAGCATCTAATATTGTTATGTTGGCACCAAAACTTTCTTTTACATCAAACCCTGGCCTTTTGTAAATATAGATGGGATAATTTTTTATTATCACCCCCGCGTTATGCCATTTATTTATATTTTGAAAACCATCACTTCCCATAATAATATGAAACTGGTTTCGGGGATATTTTTCTGCCAGGTAGGTTAATGTATTTACTGTGTAAGAAGGTTTGGGTAATTTAAATTCGAGGTTACTGGCTTTCAGTTTTAGCTCATTTTCCAGGGCCGTTTGTACCAGGTGATACCGGTGATGTTCATTTAATAAAACGGCCGATTTTTTAAAAGGATTTTGTGGGGTCACCACCAGCCACACTTCATTCAGATTTGTCTGGTTAATTACGTGGCTTGCAATAATCAAATGTCCATTGTGTATAGGATTAAAAGAACCGAAATACAGGCCAATTTTCATATTTAAATAAATATAATGTATTATAATTCTTCCACTATTATATGATCAGCTTCGTTCAAGCGAAGGCTTAATTGATAACCCGCCACTGAAATGGAGATTGGGTCTTTAAAGGGAGCAATCTGATCTACCGTAATTTTCTCACCAGGAACACATCCCATTTCCATTAATTTTAGAAATATATCATCGCTTTCAAAAGAGTGAATTACAACTGTTTTGCCAATTTTTATTTCAGAAAGTTTTTTGAAAGTTGTCATTCGATGTATCCCCGATATTGATTGGCAAAGTTAGGTTATTAAAAAACAGGTTATTTTCGGTATTAGAAATATAACAATGTCTATTGAATTTAATTTTCCTGTAAAAGTGAGCCTGGCCAACCGGGCGAGGCTAAAGGAGTTTATAATACTGATATTTAGAAAGGAAAAGAAAAAGATGGGGGATATCAGTTTTGTCTTTTGCTCTGATGGTTACTTGCTGGAGATAAACCGTGCCTATCTAAATCATCATTACTTCACTGATATTATAACATTTGATCTTTCTCAACAAAATTCCGGGATAGTGGACGGGGAGATTTATATAAGTGTTGATACAGTAAAAGCCAATGCCAAAAGGTTTCATACCACCCTCACCAATGAATTGCACCGGGTTATATTCCATGGTGTGTTACATCTTTGTGGGTATAACGACAAAACCGCCAGAGACCAATCTCAAATGACAGAAATGGAGGATCATTATCTCGCCCTATTTCTTAAACGTTCCACGTGAAACCGTGAAAGTCTTTCAAGGTGAAATGTTCCACGTGGAAACAAGCATTTCAGATTAAAAGCTTCATTTTCTCTAAACTCTCATCTTTTGTACCTTTGCTTCATGTTTAATAAGTATGATGTTATTGTTGTTGGAGCTGGCCATGCAGGTTGCGAGGCTGCTGCTGCGGCTGCAAACATGGGGAGTAAGGTTTTGTTGGTAACAATGAATATGCAAACCATAGCTCAAATGAGTTGCAACCCGGCTATGGGCGGCATCGCTAAGGGGCAGATTGTGAGGGAAGTAGATGCCTTGGGTGGCTACAGCGGTATTGTTACAGATAAAAGTATGATCCAGTTCCGGATGCTAAACCGAAGTAAAGGCCCGGCAATGTGGAGCCCAAGGGTACAAAGTGACAGGATGTTGTTTGCTAATACCTGGAGGGAAATGCTGGAAGCTACCCCAAACGTTGATTTTTACCAGGATATGGTAAAGGAACTACTGGTAGAAGAAGGGACTGTAAAAGGAGTTGTAACCGGGTTAGGCCATAATATTGAAGCTAAAGCAGTGGTTTTAACCAATGGAACCTTTTTAAATGGCGTTATCCATATTGGAGAAAAGAACTTTGGCGGTGGCAGGGTAGGTGAAAAAGCAGCTACCGGCATAACAGAACAATTAGTAAGCCTGGGATTTGAAAGCGCCCGTTTAAAAACAGGTACACCTCCCCGGATTGACGGCCGGAGTTTGGATTACAGCAAAATGGAAGAACAAAAAGGAGATGAGGAAATTGTAGGCTTTAGTTATTTAACCAAACCAACCCTAAAACCCGAAGATCAAAAAAGCTGCTGGATTACTTATACAAGCGATGAAGTACACGATATTTTACGAACAGGTTTTGAAAGCAGTCCCATGTACCAGGGTCGTATACAGGGAACAGGCCCAAGGTATTGCCCCAGTATAGAAGACAAAATCAATCGTTTTGCTGAACGGGACCGCCACCAACTTTTTGTGGAGCCCGAAGGATGGAATACCGTTGAGATATATGTGAACGGATTTTCTACCTCTTTGCCGGAAGATGTTCAATTGAAAGCACTGAAAAAAGTGCCGGGTTTTGAAAACTGTAAGATGTTTCGGCCAGGTTATGCCATTGAATACGACTTCTTTCCACCTACTCAGTTGACTCATAGTTTAGAAACAAAAAGGATTAAAAATCTATTTTTTGCCGGGCAGATAAATGGAACAACCGGTTACGAAGAGGCTGCCTGCCAGGGACTTATGGCCGGAATCAATGCTCACCAGGCATCTATACAGCAAGAACCACTTATATTAAAAAGAAGCGAGGCCTACATTGGCGTATTGATTGATGACCTTGTTAATAAAGGAACAGATGAGCCATACAGAATGTTTACCAGCCGGGCAGAATTCCGGACATTACTTCGCCAGGACAATGCAGATTTCCGGTTAACAGAGATGAGTTATAAACTCGGGTTGGCCAGCCAGGAACGAATGGATCGTGTTATTGAAAAGAAAACTAAAGTAGAAGAAGTAAAACAATTCCTTGCAGTAGGCCAGGTAGAACCTTCGGAATCGAAAAACTATTTGTTGAGTATTGGATCAGCCATTTTAACCGAACGCCAAAAAGCAGGTCAGCTCTTACTAAGGCCGGGAATTGACTTATTTGAATTGAAAAAAGCCATTCCATCTTTGGAAGACAAATTGGGAGGATATGACCGGGAAATTTTAGAGCAGGCAGAAATACAACTCAAATACAAGACCTATATCGATAAGGAAAAAGAACTGGTAAGCAAAATGAGCCAACTTGAAAACCTTGCAATTCCTGCTAACTTTAATTATGAAAAGTTGTCTTCGTTGAGCAATGAAGCCAGGCAGAAATTTATTAAAATTCAACCCAGAACACTGGGACAGGCATCCCGTATCTCAGGTGTAAATCCGAGCGATGTTCAGATACTAATGCTTTATATGGGAAGGTAATATAAATTATAATAATAAATAATATTTAATTGGAACAACAATTTTATCAGGGAAAAAGTAAAGAAGAAGTATTTAGCGAAGTAGAAGGAAACATCAGTTCGTTCGTAAGAATTGCTGACAAAGATACCAGCCGTCCGTGGGGAGGCTTTTTAGTAATTGAAGAAGAAGACTCAGAAAAGTTTATTGAGAAATTTTTTCCCGAGTTGACCAAAGAAGCGTTGTCTATCTCGGGAAAGCTAAGCCCTAAGATCTTAATGGTAGCGCCTAATAAAAAACTGAGCTGGCAATACCATCATCGGCGGGCCGAAGTTTGGAAACTCATAAACGGAACAGCAGGAGTAGTAAGAAGTAATGATGATACAGAAAAAGAACTCATTGTTTTGCAGGCAGGCGACACTATAGAATTGCAGCAGGGAGAGCGTCATCGCCTCATTGGTTTAGATCATTGGGGAATAGTAGCAGAAATATGGAGACATACAGATGCACAAAATCCGAGTGATGAAGATGATATTGTACGGATACAGGATGATTTTGGAAGATAAAAAACGGCTAAGTTTACTTATTTGCAATTGGTTTACTTTCTTCAAACTTTACAGCCGCCAGCATTAGTCTTAGTTCGCCAAAACTAATATCCGGCAAATTTTCTTTCAATTGTGTAAGCGTAGCTTCCGGGGTTTCTTTAATAGACGCAGCGATCATTTCCTGTTTTTCTTTGGAAAGAAATTCATCAATTAAAATTTCGCCTGATTCAATGTAATGCGCAAGGTGCCCTTCAATTGTTTGCGTAGTAAAATTTCTTTCCTGTGCAATAGCACCAATAGACTTGCCGGCTTTGTATAGATCAAAACTTATTTTCTTTGTGTCTATTTTTGGCGTAGTTGATTTAACAGCAGCTTTTTCCTTTTTATCGTTCACAGGGTTTTCCTGCATATTGGTCTGCAGCTCATATTTTTCGCAATAATCTGTTATGATGTCTAAAATATCATCTCCGTATTTTTCAATTTTTGCTTTACCAAACCCATGAATTTTTACCAGGTCTTTTTTATCCTGCGGAAGATAGGTACTCAGGGCTTTTAATGTTTCCACATTGGCAATCATATATAATGGTAAGGCGGTATCGTCAAAAACCATATCTCTCCACCTTTTTAAGGTATCAAATAATACGGGGTTGGGCACATTGGATATCGGCTGCTTTTTACCGCTTGCATAACTGGTAATAGAAAACCTTGGCTGTGCAAAAGCCAGTTTATGTTTTAAGAAAGACGCCAGTTCAAAAGGCTGTTTGCAATATTGAATATAATATTGGGCGGTAAAGATGTTCAAAGCCAGTTCCTTCAATACTTCATCAATGGCTGTAGCCACATCCTTATGTTCTGTAACCAACGGATGATTTTTAATACTGTTTAATAGTAACATTAACCTGTTATCAAAATGCTGTGCCGCATCACTAATGCGTTTTTGAAGCGCCGGATTTTTTTCAATAACAGCCTCTTCTTTCATTAGCGTATAAATATGACCGATGAATTTTTCACCCACAGCTTTATCATTTAAAAACTGCTGCTGATTTTGAAGCATACTCTCAATCCCATCTCTATTTAATTTTTCACTATAGCGTTTTACTTCGTGCAGCAGGAAATTAAAACTGGTATTAATGTCTGCAAACGAAAAAATATGTTCTAATAGTTGCTGTGTAAAAACCAGCCTGGCACCAGCAAATCTTTCCGGTAAGGAGCCTTTATGCGTTAAAGCCTGCTGACCTTTTACAACATTATCGTTGCTAAGTATTGCTGCGGCAGAAATTTTAGACAGCAAAACTATTCCGTCAAGACTTGTGCAGCGGCTGAGCGCTACATATACCTGGCCGCTGCTGAAAGCCCCACCGGCATCAATCATCACTTTTTCAAATGTAAGCCCCTGGCTTTTATGAATGGTGATAGCCCAGGCCAGCCGTAAAGGGAATTGCGTAAATGTGCCCAACGTTTCCTGCTCCAGTTTTCCATTTCCCCGGTTAAGGATGTACCGGCTATTTTCCCAGGTTTCTTTGCCTACATAAATATTTTCGCCATCAGCGTCTACTAAAATCTTATCATCTTCCAGGGATTTAACAACACCGATCTTGCCATTAAAATATTTTCGTTGAATCGTATCATTTTTCAAAAACATAACCTGCGCTCCCTCTTTCAATACCAGTTCTTTCTCTGCAGGAAACATATGTTCCGGAAAATCATTTTCCACTTCGGCCTTGTAAGTAAAAGGCGCATTGAATAGTTTATTGATCTCCCGGTTATTAATTTGGTCTGCCTGGTTGTTGTGAGATGTAAGGGTAATATATTTTTCATCATAGCCCGGCCGGAAATCTGGATTGTACCGTATATGCAGGTCTTCAAAATCATCCGCACCCATAGCATTGTTTCTAACCTTGTTAAGCAGCCGTACAAATGAATCTTCTTTTTGGCGGTATATCTTATTAAGCTCAATTAAGAGTGGCATTTGCTCCTGCACAACAAGGCTATCAAAAAAGAAAGGAGAGGCGTAATATTCCTGCATGATATTCCATTCTTCATTTTTTGCCACAGGAGGCAATTGATACAGATCGCCAATGCACAATAACTGAACTCCGCCAAAAGGAGTATGGTGATTGCGTCTTACAGAACGCAATAGGGTATCAATGGCATCCATCGTATCGGCCCTCACCATACTGATTTCATCAATAACCAGCAACTCCATTTTACGCAGCAGTTGCTGGCGCTGTTTGTTGAATTTCATTTTACCCAGCAATTCATCCTTGCCAGCCTTTGTAGGTATAAAAGGATGAAAGGGCAATTGAAACAAACTATGTAATGTAACCCCGCCGGCGTTAATGGCGGCAACGCCCGTTGGAGCGGCTACAACAATATTTTTAGCACAAAGCTCTTTTAAATATTTCAAAAAAGTTGTCTTGCCTGTACCAGCTTTACCGGTAAGAAAAATATTTTCGCTGGTTTCTGTTACAAAACCAAAAGCCAGGTCAAAGAGTTCGTTGCGTTCTATACTATCAATATTCATGATTAATGTCCGGTGCTTTAAAAAGAGGTGTAGATGGGAGAGCCATCAATTTCTTTCAAAAATAACATGGATTCACTTAATAAAAGGATGCGGATATTTTTATATCCGAAACCGGGAAAAAATTTCGTTTTTAAAAACATCCTGCATCCGCTTTCTCACTTACCAATCAAGCTTTTGGCTTACTCCCCAGCATCAGCAATTCGTTCACCTCCACTTCCGTCACATATTTTTTATTTCCTTCTTTGTCTGTATAACTGTGGCTGATGAGTTTACCTTCAATTACTACTTCAGACCCTTTGATTAAATATTTCTCCACTATTTCGGCCACTTTGCCCCAGGCTACAAGGTTATGCCACTGGGTTTCTTTAATTTTCTGGCCCTGTGAGTTTGTGTAGTTTTCATTGGTGGCCACAGAAAAACGGGCCAGTTTCCTGCCGCTATCAATAGTGCGCACATCTGGTGCATTGCCTAAATTTCCAATCAGCTGAACTTTGTTTTTTAATGCGAACATAACTTTTAGTTTTGTGCTCCTTTGTTGGAACGGTTTAAAATGGTTGGTATAACGATCAGTGCTTTCGGTTAGCAACGGCCAAACGCTGCTTTGCCCCAAATGAAGCGGCGGCATTACAAATCTTCTAAGAAATATTAAAAATGCTACTGGTATAACCGCCGCTTTTTGCAGGGCTTTTTAACGGATGAAATAGGGGAAAACTACCAATGAAATAGGGTTATAGACAGCAGGCTATTTAAATATTTTTAGCAGCATTATTGCAGGAAAAAGGGAGAAACCTGTTTTTTTTAATTATCCTGGGTATCTTTCGTAAGAAATAAAGGGCATTTAATTAAAACAAAAGCACGATAAAAGAATGCTAACTATCACCACTATACAAACAGATCTACATTGGGAAAATAAAACCGCCAACCTGCGAATGCTGGAAGACAAACTGCGTAACCTTGAGCAATCTGCAGAAGTTGTATTGCTCCCCGAAATGTTTAGTACAGGTTTTAGTATGCGTCCGGAAGCACTGGCAGAAACTATGAATGGTGAAACAGTGAGCTGGATGAAAGAGATGAGTGCCCACTATAGAATTGTGTTGGCTGGCAGTGTAATCATAAAAGAAGGAGATAAGTTCTTTAACCGCTTTATCTGGATGCTGCCCAACGGGCAATATGGCATTTATGATAAACGCCACCGCTTTGCTTTTGGGGGTGAAGACAAGTTTTACACAGCGGGCAATAAAAGAACCATTGCGTCTGTAAAGGGCTGGAAAATAAACCTGCAGGTTTGTTATGACCTTCGTTTTCCTGTATGGGCCCGACAGCAAAATAATGTGAATGAAGCCGGCGAAAACTTGCCTGAATACGATGTATTGATATACGTAGCCAACTGGCCCGAGCGCCGCAGCCATGCCTGGAAAACCTTATTGTGCGCCCGCGCCATTGAAAACCAATGTTATGTTATTGGCGTGAACCGGGTAGGAAAAGACGGCAACGATATTTACCATAGCGGCAATAGTATGGTGATAGATCCTTTGGGTGAAGTGCTGTACCATATGGCAGACGAAGAAGATATTTTTACCATTACCCTCCAAAAAGAACATTTGGAAAATGTGAGAAATAAATTTCCTTTTTGGAGAGACGGGGATGAGTTTAAGATTGATGTATAATCATTTTGTTGCGGAAGAAGCATCCTTTATAATCCGATCCCTCACCTCTCTCATCTTATGATCATACCCTTTTAACAGCGCATCATAACTTGTCCCAATATACCAGTCAGGCACCACTCCTGTTCCGGTTTTTGGAATATGATTATATTGAACAAGCCGAAACAACGGAAGCCGCACCGTAGTTTTTGTGTGCGGCAATTTAATGTCCGGTATCATAATACCACTGTTGCCATGCCAGCCGCCACCGGTTTCTTCACCCACCAATAAAACATCTTTTTGTCCCTTAAGAACATTACATACAAGGCTTGTAGCAGAAAAGCTGGGGCCGTTAATTAGCACATACACTTTACCATCGTAATGATTTTTATTTTTCGGCTTGTACAGTTTTCTTTCCAGGTGGCCGATATGATAGTTGCCGTCTTTTTTCTTTTTGCTGATAAAGAACATTTCTATCGAATTGAAAAAACCTCCCTTTACGTATTTTCCATAAGGACCAACGCCTCGGCTAACCGCATAAACAGAGTCGGCTACTTTGAAGGGGGTACGGCTAAGGTATTTTGTAAGCAGTGTTGAGTTCATCACTTTTCCGCCGCCATTGCTGCGAACATCTAAAATTAAATTCGGAATATTTTGCTGCCGCATTTTTTTAAAAGAACTTCTAAAAAAAGAGCGCAGCTTTCCGTTGCTGAAAGTATTCAACGTCATAGTTGCCATTAAGCCGGAACTGTCTAGTTTAAAAGACCGCAGCGACTCCAGCCTTTTTTCTTTAGGAATTTTTGGCGGCCTTGGTTCCCTAGGCCTTTTAATACTGTCGGCTGGTCTTTTAGTGGTATCCCGAACCGGTGCCCACAAAGGAACTGCCGTTGTTTTTTCTACACCCCTACTATCCAGGTAAGTCACTTTGTATTTAGTGCTAAGGCCAAAAATATTGCGATGATAATAAGGAAAATTAGCACTCAACCGGATATAATTAAGATTATTGGCGTAGCCATCCTGAGGGAGGTAATTAAAAATCCTGTCAATGAGCTGTTTTGTGGTTAACCCATTTACAGCTGTAACAATGGTTCCCCGTTTAAAAATACTATCTCTTCGGTTCAGGTTCCCGCTAACCGCCATAGTATCGCCCCAAACTTTAAAATATAAAGGAAAGGAAGGAAGTGTTTTTCCCTGCACCCATTTACGGTATGTCTTGCTGCTGCCTACACTGGTGTGGCCGCAGTTGATTTTATCTACCAGTGGTGCTAAAATATGCCAGGTAAACTGCTGCTCGGTCATACTGTCTTTAATAGCAGCATAGTAGTGGTCAAAGTAAAAATTCATGCTATCCTGCGGAGTGTACCAATACAGGGAAGGATGTTTTTTTTCCAGTATTTGCCGGAGCAGGCTATAATCTTTCCTTAAAGATTTTTGAGGATATTTTGTTGCAGGAGAATAATTTTTTGTACCGGCGCAGGAAAACAGCAGCAGTGAAACGAGTGAAAATAAAATGACCGGTAAAAATCTTTTCATAACAGATCGAACTAAATTAAAGCTATTTGGCTAAGCAGCAAGCGGCCCGTTACGAATGGGTTGTTATAATTTCTTTAAATGGTCCATTGATCGTGTACTAAAGCGATAACATAATATCTCTCATTTTGCTCTTTAAATACAAGCCGGAGACTGGTCCAGTCCATACCGCCATATTTTTTGTCGAAACCTGGAAAATAATATTCGATAAAACGGCTGTTGGGATAAACCTTTTTTAGGGTATTGACCGAATTACCCGTTCCAATAAAAGAATCGATAGCTGATCTGTCTGCATTTAGAAAATCGGCATTATAAACAAACTTCTCTATGTATTGTTTTAGTGTAAGATGGATAGGATCACCGCTTCCGTCGAATTCGCCCCAGTTTACAATTTTATTGTTAATCAGCAGGGTTGCAAAATCATGGGCGCTCAAAGTTTGGCCACCGCTTCCAATGAATCCATAAGGCGAAAAATGAACACTGTCTGTCGGCGAAAAATACGTGACAAGGCTATCGTATTGTTTGCTTTTTAAAAAAACCAGTATTTGTTTACCGGTTGCAGTAAGGAGACTGTCTTTATCAATTATTATTGCAGGAGATATTACCAAAGTATCTTTGTCGGTTACAGGAGATGCCGGGGTTCCGGGATTACTGTTGCAACTAACTGTAAATAGTATTATGACAATAGCTGCAAATATTTTGACATTCATAATTGAATTGTTTAATTTAATATTACCATAGTGCGGCCTTATTAAAAATCTATATTCAAAGCTAAGCGATATACTTAATTTACCAGCACCAAAAAAACGAATGACACGTATTTCAGCCATATACATTTATCCCATAAAATCTCTCGGGGGAATTGAATTAAATGCTTCTGCAATAACACGGCGTGGTTTGGAACATGACCGTCGCTGGATGCTGGTAGATGAAAAAAATGAATTTCTTACGCAAAGAGCATATCCACAAATGGCGTTGCTAAAAACGGCTATTAATATCGATTCAATTATAGTGTATCATTGTAACAAACCCGAAGATGTTATTAAGCTGCCTTTATACCCTGCAGCAAAAGAAACCATCACCGTAAGGGTATGGGATGACTATTGCGAAGCACAGTACGCAGCTGAGGCAATAAATAAATGGTTCACCCAAAAATTAGGGATCGGTTGTAAAGCTGTTTATATGCCCGATGAAAGCAAAAGAAAATTAGATCCTGATTATGCGCTGAGTGCCGAAGATATAACCAGCTTTTCTGATGGCTATCCAATACTCCTGGTCAGCGAAGCCTCCCTGGAGGATCTTAACAGTAAGTTGCAAATAGCGGTTCCAATGGACCGCTTCCGGCCAAATATTGTTATTACAGGAACTAACGCTTTTGCAGAAGATACAATGAAGCACTTCACTATTAACCATTCAAATTTTTACGGGGTAAAATTATGCGGCCGTTGTGCAGTTACTACCACCAATCAACAAACGGGCGAAAGAGGTAAAGAACCATTAAAAACGCTGGCTAGTTACAGAACCATTAACAACAAAGTTTGTTTTGGGCAAAATATTATTTGCGAATCAGGCGGAAAAATCAGTGTTGGCGATGAAATTATAATAATAGAAACAGCTGCTGCCGGCAAAATAATCAGTCTTTAAAAACATGTATCGCCGGCAGGGCTTTATTATCAAATCCCCAAAGCGCCTGGTTTTCCCAGGAAGAACCGGCTGTGGATGTTGCACCATATAACGATACCCACTCAGCACCCCAATAACAAAAGCCGGCTCCCCTTGGAATATCATTTACAATGCTTTTCAATTGAGATAAAAAATTCTTCTGTCCTTCAATGCTTGCGGGGTAAGTTGAAATGATCTGGCTGTTGTCTCCAATAACATTGTTGGTGTAATCATTATAACCAAAAGTAAATGGATAAGCCGTTTCTGCAATAACCACCGGCTTGTTGTTAATATTGGAAAGATTGGTTAACGATGTTTTGAGATCGTTTAAATTTTTGCCATGCCATAAAGGATAATAGGACACAGCCATGATATCGTAATCGATATTTTGTAACGTAGAAAAAAAATATTCAGCAACATCATAACCTGCGCAGTGTAACATTATTTTACTGGCGGGCGAAAAAGTTCGCACAGCCTGTGTTCCTGCTGCAATCAATTCTTTCATTTGCGCAAGGTTGTTTCGGCTTCCTTCGGGATACAAAAAACCATTATTGATCTCATTGCCAATCTGTATGTATTCGGGGCTTATTTCTCTAGCTATTTTTTGTGTGTAAACAAACACACTGTCTTTTAATTGATTAAAAGAAATACCATTCCAGGCAGCGGGTTTTATTTGGCTTCCGGGATCGGCCCATGTATCAGAATAATGCACTGAGATCCAAACCTTCATGCCTAAACTTTTAATTTCCTGCGACAAAGCTTTTACAGTGTTAAAGGAAGAAGTGCCTGTTGCAGGATCTTTCCATAAACGCAGGCGTATGCAGGTAGCCCCATTGTGCTTCAGGGTTTGCAACATATCCTCTGGCTGGCCCGCTGCATTTTTTATGGCAAGCCCCGCTGCTCTTACTTCCGGGAGAAAAGACATATCGGCGGCTTTGATTTCCAGGGTATCCAGTGTAATAACTGGATCAGCTCCTTTCGATTTCGAACAGGAACAAAAAATAAGCAGCATCCAAATAAAGACATTGGCTTGTTTCATAACAATTATTTCAAATGATTCCAGCCCTGCGCAACCAGTTCGTGTTTATTTCCACCCCGGGTAATGATTTGTTTTCCCTCTGCCGCATCGGTTACATACCCGATGATACTGACAGAAGGGTTGGTTTTAATTTTTTCATAATCATCCTGGCTTACCGTAAACAATAATTCGTAATCCTCCCCGCCACTTAAGGCACATGCCGTAGGATCTAACTGTAGTTTGTAGGCAAAAGCCTTCGCCTCATCATTTAAAGGAAACTTGTCTTCATATAATACACAACCTACTTCGCTTTGTTTGCAAATGTGCATGATGTCGCTGCTTAGTCCATCGCTCAGGTCCATCATACTGCTTGGTTTTATTTCGGCTTCAGCAAAATATTCAATGATGTCTTTTCTTGCTTCGGGTTTCAGTAAACGGCCAACGATGTATGCCTGTCCTTCCAGGTCAGGCTGGGCACCGGTTTCTTCAAAGATCTTTCGCTCTCTTTCCAGTAAGGTTAGGCCAAGAAAAGCGCCCCCCAGTTCACCGCTTACGCAAATAAGATCGCCGGATTTTGCACCACTTCTTTTTACAAAGTTATCCGGGGCCACTTCGCCAATGGCCGTAACACTTATCACAAATCCTTTTTTAGAAGTGCTGGTATCACCCCCTATCAAATCAACCCCGTATTGTTCGCAGGCTGCATACACACCGGCATAAAATTCTTCCAAAGCTTCCAGGCTGAACCTGTTGCTAAAAGCAATACTCAGTACAATTTGCGTAGGTGTGGCGTTCATCGCATAAATATCACTCAGGTTTACCACCACAGATTTATAACCTAAATGTTTAAGAGGGGTATAGCTAAGGTCAAAATGTATGCCTTCCAGTAAGAGATCTGTAGAGATGACCGTTTGTCTTCCAAACTGGTCAATTACAGCTCCATCATCACCTGCAGACAAAATGGTAGTAGCATTTTTTATTTCATTGTTTTTTAGTAAATGGTCTATTAAACCAAACTCACCCAGGGAGCTTATTTCTGTACGATTGTCCATTAGCGCAAGTTACGCAAATGACCATTAAGGGCGGTCGCGGAAGCTTTGCAAAAAGAAAGCAGGCGTATAACAAACATCAGATTAGCTTTAACAAAAATTTATTGGTGCGGGCTAACGTATATTTAAAAAAATAATCCAACATTTATGCTGCCAAATAAAAGCGCCCCGAAAAAATCGGGACAGGCCAGTAAAACCGTTCTGGTTTTGCTGAACAACACAAATCAACACCAACATATGGAAGCCGATGCTGCCAATTGCCCTAAAAGGTTCTTTGTAACTTTTTTGCGGTTCATGCTGTCATGTACAGCCGTTGTATTATTATTTTCCTGTAAAACTTCCGACAAATGGATCGAAGTAGATCCTGCCTTTAGCCGCTACATTGACGCCTACAGTACCGGAATCGTGTCTAAAACCTCCGCCATTCGAATTCAGCTAGCCAACAGTTCCAACACCGGCCACACGGTAGGAGAAGCCGTTAACGAAAATCTTTTTAGCTTTTCGCCTGCAGTAAAAGGAAAAGCTGTCTGGATCGATGCTACTACCATAGAGTTTAAACCTTCACAAAATCTACAACCTGACCAGCTTTATGAAGTAAATTTTAAACTGGGAAAAGTTGTCTCAGTTGCGGAAAAAAAGTTCAAAGAATTTAAATTCAATATTAAAACGGTAACACCTTCTTTTGTGGTAAGAGAATCTGGTTTGCGAAGTGCTGCCGCAAAAAATAAAATGTACATGGCGGGAGAACTGGAAACAGCAGACATGGAAGACGGCAGCGCCATCGAAAAATTGTTGACCGCTTCGCATAATAACAAATCACTTACCATTAAATGGCAACACAATGATGCCGCCAAACTGCACACATATACTATTGAAGGAATTGAGCGGACAAACAACGCAACCAACCTCCGGGTTACCTGGAATGGCAAGCCAATGAAAATGGAGGAAAGTGGTGAAAAGCAAATAGCCGTACCTGCCGCAGGCGAATTTAAAGTGCTGAATGTAATGGCTGTAAACGAAGCGCAACAATATGCTTCTGTACAGTTTAGTGATCCCGTTGCCATAGGGCAGGACCTCACAGGCATGATCGCTTTCAGCAATCAAAGCGATGTTTCCTATACTATCAATGGCAGTGAAGTAAAAGTATTTGCTAATGGAAACCTGGATGGAAATTATGTAGTGAATGTAAACAGCGGAATTAAAAATGGATGGGGCAGCGTGTTAGAACAGGGCTTTACGGCCAATATTAATTTTGAGAATAAATTACCCCGCGTAAAAATATTTGGAAAAGGGAATATTCTTCCCAATTCCGGGCGACTGGTATTGCCTTTTGAAGCAGTAAACCTGAGCGCAGTCGATATCAGCATCATCAAGATCTATGAAAACAATGTGCCTAAATTTTTACAGGATAATTCCATGGATGGAAACAATTCGCTGCGGAGGGTTGCAAAACCAATTGTAGAAAAAACACTGAGGCTGGATGATGATAAAACTCTGGACCTGCACAAAAAACAACGCTTTTCTTTAGACATCGATAAATTTCTGAAAACAGAGCCCGGCGCTATTTACCGGGTCACTATAGGCTTTCGGCCACAATACAGTTTGTATTCAAACGTGGATACTACCCAAAAAACTGGTTCTGACGAGGAAGAATATTATGGTAATAACTACGACGACGAATCACAGGGAGGTATAGATGATGATGAAGAATTCTGGCAAAGGTATGACAGCTACTATCCATATGGCTATAACTGGCAGCGGCGGGATGATCCAAACAGCAAATCCTATTATAATAAAGACCGCTGGGCAACAAGAAATATTTTAGCCAGTAATATTGGTCTTACGGCTAAGAGAGGCAACAACAATAAACTCACTGTTGCGGTTAGTAATATTCTTACTACCGAACCAATGGGAGATGTGGAACTGGAAGTTATGGATTACCAGCAAACCATTGTTGGCAAGGGTAAAAGCGGCAACGATGGTTTTATTGATATAGAAATGAAACGTAAACCATTTTTACTCGTAGCCAAAAAAGGGAGTGAAAGAGGATATTTAAAATTAGATGATGGAAGTTCGCTTGCATTAAGCCGCTTTGATGTGGCCGGCGAAGAAGTAAAGAATGGTATCAAGGGATTCATATTTGGAGAAAGAGGCGTGTGGCGTCCGGGCGATACCATGTTCATCAACTGCATCATTGAAGACAGGGAAGGTAAGTTGCCGAAAGACCACCCGGTGGAGTTTAGTTTGTATACGCCCCAAAACCAATTATACAAACATGCCGTTTTAAGCAACGCAGAAGATGGATTTTATTTATTTAAAACAAATACCGATGCAGCATCGCCTACCGGCAACTGGCTGGTAAAGGTAAAATGCGGGGGAGCGGTTTTTGAAAAACGGATTAAAGTAGAAACGGTAATGCCCAACCGTTTAAAAATAAATGTAGACTTTGGTAAAGATCCCCTGCTGGGCACCGGCGGAACAACTACCGGCACCATTAATGCCAAGTGGTTGTTTGGCGCTGTAGGGAAAAATTTAAAAGCAAAGATCGATGCATCCCTGTATGCAAGACAAACCAGCTTTTCAAAATTTACAGGCTACGTTTTTGATAATCCCACATCCAGCTACTCTACCCAAACAAAAACAATGTTTGATGGCACGCTTGATGCAGAAGGAAATGGTTTACTTAAACCGGAATTTGCAACAGATGAAGCTGCGCCCGGAATACTCAATGCAAATCTTTCCATAAAAGTGTTTGAACCGGGCGGAGCTTTTAGTATCGACAATGTGAACATGAATTATAGCCCCTATGCAAGTTATGCGGGCATTAAGTTGCCACAGGGAGAAAAGCCATTTAACTATTTGCTTGCCGGCAAAACTCATACAGCCAACCTTGCAGATGTGGATGCAAAAGGAAATCCTGTTGCAGGCCAATCGACATTGGAGGTACAATTTTACCGGATACAATGGCGTTGGTGGTGGGATGATAATGGCGATAACCTTAGCAACTTTACCCAGAACTCTTACAACAAATTAATAAAGAGCGAAACGGTAACTGTAACCAATGGAAAAGGAAACTGGCAGTTTAAAACCTCTCCCAACGAATGGGGCCGCTACCTTATACTGGTAAAAGACACAAAGAGCGGACACATGACAGGCGCAGTTTTTTATATTGATGAACCAGGCTGGCAAAGCCGCAGCGGCAATGATGAAGATCAGACTGCAGCGACCATGCTTTCTTTTAGCAGCAATAAAGAAAAATATAATATTGGCGACGAAGCCATATTAAATATTCCAAGCAGCAGTGGAGGAAGGGTATTGGTGAGCCTGGAAACGGGCAGCAAAGTGATCAGATCATTTTGGAAAGAAACAGAACAGGGGCAGACACAGGTTAAGTTTAATATAGAACCGGGAATGGCCCCCAATATTTACGCCACCGTTAGCTTGCTGCAACCACATTCTCAAACCCTCAATGATTTGCCGTTGCGTATGTACGGCAGCATTCCCATTTTTGTAGAAGATAAAAATACTGTTCTTAAACCATTGTTGAATATAGCCGGCAGCATCCGGCCGGAACAGCAAACAAGTTTCACGGTTAGTGAACAGGAAGGAAAAGAAATGACTTACTCTGTAGCCATTGTTGACGAAGGGCTGCTCGACTTAACCCGATTTAAAACGCCCGACCCTCACAATGCTTTTTATGCAAGGGAAGCACTTGGCGTAAAAAGTTTTGACATGTTTGATTACGTGATTGGCGCCTGGGGCGGCGGACTCGAAAGAATATTAACCATCGGGGGTGATGATGAAGGCGGACCCGTAAAACAAAAAACCGCCAACAGGTTCAAACCCGTGGTGGCTTACTTTGGCCCCTTTCATTTAAAGAAAGGAGAAAAGAAAACCAGTTCATTCACCCTGCCATCTTATATAGGGTCCGTGAGGGTAATGGTGGTGGCTGCACACAAAGGCAGTTATGGGCTTACAGAAAAAAATGTGACTGTAAAAAAACCATTGATGCTGTTGGCTACTATACCAAGGGTTTTAGGCCCTGGGGAAACGATCAAACTTCCCGTTACTATTTTTGCTATGGAAAACAATATCAAAAATGTTAACCTTACTCTTCAATCCAATCCTTACCTGGAAGTGGTGGGAGCCAATACGCAAAATATCAGCTTTTCACAACCCGGCGAACAGATGGCTTATTTCGATGTGCGTGTTAAGCCCAATGTAGGAATTGCAAAGATAAAAATATCAGCCGGCAGCGGAACTGAAAAAGCCAGTTACGAAGTAGAGCTGGAGATCCGGAATCCTAACCCGCCGGTAACAAGTGTAAGTGAAACTGTACTAAATGCCGGGCAACAATGGAATGTAACGGCGTTGGCAATTGGTTCTCCAAATACAAGTACTGCAGTGGTTGAAATTTCCAGTGTGCCTCCGATGAACCTTGAAAAAAGACTGGATTATTTAATTCAATACCCGCATGGCTGTATCGAACAAACAACATCGGCTGTTTTTCCACAATTGGTTTTAAAACAATTAACAGACCTGGATGATTATAAAAAATCGCAGGTAGATAAAAATGTAAAAGCAGGTATTCTGCAGATACAAAACTTTCAGCGCTCCGATGGCGGCTTTAGTTACTGGCCCGGCCTTCCTGAAAGCGATCCCTGGGGAACCAACTATGCCGGTCACTTTTTACTGGAAGCACAAACCAACGGGTACTTTATAAGCGATAACACGCTGCAGCAATGGAAAAATTTTCAAAAAGGCCGGGCCAATAACTGGACAGTAACCGGGGAAAATTATTATGGCGCAGATCTCGACCAGGCATACCGCCTCTTTACACTGGCACTGGCAAAAGCGCCTGAACTTGGTGCTATGAACCGCTTAAAGGAATTTAAATATTTATCCCCCGAAGCAAAATGGCGCCTGGCAGCTGCCTACAAATTAACCGGCCAGGACAAAACAGCTTTGCAACTTATCAGCGGGTTACCTGTAACATTTCAAGCCAGGATAAAACCCGGCTTCACTTTTGGTTCAGACCTCAGGGACCAGGCAATGGTATTGGAAACACTGACCCTGCTTGGCAGGAAAGCAGAGGCTGTACAATTGCTGACAACTGTGGCGGCAAAACTTTCGCAGGATAGTTGGTATAGTACGCAAACAACAGCCTATTCATTGATTGCTATTGCAAAATTCTGCGGCAAAAATCCTTCCGGCAGTAAAATAATTGCAAAGGCAACTTTGGGCGGAAAGGCAACGGATATTAATTCAGCAGCTTATATCCGCCAGTTGCCCGTGATGTTGCAAAAAGGAAGCAGCAATATTCTTGTAAGCAATAAGGGTAATAATATTTTATACGTGCGGCTAATTACAAAAGGCCAGCCTTTGAGTGGCGATAGCCTGGGTGTAAAAAATAATCCGGCTATACTTAACATGAGTGTGAATTATATAACGCAGAATGGCCAGCCTGTTGATGTTACCAAACTTACACAGGGCTCCGATTTTGTTGCAAAAGTAATTATCACCAATACAGGCAGGCGTGGACGTTATGAGGAGATGGCCCTTTCACAAATATTCCCCAGCGGGTGGGAGATTTTAAATGCAAGAATGAGCGGTGGTGAAGGCGCATTTAAATCTTCTTATCTCACTTATCAGGATGTGCGGGATGACAGGGTTTACACTTATTTCGATATTAATGAAAACGAAACGCTTACCTATTATATACAACTCAATGCATCTTACCTCGGGCGTTACTTTATGCCGGGAACCTTTGCGGGGGCCATGTATGACAATAGTATCAATGCAGGTGTAAACGGTAAGTGGGTGGAAGTGGTGGCACCATAAATATTTATCAATCACCGGTCATGCCGGTGATTGATATTGTTTGAAACGGGCATTGGCTTTTCATGGCAGCATCCTTGCGTCGCACTCTTGTACCTGTAGTTCATTTTTCATCATTTCAAACAACCATATCCCGTATCATTCAACATACATTTTTGAAAAGGTCTTTTACTAATATAGCAACCAGGTTAAAATCGATGAAGCGCAAAACCAAAATCAAATTATTGGTACTGGCAGCCCTTTTGACCTGGTTTTATTTTTCCCTTCCCAAAAATTTATTTAATACTCCAACCAGCTATATACTGGAAGATAAGGATGGCATTTTATTAAATGCTACCATAGCTACTGATGGCCAATGGCGTTTTCCTTTCAATGCAAATGTGCCAGAGAAATTTATTGACTGCATTACCACGTTCGAAGACAAACGTTTTTTTTATCATCCCGGTGTGGACCCCTTAGCTTTCGGAAGAGCGCTTTTTAAAAACATGGATGGAAAAGGGAGTACCCAGGGTGGCAGCACCCTCAGTATGCAGGTGATAAGAATTTCGCAACGCAACAACCGCAATCTCTGGAACAAATAAAAAGAAAGTATACTGTCCGTCAGGCTGGAGTGTCGCTATTCTAAAAATAAAATAATGGCTTTGTATGCATGCAATGCTCCATTTGGCGGAAATGTGGTAGGATTAGATGCGGCGGCCTGGCGTTATTATGGCAACAGCCCCGAAAAATTAAGCTGGGGGCAAATGGCTACACTGGCAGTACTACCCAATGCCCCTTCGTTGGTACACCCAGGCAAAAACCGGGAAAAGCTATTGAAAAAAAGAAATGCTTTATTAGATAAACTACGAAAAGAAGAAATTATAACAGCCGGCGATTGCGAATTGGCAAAGCAGGAACCATTACCGGGAACACCCCTTCCTTTGCCACAAAATGCTCCACATTTGTTGCAGCGGTTTAAAAAAGAAAATAAAGAAAAAGCTACAAAGATTGCTACCAGTATAGATATTGCCTTACAAAAAAATGTTGCTGCTATTCTGCAACAGCACCAGTCTGTTTTAAAAGGAAACGGAATCAACAATGCATGCGCATTGGTATTAGAAGTGGAAACCGGGAATACGCTGGCGTACATAGGTAACATCAGCGATCGCAATAACAAGGAAATGGAAAGTGATGTAGATGTAATAGCTGCACCAAGAAGCCCCGGGAGTACATTAAAACCAATTTTGTATGCAGCCATATTGAGTGATGGAATCCTGTTGCCTCACGCACTCGTTCCTGATGTGCCCATGCAGATCGGGGATTATGCGCCAAAAAATTTCGACCTTGGTTACGATGGTGCTGTTCCTGCTGCCAATGCTTTGGCAAGAAGCCTGAATATACCTGCATTAAAAATGTTGCAACAGTACAAGTATCAACGATTTTATGAAACATTAAAACAGTGCGGCATCACAACATTGAACAGACCTGCGGGAAATTATGGATTAAGTTTGGTGTTGGGTGGCTGCGAGGTAACCATGTGGGATATGGCAGGCCTGTATGCTTCTATGGCCCGTACATTAAATCACCAGGCGGCAAACAGGGGAATACAGGATCCGAAAGATTTTCATCCGCCTTATTATTTAAAAGAACCAGGGAAAAAGAAAACGCCCGGGTTTTCTACAGGAACAGAATTGCCGGACCCCACATCTGTTTACTTTAGTTTCCAGGCAATGAAGGAAGTGATGCGCCCGGGGGAAGAAGGACTCTGGCAGCAATTTTCTTCCTCGCAAACAATTGCCTGGAAAACCGGCACCAGCTTTGGCTTTCGTGATGGCTGGGCCATTGGTGTTACACCAAAATATGTGGTAGCCGTGTGGATAGGTAATACAGATGGCGAAGGCCGGCCAGACCTGGTGGGTATCAAAACAGCAGCACCGGTAATGTTCGATATTTTTCGGCTATTGCCTTCGGCAAATTGGTTTAAAGAACCCATTTACAACTTTACTTATATACCTACCTGCAGGCAAAGCGGTTACCGGGCCAATATGGATTGCCCCGATGTTGATACTTCTTTTATGCCACCCAATGCGATCAAATCTCCACAATGCCCTTATCATCGAATGGTCAATTTAGATGCAACGGGAATTTATCGTGTTACTTCCGATTGCGAAAGTCCGTCAACAATGCAGCACAAAGCATGGTTTGTATTAACACCGGCAATGGAATTTTATTACCGTCAAAAAAGTGCAGACTACAAGGTATTGCCTGCGTTTAAGCCCGGATGTGATTTGAGTGATGCCGGAAAAGCCATTGAAATTATTTATCCCATACCCGATGCAAAAATTTATGTCCCTTTAGAAATAAATGGGGAAAGGGGCAGAACAGTTTTTTCTGCGGCTCACCGTCGTGCCAGTGCAAAAATTTTCTGGAGCATGGATGACCAGTTTTTAACTACCACGCAAAATTTTCACCAGGTGGCAGTAAACCCGGGTATTGGGCGGCACGTACTTACGCTGGTGGATGAAAGCGGCCTGAGCATATCAAGGGAATTCCAAATAGTAGAGAAAGAAAAATAGAACAGCAGAAGGTTAATTATTTATTCAGCCATCACTTCACCCCCATTGACCACCGCTCTTAATTCTTCATGTATTTTACCATTCGTTGCTAATACATGTGGCTGGTACACAGAAAAGGGATTGCCCTCGAAATCTGTAACCTTTCCGCCCGCTTCTTCCACAATTAAAAAACCGGCGGCACTATCCCAGGCCTGGAGTTTGTGTTCGTAAAAACCATCAAACCTTCCGGCAGCTACCCAGCAAAGATCAATGGCAGCACTGCCCAGCCTTCTAACCGGTATGCCCTTGCGGATCAGTTTTTCAAATGTTTGTAAAGGTCCGTTGGGGACATCTAAATAAGTATATGGAAAACCCGTGACGAGGCAGCTGCTGATCAAAGCTGTTTTTTCGCTTACGTGAATTTTTTTGTCATTTAATGAAGCTCCAAATCCTTTTTGCGCAAAATAAAATTCGTTTAAAATGGGCGCATATACCGCACCCAAAATCATCTCACCCTCTTTTTCCAGGCCTATGCTAACACAGCAAAGTGGAATACCATTGGCGAAATTTACAGTCCCGTCAATAGGATCTATAATCCATTTATATTCACTGCCGGTTTTTATTTCCCCGGTTTCTTCGCTCAGGATAAAATGGTCGGGATAGCTGGCTTTTATTACTTCAATAATGGCTTTTTCTGCAGCATGGTCTGCTTCCGTTACCAGGTTATTGATCCCTTCCTTGTTGGAAATTTTAAAAGTACCATTAAAATAGTGTTGCAATTGCGCAGCCCCGGCCTGCACCGCATTAAGCAAAGTTGTTTTGATCATGCTACAAAGATAAATTTAGATGGGTGATTTATGAGTGTTGATTTCCGATTTAGACAATAAATGGAAATAAATCAGCGGTCATAAATCACAAATCATAAATTTCCACTTATTTCGTACAAAATAACCAGAGTGCTGTTATCTGTCATTATCGTTAATTACAATGTAAAATACTTCCTGGAGCAATGCCTTTGCTCGGTACAAAAAGCATGTATTGGAATAGAATCAGAAATAATAGTTGTAGATAATAACAGTACAGATGGAAGCAGGGAATGGCTGGAACAAAAATTTACGCAGGTAAAATTTATATGGCAAACCAACAATAATGGTTTTGGAAAAGCCAACAATTATGCGCTGAAGACAGCGCAAGGAGCCTATCTTTTATTTCTTAACCCGGATACTATCATTGCAGAAGACAGTTTATTACTTTGCCTGAACGAAATGAAAAAAAATGAAACCATAGGTGCACTCGGTGTACGAATGATTGACGGCTCGGGAAAGTTTTTAAAAGAAAGTAAAAGAGGCTTCCCCACGGCGGGCGCTGCTTTTTTTAAGATGAGCGGATTTTCTTCTTTATTTCCCACTTCAAAAACATTTGCCCATTATTATTTGGGTCATTTAAAGCAACACGAAACAAATGACGTAGATATATTGGCAGGTGCATTTATGATGTTAAGCAGGAAAACAATAGAAATTACTAAAGGTTTTGATGAGGATTTTTTTATGTACGGCGAAGATGTGGACCTGAGTTACCGCATTCAAAAAGCCGGACTACAAAATGTTTATTTTGCAGGAACTACCATCATTCATTTTAAAGGAGAAAGTACCCAAAGGTTCTCTACATCCTATAACCAGCATTTTTACGGAGCAATGAAGTTGTTTGTAAAAAAACATTTTTCCGATAAAAAAGCCATGCTGTTTTTAACCGGTCTTGCCATCACCGGCGGGCGAATGCTGGCTTCTTTCAAAACCCTTTTTGCACAAAGAAAAACAGATACTTCCTCCGCAAAACCATTAAACACCGCTATTGCTGCCGGGCAACAAAAATTTGATGAGTGCCTGCAGCTGGTAAAATTCGCTTCACCTCCGCTGGCCATTGCCGGAAGAATTGCTGTGCGCAATGGAGATACCGGCACTGCGCTAGGTAGAATGGAAAACATTGTAAACATCCTTTCAAAATATAAAATAAACCAGCTTATCTTTTGTGAAAAGGAGCAATCATTTAAAATGATCATTCAGCAGGCAGAAAAAATACCCGTAAAAACGGAGATGCTTTTTCATGCAGCCGGAAGCAGTTGCATGGTGGGCAGCAGTAATAAGAACAGCAAAGGAAAATTTATTTCGAAGCCCGAAGGGACCTGATCCATTTTTTTATCACTTGTTCATTCAAAGATAAGTAATCTTCAACCGGCCTGTTTTCCAGGAAATCTCCCGCCAGCATAAAAATGTTTTCCCATTTCATTTCGTGCTGCCGGCAACTGTAAAATAAATGCTGATCCAGGTGAAGGTAATCAGCTAAGTATTCCTGTTCTGACTGACCTGGTGTAGGAACGAGTAGTGCTGCTTTCTGTAATGCAAACAGGTCCATCACAGTAGAGTAGCCACTGCGCGACAGGATAACAGCAGATCTTAGTATCAATGTATTTAACTCCCGGGCAGGTATATGATTGTAAATAGTTAAGTTGGCAGGTGCTGCTATCTTTTCATCATTACCGGGTAATCCACGTACCAATATTACTGAACCGGGAATTTTTTTTACCTGTTGTAAAATTTCTTTCTCCCAAATAGTTCTTTGTGGCTCCGGCCCTGAGAGTATGATCAGCAACTGATCTGAAATATTTTCTTTCTCTTTTTTAAACCTTGATAATGGTCCTAAATAACTAACAGGAACGTTGGGTAACTTTTCCGGGTGTGATAGTTTTCCTGCCAATGTGATTCCTTCTTCAAAATCAGGTACCCAACATTCTGTGAACCTGTTGATGTATTTATAATGAATTTTTTGAGCGAGATCATTCATCCATTTTTTTCCTGTTTCAATAAATAACTGGTGCGTTATGTAAACAGAAGGGATACTTCGATGATAAAACCCAAAGCGATTATCGGAGATGACAGCATCAATTTTATGATCCATCACCACTTTTTTTAACCAGCGGTTTTCTCTTTTAATGCTGGCAAATATGCCCGGGAGCTGCCCTGCCAGTTTAAAAATGAAATTTTTTTTTGACCTGCTGTATCTTACCCTGTAGCCTTTTAGAGATAAGATCTTTATACCTGGAAATTCTGTTTGAAGGAGCAAAGCTGCAGCTCCTTCAGCAGCAATTAATACTTGAACATCGTACTTTTGCAGTATTTCTACGATAGTAATTATACGGGTTGCGTGACCAAGTCCCCAGTCAAGCGGCGAAATCAATACCCGCAGCGGTTTGGCCTCAATGTTAATATTTTCACCGTTCATGTAGACGTGCAATAAATATTGGTGAAAATAGTTTAATTTGTAACTTGAAAAAGCATGAAAAATTTAATTAAAATCTCAGCACTCTTATTAATTGCCATTACTTTAATTGCAACAGGTTGTTCATCTTCTAAAAAAGGAGCCTGTGGATGTCCTCAGAAAAAAGGTTTTGTTGGTTATTAATGAATGCTAAAATGTTGTTTATATGAACAACGCAAACCGAGACTTACTGGTACTTTTTAAACAGGAACTTAAAAATCCGCAGGCCATTGAACGTGAAGTTTCATGGCTGCATGGCTTATTATATACTGTAGAAAAAATTGAAAACCTTGTAACTGCTCACGAACTGATTGATCTTTGTAAATATAAAGTGGTAAATAAGGATCAGCACATAAAAAAATATCTCCGCAGTGGGAAAGAAAAACCCTTCATTTTTCTGAATAACAAGAACTAAGACAATTTTTCCAGCGCAGCTTTTAGCTTACTCAACATTACTACTATATCTTCTTTTTTGCAGCAACCCACACTTAGCCTGTACCAGCTACTAGTTTTTTCTGCTCCAAAGGCATAAAAGGGAACCAGGGCTAATTTTGCTTCGTTCAAAATATAAGCAGTTACCTCTGCCTGTGTTTCAAGAACATCGCCACCGGCAGTTTTTTTGCCCGCCAGGTTTATTTTTACAGCAAGATATATGGCGGCCTGTGGTGCAATGGCATCAACAGGGAAACCACTTTTTTTCAAGTCACTAAAGCCGTTGTATATATTTGTTAAGCGGTACGAGATCTCGGACCGGAAATGAACCAGGTAATTATTTACTGCAGCAGTATTGTTTAGAAATCTCGCAACAGCTTTTTGCTCGGCCATAGGCGCCCAGGAACCAACATGGCTGTTAATCGCCCTCATTTTTGCAATTACTTCCGCAGGCCCAAGAGACCAGCCCACCCTTACACCCGTTGCCGCAAAGGCTTTACTGATGCCATCCACAAACACGGTGTACCTCTTCATTTCAGGCCTTAGGGAAACAGGGTTGTAGTGTACCGTATCCCCAAAAGTAAGTGCCCGGTATATCTGGTCATACATGACGTATAATTTCTTTTCACCTTCTTTTCTCTGGTTGTTTTCTTCAATTACCAGGTCGCAGATAGCTTCCAGTTCTTGTTTGCTAAATGTAGTGCCGGTTGGGTTGAGGGGGCTGCACACAGCAATGAGGGAAGCACCTTTAACATGGGGCCGGATCTGTGCTGCGGTAGGCATAAAATTATTTTCCCGGGTGGCTTCAATCATTACATGTTCGCCTTCGGTAAAGTGAACATAGTGGTTATTGTTCCAGCTTGGAACAGGGTAAATCACTTTATCCCCTTTATCGACAATGGCCCTGTAAATGGCATAAATAAGTGGTCGGCCCCCTGCGGCAATCAATATTTCGGAAGGGCTGTAATCCAGGGCCTCGTTTGCTTTAATAAAATTGCTTACCGCAATCCTTAGATCCAGTTCTCCGTCTGCTGCAGGGTAAGTGGTGAAACCTTCTTTATAAGCATTAATAATCTCTTTTTCCAGCTGTTCGGGTATGGGAAATTGGGTAGAATCAAAATCACCGATGGTATAATTATAGATCTGGTCGCCCTGGCTTATTTTTTCCTTGATAATACTTCCCAGTTTAACTATTTCTGAACCGATCAATGTTTCTGCAAGTAAGCTTAGTTTAGAAGTACCCATACATGGAAGTTTATATTGAGAGAATCTGGACCCCTGCAAATGTACTTGATATGGGCCTGTTTACAAAGCGGGCAAAGTGCCAATATGTACAGAAAGGCGGGCTTTCTGCTTTTTTCCATTATTATTGTATTTTGATAATGGTAAAAGACAAGACATACACGTATAAAAGTGCTGTATTTACAAATGCTTAATTATCTTTGAAACAATCGATGCCTGCCAGATACCTTAACACAATAAAACCGGTTTAATTAAATTATGTTCAATTTAATACTCTTCGGCCCCCCGGGCAGCGGAAAAGGTACGCAAAGCGAAAAATTGATCGTTCGTTACGGATTAAAACACCTGAGTACGGGCGATTTACTCCGTTCTGAAATAAGCAGGCAGACAGCATTGGGAATGGAAGCAAAAAACTTTATGGATAAAGGCCAGCTGGTTCCTGATGAAGTAGTGATAGGCATGATTAGCTCTGCACTCGACGAAAACCCGGGGGCAAAAGGTTTTTTATTTGATGGTTTTCCCCGAACCTCTGCCCAGGCAGAAGCATTGGATAAACTACTGGATCTCAAAAAAACGGCTATAGGTGTTATGCTTGCGCTGGATGTAAGTGAGGAAGAATTGGTAAAACGGTTGTTGAAACGCGGCGAAACAAGTGGCCGCACTGATGATAACAATGAGCTCGTTATAAGAGCACGCATTACAGAGTACAGGAATAAAACAGAAGCTGTGGCAGATTACTACCGCCAGTTTGATAAAGTAGTGATGGTAAAGGGGGAAGGGTCTATCGATGAAATTTTCGAGGGACTTTGCAAAGAAATAGATAACAGGATATAAAAAATATAAACTCTGCCCAGGCGGAGTTTTTAATTTTAAAAACAATGCAACCAGGGAAAATTGATTTCTTAAGAAAGGAAATGTTTGATGTGCTGAACCAGCTACCCGAAAATACTTCTGCAAATTGGGGGCTAATGAATGCCCAACAAATGCTGGAGCACCTGGCAGATTTTTTTGATGTTAGTTATGAGAAGATCATTTTTCCTTTGTCTGTACCCGAAGAACATCTACCTAAGTACAAAGCCTTTTTATACAGCGATAAAGATTTTAGAGAAAATACCAAAGCCCCCGGAAATGTATTAGGCGATGTACCACTTGATCTTCGCCAGCCTTCTTTCAACGATGCAAAAGAAAACCTGCGTCATTCTGTAGAAAAATTTATCGAATGGTTTAAAGACAATCCATCCAAAACCAGCCTGCACCCGGCTTTTGGCCATCTTAATTATGAACAATGGATATTACTGCACCACAAACATGTGAGGCATCATTTAAAACAATTTAGTTTGATAGATTAGTTTTTTGCTGGTAAACATTCCCCCTTCGTCCAGGTTTTTACCCCGGCGCATCTTGCCACACATTCATTGCTATAGGTTTTACCATCGCAACCGCAAACAGGATCGTATTGCATAGTACACATACAATCTTTTATTTCAACCCCTTTACAATTTTTATTCGCAGCTGTTTTTGTGCATTTACAGGAGATCATAAAAACAAAGGCAAGTACAAAAAATTGTTTCATAAAAAAGTATTCAAAGATTATTAATAACAACCCATTAAAGTTAGTTTTTTATTTTATAACCAGCTTAGGTGATGACGCTACCTCAAAAGTGGTATTGTAGTGCCAGCAAGCGTTTGCTATCTTACAGCCCTAACCAAATAAAAAACGTAAAATGAAAAAACACCTATTTTTCTTAATGACATTATTATGCCTTGGTATGATGACATTGTTTTCTGGCTGTAGTAAAGATGATCCAAAACCAACCTGCAGGATCATTACTATAACTCCAAATGCGGGTACTGCCAACAACATAAGCTATAATACCGAAGGTAAAATAAGCAACATTACAACCGGCAATACGGTGACTACCTACGCCTACAGTGGTAACAATGCTGTTGCCACAACAACCACTTCCGGAACTTTCGATTCAAAAAGGATCATTACAAGCAATAGCAATGGACTTACCATTAACATGCGAACCGAAAATGACATGGCCGGTACAAGCTGGTCGAACCTCGCTTTTGAATACAGCGGTACAGAGCTGATCAAGCAAACATCTACCAGTTCATCCGGTGGTACTCCTGATATAACCACAGTAACCTGGACCGGTGGAAATCCTACCACCATCACTTCCGGCGCAAATGTGCAGACAGTTGAATACTATACAGACAAGCCTTCACAAACCGGTGATTACTGGGATATAGCACAAACCCTCCAGGGATACAGGATCATAAAGGCAAAAAATCCAATTAAGTCGCTGTTTGCAGGGGGATCTATATCAAATCTTGATTATGTTTTTGACGGAGATGGTAAGATCATTACCTTAAATGCTACAGGTGCTTCGAATATTACTTACAATTATCAACACCAGTGTAATTAAAGTACTGTCATAATTTTTGATACCGGTTCGTAATGAACCGGTTTTTTTGTGCTTTTAATTCAGGTTATCCTGCTTAGTTTTGTCAGCTCAAATAAGCTATATGTACAAACTTGGAAATTATATCACCGGCAATTGGATAGAAGGAGATGGCGCCGGCCAGGAATTGTTTAATGCCATAAGTGGACAAACGATAGCAACAGCTACAACAAAAGGGTTAGATTTCCAGGCCATTTTACAATATGCCAGGGAAAAAGGTAATACCGCTTTGCGTAAAATGACCTTCCAGGAAAGAGGCCGTATGTTGCGTGCACTTGCGCTTCATTTAATGCAACACAAAGAAAAGTTCTATACCATTAGTGCCCAATCCGGTGCAACAAAAATTGATAGCTGGATAGATATTGAAGGCGGTATCGGCAATCTTTTTTCCAATGCATCGCTCCGCAGAAAATTACCCGATGATCCATTTTGCCTGGATGGTGATCCCATCTCATTAAGCAAAGGCGGTACTTTTATGGGCCATCATCTGCTGGTACCAAAAGAAGGAGTGGCTGTACATATTAATGCCTACAATTTTCCTGTATGGGGAATGCTGGAAAAAATTGCAGTGAATTTATTGGCAGGCATGCCGGCTGTGGTAAAACCTGCAACTGTTACCTCTTATCTTACAGAAGCCGTTGTAAAAGTGATTATTGCCAGTAAAATTTTGCCGGAAGGCGCTTTGCAGTTACTCTGTGGCAGTGCAGGCGATATCCTCGACCATGTGAATTCGCAGGATGTGGTAACCTTTACCGGTTCTGCATCCACGGGTTTTAAATTAAAATCAAATAATAATATTTTGAGTGAATCGGTTCCCTTTAATATGGAAGCAGATTCTTTGAATTGTATTGTATTGGGAACAGATGTGCAACCCGGTATGCCTGAATGGGACATTTTTATTAAGGAAGTAAAAAAGGAAATGACGGTTAAGGCCGGACAAAAATGTACAGCAGTGCGCCGCATATTTGTTCCGGAAAATAAACTGGAAGATATTTCAAAAGCATTAATAGCCGAATTGGGCAAGACGGTTATTGGTAACCCTTCCAATGAAAAGGTGAGAATGGGTGCATTGGCCGGCCAGGAACAAAGAAAAGAAGTGCGGACACAGGTACAAAAACTCCTGGCATCTTCTCAAATAATTTATGGTTCGCTGGATAGTGTAACGGTAATAGATGCGGATGCCGCAACCGGTGCTTTTATAAGTCCTGTTTTGTTATACAACCCAGATCCCTTTTTGGCAGAAGCCTCTCACAATGTAGAAGCTTTCGGTCCTGTAAGTACAATAATGCCGTATAAAACAATGGACGAGGTAATTGAACTGAGTAAAAAAGGCAAAGGCAGTTTGTGCTCATCCATTATAACTGCGGAGGCAGCTATAGCCAGGCAATATGTTTTGGGCGCAGCAACCCACCATGGCAGAATTTTAGTGCTGAACAATGAATGCGCAAAAGAGAGTACAGGACATGGATCACCCCTCCCATTGCTGGTACATGGAGGGCCAGGGCGGGCTGGAGGCGGGGAGGAAATGGGCGGATTGCGGGGCATAAAACATTACCTGCAGCGTACTGCCATACAAGGATCACCCTCCATGATAACTGCCATTAGCAATGTGTACCAACCCAACGCAAAAGGCAATAATGACGGCACACATCCGTTTAAGAAGTATTTTGAAGAGCTAAGTATCGGAGATCAGCTGGTAACAGAAAAAAGAATGATCACTTCCGAAGACATAGACAGGTTTGCTTTACTGAGCGGAGATCAGTTCTACGCCCATTTGAAAGAAACCAATTTTGATGGCACTATGTTTGAACAGCAGGTAGCACACGGATATTTTATTATGAGCGCAGCGGCAGGACTCTTTGTTGACTCCTTTAGTAAGAACCCGGTATTGCTAAATTATGGCATTGATGAACTAAGGTTTACCAAGCCTGTTTACCCGGGCAATAGTATTTATATAAGGTTTACATGCAAAGAAAAAACAGCGCAGGAATTAAAAGAGGCCAACCCGGATATTGATTTTGTAAAAGGCCAGGATATACCAAAGGGCATTGTAAAATGGTACGTGGAAATATTTGATAACACCGATGAATTGACGGGCGTGGCTACTATTTTAACCATGGTTGAAATGAAAAAGGCATTGTTAAATAAATAAATAAAAACAATTTTTTAAACTATTTGCATAATTTTATTATCCCTTTAAAAATGGGAAAAGGGCAGGCTCACTGCCAAAATCCTTCTTAAAATTTTAATATGGAATATGTTAGAACGGAGACCCACAACGGCATAACAACTATTGAGTTCCACCACCCGCAAAGCAACTCTTTACCCGGAAAAATTTTAGAGCAACTGGCTTACGAAATTCATTTTGCAGGAACGCATGCAGAGACAAAAGTGATCATCCTGAAAAGTACAGGCGACAAAACTTTTTGCGCCGGCGCTTCATTTAATGAATTGGTGGAAATAAAAAATGAGGCCGAAGGACAAAAATTCTTCAGTGGATTTGCCCAGGTGATCAATGCTATGCGCAAGTGTCCTAAATTCATTATTGCAAGGATCCAGGGTAAATGCGTGGGCGGCGGTGTAGGCATTGCCGCGGCCGCCGATTATGCTATTGCTACGGTAGCAGCCGAAATTAAACTAAGTGAACTGGCGGTAGGTATTGGCCCCTTTGTGGTTGGCCCTGCCGTGGAAAGAAAAATAGGACCTGCCGCATTTAGCGCACTGGCTATTGATGCAAGCATGTGGCGAAACAGCGAATGGGCGAAAAGAAAAGGCCTATTTGCAGAAGTGCACGAAAATATTGAGAATATGGATGAATCTATCGATCGCCTTGCTAATACCTTATCTCACTCTAATCCCGAAGCTATGGCGGAAATGAAAAAAATGTTCTGGAATGGTACCGAACATTGGGATGAATTACTAAAAATGCGTGCAGCCATCAGCGGTAAACTGGTATTGAGTGCTTTTTCAAAAACAGCGATTGAAAAATTTAAAACGAAGGCATAAATAATTTATAGAGTCTTTAAAAAAAAATAAAAGGTTGCCAGTAAGCAACCTTTTATTTTATATGTGATTATAATTGTCTATCCAAAATCGAAGATCTTATGATTGCTGTTATCTGAAAATAGTCCCGCAAAACTGTTAAACAGTTTATCTTTCCAGGAACTGTTTTTTTGATCATCATGACCTTCAAAATATTCAGCCTGCATTATTTTCATTTTGATAAGTACCAGGCTTGGAGCAACAGATTTGCTGTAGTTACTTTGAGCAATTAATTCTTCCACATCGTTTTCCTCATCTACGATAAATGCAGCCCCGTTAAGGAGTAATCTTGAATCAGTTCCACGTTTATGAAAATCCAGGTAGGCATAAAACGTTTTGTTGATGTTGGCTGCCTGCCTTCCGTTACAGGATGTAAAAAACCAAAGATGCCCGTCGTCATCAACCCGTAATATTTGAATTACATTATTAGGGAGTAATAGTTCTGAATTGATCTCTGATTTGAAAAGACCAACCTTTATCTCTTTAATTTTATCGGTTATAAAACCGAAACTTTCACCGTTGTTATACATAGCGTTAATTTTTAAGGTTATGTGTATATAACTAGTTACATCACATACAATCCGATACACTTACGGTTTTAAAAAGGAGGATGGATTTAAAAAGTATAAATCAATTGCAATGCCAATTATTTTTTACCAAAAATATTCCTGAAGGCTGAGGTGCCGTAGGCCTTAATTTTATCAAAATTTGAAAAAACAGTTCTTGCTGCTGATTGCTTTAACAAAGATCCGATAAAACTCCTGCCGCTTGCTGTTGCAGCAGCGCCGCCCGTTAATTTGGTTGTAAGTAAACCCACTCCCAGGCTTCCGGCTGTTTTTAATATAGAACCAATTACAGCCGGGTTACCAATTTTACTCACTGCTGACTTTAAAAGATTGCCAGGCTTAAAACTATCCACTGTAGCGTGAAAATGTTCAACCAGTTCTGTTTCCTGCCTTTTCTTTTTTAACTCAAGCTGTTGAATAGCAACAGCTAATTCTTCTTCATTATTAATGATCATGACTTCGTCATTTTTTGTATAATAGCATTTGAAATAGGGTTCTTAACCCATTTTTCACGACATAAATGAAATACCAACCCGAGCAATGCATAAAAACCCCCCATGATAAAAAATCCATAGTGTGTTTCTCCCAGCGCATTTCCTATAACCAGTGCCAATCCAATATTTATAAAGGCAAGGAAAAAAATAAGGAATAATGAAATGATGCCGATGCTAACAAAAGAGGCCACCACATCCGAAGTGGTTTGGGTGGTTTTTAATTTAACAAGATCCAACCTGGTTTCCAGGTAATCTCCTGCCTTTTCAAATAAACCATTTACTGAGGCGTCTTTTTTTTCTTCTTCCATAATAAAACAAGCTTAGGAGTTTCTTGAAAAATTCAATTATATATTGTTCGCTGTTTTCGATTTGTCCATCATATCGTTGGCATCCGTCCTGATGTTGTCAAATTTTTCTTTAATAGTATCCGTCATTTCATCAAATTTAGCCTTCAGGTCTTCGCCCAATTTACCAGTTTTTTTTGCGATTTTCTTTCTGGTATCGGTTCCTTTATCCGGGGCAAATAATACACCTAATACAGCACCCGCCGCCGCACCTAATAAAATACCTGCTAAAAATTTTCCGTTGCTCATAATGATAGTTTTAAAATTTAAATGATTTATTATGTTCTAAACCAAAATGCTGCCAATCTTTCTACAAATGTCTTTAACAGTCTCTTAGAGCGGCAGCTTCATATAAATTACAAAATAAATACGATAGATGCAAGCACTTCGTTTCCTGGTACTGGCAGGTTTATTGTAAATTGTTGGAACAGCGTATATAAATAGTCATTATGAGAAAACAGGCAGTCGGATTTTTTAAATTTAATAAGCAGGTAATATCAGAGTTTATTGCCGACAATGTACTTAAATACAGTGCTTCCCTGGCTTATTATACCATACTGTCGCTCGCCCCCCTGCTCATCATCATCTTGTCTATTACCGGTAAATTATTTGGGGAAGAAGCAATCCGGGGAGAATTATACGGACAAATAAAGGATTTAGTGGGTGCAGATGCGGCATTACAGGTACAGAATATCGTGCAAAATGTACACCTGAGTTCAGACAATTTTTTTGCTACTGTTGTAGGAATCATAGTATTAGTAGTAGGTGCCACAGGGATATTTGGGGAGATACAGGATTCTCTCAATAAAATATGGGGATTAAGACTAAGCCAGGCAAAAAAAGTGTGGTGGAAATTACTCATAGACCGGCTCATCTCTTTCTCTTTGATTATAAGCCTGGGCTTTGTACTGGTAGTTTCATTGTTGCTCAATGCGTTGGTGGCAGCCCTGAGTGCTGAAATAAGCTCATGGTTTTCTTCTTCAGGCGAAAATTTATTGCTGGTGCTCGATAATGTCCTGTCATTGGTAATCACCACTGTTTTATTTGGAACCATTTTTAAAGTATTGCCCGATGCAAAAATAAAGTGGAAGGATGTTTTAATAGGATCATTAATTACAGCGTTCCTGTTTATGCTGGGAAAATATGGCATTGGTTTTTACCTGGGGGAAAGTAATCTCACCAATATATACGGTGCAGCCGGTTCTGTAATAATATTAATGGTGTGGGTTTATTACAGTGCCGCAATTTTATACCTGGGCGCTGTATTTACAAAAGTGTATGCCACTAATTTTGGCGGTAAAATTTTTCCCAACGCTTATTCTGTTTTTATTAAAATAGAAGAGATTACCGTTAATAAACCTATTATCCACGAGGTAAAACCAATTATCCCCCCCGTGGAAACAACTCCCTTTAAAGAGTGAGCGTAAAGGGCTGTTTCGCCAGTTCATTTCCATTTACAACAACAGCCAGTTCATGTTTGCCGGGATGGTGTTTCCGGGTGGTTAAATTTTTGAAGGAATGTTTTTTATTAAAGGAATAAAGTTTGTTAAAATGATAAACGCCTTCATTTATTTTAAATATTTTTTTTGAAAGCGTTCCGTTGGCCTTTTGATAATACACCGCATACTCCAATCTTAATTTTGTATTTTCTTTTTCTTTGAGCAATAATTGAAAACTGAATTCAAATTGTTCCCCGATTTTTAATGTTGTTTTACTGATCTTTAAACGATTCACCTTACATTTCACATCCGATCCTGTTCCAAATAAATGCAACACTTCTCTATGCCCGCTTTTTAGTAAACCCCTGCAGGCATGCTTAATAATCCAGTCGGTAACAATAGATTTCCCCTGCCATTTTTTTACTATCTCAACAACCAGTTCAGGATGATCTTTAGCAATATCATTTAAATTATTTGCCACAGATTTTTGTACATAAACCGATGGATCATTTTTTAAATTCTCTAATATGGGTAATACCGGAGAAGGGTCTTTTTTTAACGAGGGAATGGCTGCGCCCCAGGGAAGGCGGGGCCTGCAGCCCTCACTTGCAAACCGGCGAATGTTTTCATGGGGATGTTTACTCCACGAAAGCATTTGTTTCATTACTTTTTTTTGGTCTGTTAAAAGGTAAGGTCTTATAGCAAATTCGCAACTGGTTACCATATTAACTTTTTCCATAGCTTTTAAAGAAAGCCCTACATCATTTAAACCATATTGCGCTAAAAAATCAGGGATATACATATACGCCAGTCCAATATATTGCACCTTACTATTGGCGGGCAAAACATCCACCAGTTTTAACAATTGTGATAATTGATTTATATAATCCCCGGGTAAATGATCATGTAAAACTGTTGAAAGCTGGCGCATACGCTGTTTCAATTCCATTGCATTCCAATTTTTATTTTTTACAGCAGCCTGGAAATTTTTTGTGTTTATATCCGGCAATATTTTTTTAAGACAGGTTTTTAACTCTGCAAAAAACACATCATTGTAAATATTTTTAAGCGGCGCCGCCATAATCTTTTATCAAAATCAATGAAAAGAAAAGCCATTCACCTGCAGGGCGAATGGCTTTATAAATTTAAAATATTTTATTGAACAATTACCGGGATGGCCTTGCTAAAATTCTCCACAGCTAACTTAATTATTAAAGCACCTTTAGCATTTGACGGTATAGAAACTGCGATCTTATTAAAGCCTGCAACCAGTGTTTTAAATTCATTTGCCAATAAATTACCAATTGCATCATAATACTGCAAACTTACCTGTTGATTTTTCTCACTAATGAATTCAATAGCCAACGGCGCACCTGTAGTAATTATGGTTGGATAATGCCGGACCAGTTTAGTAGCCCCAGTTGGAAATGTTATCGCGATCACGGAAGAATATGTATAACTACCGTCTATATCTTCCAGTTTCAGTCGATAATAAATGCTACCGCCTGCAGCATTGGCATTTTCATCTGTATAATTATAAGTAAGTATTGTATTGCTGTTGCCTGCAGCAGCCTTATTTCCGGCAATATAAAAATTACTTCCGTCGTAACTTTTTTCAATATCAAAATGATGGCTGTTTGCTTCCTGCGCTGTTTTCCATTGCAGTTTAACATCATTGTTTTGACGAATGGCGGTAAAGGAAAGAAGTTCAACAGGTAAAACAAAACTACTGTACGTCACCAGGCCAAGCGCAGGATTGTCTGCCTGGTGAAAGATTTTTCCTTCTACTTCAGATTGAATATTCGTATTCCAGTAATTACCCATGGCGAAAATGGAGTCAGCGCTATTATTGTAAAGATCAATTCCGGGAGTAGTTGCATTTGTATTATTGAGAAACCTGTTTTTGCCATCATCACTTGTGTCCGCATTATTAAGGTTTCCCAGGTTAGGCATAGAGCCTGATATTGGCACACTACCACTTAACCGAACAATAGTAATACCCCAAAGGTTATTGGAAAAAGTATTACCGGTTACAATTGTATTTTGATGACTGGTACTGGTACCCCCCGAAAAAGCGATACCGCTTCCACCAAGGTTGGGATCGTTTTGAATATTATTGTCTTCAATCTGGTTATAACTTACCATACAATTTATATTCGACCCTCCATTCAATGTAATGCCATACCGGTTACCTTTTATAAGGTTTTGTTTTATAACGGCGTGAACAATACCCGTAGGCAAAAATCCTATACCTCCACTCATGATATCTCCGCCAATTATATTACATCCTATGATTTTGGCAGTGTCCGTTCCTGTAGAACCGAGGTTTATTTGCGGCCGGTTAGAGCTGGAGGTATTATTTTGTAGTAAATTACAATTTAAAACCAAAGGAGCATTGGCAATGTTGGATCCTCCCTGTATTGCGGCTCTCCGGTTTTCAAAAAAAGTGCAATTTAACAACCGGGCTTTCGATCTGAATAAATTAATGGCACCTTCTGTACCACCGTTTTGTCCACAGTAACGAAAAGTAGCATTAGTAATACGCGGACTGCAATCTGCAATCGTTAATGTATTGGCATATTCATAAGTGAGTTTATCAATTTTACTGCTGTCAGAAAATTCTATCCTCAGGCCTATATATCCCGTAAGCGGATCGGTAGCTGTGAACAATACATTATTGGGGGCTGCTATCAATAAAACCCCTTTTACAGTAAACAATACTGAAGGAGAAAACCGGACGATCTCATCCGTAATTATTTCAAGGGTATCGTTGGTATTTATGGTGATAAGATCACTTACCAAATATTCCGTTCCAAGCTGGATAATATTGCCCCCTGAGTTAGCCACAAGATTATTTAAATTCCAACGCACACCGGTGCCCGGGGAAGTATATAGTGCGGCTGAAACAGTAAATGATACAAAAAAAAGAAAAAGGGAAGAGTAGATTTTTTTCATTTTCAGTTAGTTTTTTTCATGTTTGTAACGGAGTGCAAAGATACCCTATTGCAAAA
The DNA here is from genome assembly GCA_014379905.1 of Ferruginibacter sp. GTDB lineage: Bacteria > Bacteroidota > Bacteroidia > Chitinophagales > Chitinophagaceae > Ferruginibacter. The sequence continues at coordinate 30,842 of JACMKX010000142.1, read as the reverse complement.
ATTTGCGTTGATTTTTACACGAAAGGCGCTATTTTTTTATCTGCAATCAGCGTTCCAAACGGGTGAAAGGCAGCAGGAAAGGGGCAACTGCCCTAAAAAAAATCTTTTATTATTCAAAAATCATCGTATCATTGCAACGGAAACGGTTGATTTTATCCCATATCAATAAACTTCTATCGGTATAGCCGGCTTCCATCAAGCAAAATTTTCAACTTCAATTTTCATTTAACGGCTCTGCCTGGCGGACTTTTGGAAAAACGTATTTCTCATACTTTATGTACGATATAACACAACTGAACGAATTGCTCGTTCCCGAACTGCATGATATTGCAGAAGAACTTAAAATACCCAACTCAAAAAAAATGAATAAGCAGGAACTGGTTTCTACCATCCTGGAAAAACAAACCAATATGGCAACAGATAAAAACCCCGAAGCAGAAAAACCAAAGCGTAAAAGGATTTTAAAGTCAGATAAAGAAGGGGGAGAAGAAGCAGCCGCAGAAGAAGTGCCTCAAAAAGAAGCCGCACCTGCACCTGCCCGTGCAAAAAAAGCAGAGGCGGAAAAAAAGCCTGTTAAAAAAACAAAAACAGAACAATCTGAGAACATAGAAGACGAAGAAGACCTGCAACCCATTACCAGTGAGCAAAGTACCATACCCGCGGCCATTGCACAAATGCTGCAGGCAGAAGATGTACAGCAACCCGAAGTAAATATGGAAGAAGCAGAGTCAAGGCCTCAGCCATCTACCATACAACGCCAGCAGTATAAAAAAGAACCTGTATTTAACATAGAGTTTGATGGTGTGGTGCTGGGTGAAGGTGTATTGGAAATGATGCCAGATGGTTATGGTTTCTTGCGCAGCAGCGATTATAATTATCTTTCATCGCCCGATGATATTTATGTTTCTCCATCACAAATAAAATTATTCGGATTAAAAACGGGTGACACTGTTTACGGATCGGTTCGTCCTCCAAAAGAAGGTGAAAAATATTTTGCCTTGTTGAAGGTTGAAACCATTAATGGTAAAACACCGGAAGAAGTAAGAGACAGGGTTCCGTTTGATTACCTGACTCCATTGTTTCCATTTGAAAAAATGAACCTCGTTTCCAAGAGCGATAATTACAGCACCCGCATCATGGACCTGTTTACCCCAATTGGTAAGGGCCAGCGCGGATTGATTGTTGCCCAGCCAAAAACAGGTAAAACAATGCTACTAAAAGAAGTGGCCAACTCTATTGCCGAAAATCACCCTGAATGTTATTTAATGATTGTTTTGGTGGATGAAAGACCTGAAGAGGTTACAGATATGGAACGAAGCGTAAAAGCAGAAGTGATCGCTTCAACTTTTGATGAGCCGGCAGAAAAACACGTAAAAGTTTCTACTATTGCTTTGCAAAAAGCAAAACGCCTGGTGGAATGTGGTCATGATGTGGTTATACTATTGGATTCTATCACCCGTTTGGCAAGGGCTCATAATACGGTGGCTCCCTCCAGCGGTAAAGTATTAAGTGGTGGTGTGGAAGCAAATGCGATGCAAAAACCAAAACAGTTTTTTGGCGCCGCCCGTAAAATTGAAAACGGCGGATCGCTCACTATTATTGCCACAGCCCTGGTGGATACAGGTAGTAAAATGGATGAAGTGATCTTTGAAGAGTTTAAAGGAACAGGTAATATGGAACTGCAGCTTGATCGTAAACTGAGCAACAGGCGTATTTATCCTGCAATTGATATTGTTGCATCCAGTACCCGCCGCGATGACCTGTTGCTTGATAAAGATACTTTCCAGCGCATGTGGGTATTGCGTAAACACATGGCAGATATGAATTCGGAGGAAGCCATCAACCTTTTGTTGAAAAATATGAAAGGCACAAAAAATAATGCAGAGTTCTTAACCTCTATGAATGGTTAGGAAGCAAAATTTATAAAAAAACTGCCGCTTTTTACGGCAGTTTTTTTATGCCATTTTTTTAAAAATAGTATACTTTTTTAAAATAAAACAGCTGGTTGTTCGTTTATAGCCTTACCTAATAAACCTGAAACCAGTCTTTATGAAATTAATTAAACTAATGCTTTTGGCATTTTGCTGCCCTTTTGCTGCCCTTTGCCAGGATATCACAGGCCTTTGGGCAGGCACGCTCTACAACGATTCCACCCGGCAATATCACCAGTACGAAATCGGTATAACCAGGGAGAACGGGAAATACACCGGGTTTTCGCATACCTGGTTTATGATTGACAATAAAAAATACTTCGGTGTTAAAAAATTAAAAGTAAGAATTGCCGGTGATGGAAAGATCATTATTGAAGACGGGGAACTGATGCTGAACAATTATCCTGTTCAACCCAATAAAAATGTAAGGCAGTTAAATATTCTTGACCTGCAAACAAATGGTGATGAAATTGCATTGAATGGCCCTTTTGTAACGAATAGAACAAAAGAGTTTTTGCCCCTTACAGGTCAGATTAGTTTGAAAAAGAAAAGCAATTTTTCGCAAAGTGATCTTGTACCTCACCTGCAGCAAATATCCAGCGGGCAAGACCTGAGTTTTATAAGCGAGTCAACAGCCCCAATGGTGAGAAATAAAAAATAAAACCTATTTTATTGATTTGATATAACTGCCGGTTGTTCCGGCAGTTTTTGTTGCGGGTAATTAGTCAAACTATTAATCAATAGCATGATAAATAAGAATTAAATTAGCAGCCTCTTGTATTATGGCTGTAAAAAAATTACTCATAGAAGAATTCTTAAAACTGGCAGCAACACTACCCGTATTCGACGTACGCAGCCCCGGCGAGTATAACCATGCACAAATTCCCGGAGCCATTAGCTTGCCTCTTTTTTCTGATGAAGAACGAAAAGTAGTGGGCACATTGTACAAAGAGGAAGGAAAGCAGAGAGCAATAAAGGAAGGACTCGATTTTTTTGGTCCGAAAATGCGGCCGATGGTGGAGCAGGTAGAGCAGGCAAGCGGAAAAACACAAAAAGATAATAAATCAATATTGGTCCATTGCTGGCGTGGCGGAATGCGCAGCGGGGCAGTAGCCTGGTTGCTTGACCTATACGGATTTGAAGTGTATACATTGGCGGGAGGATACAAAGCCTATCGAAATCATGTGCTTCAGTATTTTGAAAAAGAGTATGACTTTACCCTATTGGGTGGATATACCGGCAGCGGGAAAACCGCTATACTTCATGAACTGAAAAGAAAGGAACAACACACAATAGATCTTGAAGGGCTGGCCAGCCATAAAGGTTCTGCCTTTGGTGGTATTGGTCTTTTACCGCAACCCAGCCAGGAAATGTTTGAAAATAGGTTGGCTGCGGAGTTGCATAAAAATCAAACGGTTCATTTTTTTTTGGAAGATGAAAGCCAGCGTATTGGTGTACTACATATTCCACATGAGTTATGGAAAACAATGCGAAAAAAAAACATCAGTTTTTTGGATCTTCCTTTTGAAGTACGGTTACAAAATATTGTACGCGAATATGGCCAATGCGATAAAGAGAAACTGAAAATTTCTATTGAACGCATTCAAAAAAGATTGGGTCCCCTGGAAACAAAAACAGCGCTGGCACTCCTGCAACAAAACGAAATTGGAGGATGCTTTGCCATTTTACTCCGCTATTATGATAAAGTTTATAATAAAGCGCTGCTTAACAGGGAAAATGTGGAGGGCTTATTAAATAAAATAACCTGTTTTAGCGTTGATACCTTATCCAATACAGAAAAACTATTGCTATGCAGTTCCGCAAAACTATAATGACATTTTTATTTTTTATTCCGCTATGCGTTTTGGCGCAGGAAAAAGATATCACCGGCCTATGGAAAGGCACCCTTTTTAACGACAGCACACAAAAGTATTATAAATACGAAATAGGCATCAGCAAAGAAAAAGGGAAATACACAGGGTTTTCGCACACCTGGTTTTTAATCGGAGACACTCAATACTTTGGTGTTAAAAAAGTTACCGTAAAATTAGCCGGCGATGGCAAAATCCTGGTAGAAGACAACGGGCTTATCGCAAATAATTATCCTATACCTCCAAATAAGGGAGTGAAACAATTAAATGTATTAACCCTCAATGCAAGCGATAGTATAATGACCTTAGCAGGTCCGTTTGCTACCAATCGTACAAAAGATTTTCACTCATTAACTGGTAGCATTAGTTTACAAAGAAAAAATGATTTCTGGCAATCATCGCTGGTGCCGCATTTGCAGGAGTTGGGTAAAGACGAAGAACTTTCTTTCGTAAAAGAAGAAAAACAATCATTGGCAAAAGCAGACGCGGCAGATCGGGAATTACAACTGGCAGAAAAAAATATTTCTATCAATAAAGAAAAAGCACAGAATGATAAAGATAAACAGGCCTTGGCAAAAGCAAAACTTGCAGCAATAGAAAAGCAACAGCAGGAGAAGCTTGTAACAAAGCAGGAAGCAGCAAAGAAAATAGAAGCCGAAAAAGACCTGGCGAAACAGGAAACTGCTACTGAACAGGAACCTAAAAAAGTTGCGGGGGAGAAAGAACAATCAGAAAAAATACTTACCCGCCAGGAAATGGCAAAACAAACTGCTGCAGAAAAGGAATTAGCTAAACAAACAGCCATTAAAGGGAAACAGGAAAAAGAAGCAACCTTCGAAAAGGAAAAGCAGGATAAAACCCTTGCAAAGCAGGAAGCCGCCAAAACATTGGCGGCCGAAAAACTTTTGCAACAAGCGGAAAGGGCAAAAAAGGAAATAGCTAAAAAAGAAACGGCCGAAAAAATAAATAAGCCGGCCACAGGTTTTAAAATCAATACAGAACCAGCTGCAGATGTGGCATTAAGAAAAACAATTGTTCAGCAAACGGTTAATTTCTCTGCCGATAGTTTACAACTTTCCCTGTATGATAACGGCGAAATAGATGGAGATACCGTAAGTGTATTAATGAACGGACAACTAATATTGGCAAAACAAGGCCTCGGTATAAAAGCAATTAAACATACCATTTATATTCCCCGCGAGATGGACAGGATAGAAATGGTGATGTATGCTGAAACATTAGGATCTATTGCACCCAATACAGGGCTGCTGGTGATAAAAGATGGAAAGGACTTGTACGAGATCCGCTTTAGTGGCGACCTGCAAAAAAATGCATCCATTGTATTTAACCGCAGAAAGGAATAATACCTTTGCTGCATGGCAGAAGAACGCGTTAAACTAACTCAGTACTCCCGCGGAGCGGGCTGTGGTTGCAAAATAGCACCAAAGGTATTGGAGGAAATACTTCAAACAACCTTACAACCAACTCCTGATAAAAATTTGTTGGTAGGAAACAGCAGCAACGATGATGCGGCTGTGTACGATATAGGAAATGGCCAGGCACTCATCTCCTCAACAGATTTTTTTATGCCTGTAGTTGATGATGCATTCGACTTTGGCAGGATAGCCGCAGCCAATGCCATCAGTGATATTTATGCAATGGGAGGGCGTCCTTTTTTAGCACTGGCTATACTAGGCTGGCCTGTTGAAAAATTGCCCTCTTCCCTTGCGAGGGAGGTACTGGATGGGGCAAGAACTATCTGTGCAGAAGCTGGAATTGCCATGGCAGGTGGTCATAGCATTGATTCTGCAGAACCTATTTTCGGACTTTCTGTAAATGGATTAACCGGCATAGAAAAAATAAAAAGAAATAACACCGCAAATGAAGGAGATTGGTTATTAATGACCAAACCGATAGGAACAGGAATTTTATCAACAGCACAAAAGCGCGGCCTGATAAAGCAAGAGCATGTTCAAATAATGATAGATCAAATGTGCAGGCTCAATAAAATTGGAATAGAGTTAGGTGATGTAAGAAGTGTAACCGCCATGACAGATGTTACAGGTTTTGGTTTACTAGGTCACTTGTTTGAAATGGCCAATGCCGCTAATTTATCTGCAGAAATTTACTATTCACAACTACCCGTTATGGAAGGCGCGAGAGAATATCTTGCACAACGAATAGTTCCCGACGCCACCTACAGGAACTGGAATAGCTACAGCGCTCAAACAGGTTTTGAAAAAGGAGTGAATGTAATGGAAGCTTTTAATTTATTGCCAGACCCGCAAACCAATGGTGGAATTTTGTTTGCAGTAAAGGAAAAGGCTCTAAAGGAAGTAAGAGAAATTCTTCAGCAAAATGACCTTACAGGATTTATGGAACCAATAGGAAGATTTATAAAGAAAGAAGAAAAAACTATCCTGGTAAAACAGGAAGGCAAATGAGCATTTTATTTTTTCGCATTTATCTTGTTTAATGCATTTATATCTTTTGGTAAAACTCCAAAATATTTTTTAAATACTTTTGAAAAACTGTTGATCTTGTGGTATCCAAGTATATAAGCCACTTCGGATATGGTTTTCTTTTTGGAAGCGATTAGCTCTTTTCCAATTGCCAGCTTTTGTTCAAGATAATAATGGTAGATGTTTTTTCCATATATAATTTTAAAGTGTCGCTGCAGGGTAGACGGGCTCATATTAAACTCTGCAGATAATTGGGCAATACTTGGCATAGATGTAAGCAGGAATTTTTGAAGTCTTTGCTCCACTTTTATAATGGTTTCGGAATAAAGACTTTTCTGGTCAAAAGAATTTGCTTCGCTGGTTTCAACAACTTTATTCAAAAATTCATTTAATAATACCAGGCTTTTTGTTTTGATATGGATCACCGGAAAAATATCATTATCCATTTCTTTTGCCATCTCATTTACGGTAGCATAATAGGAATATCCCATTCTTGCCGGAATAAAGGAAGGCCTGTGTTTTTTGCCAAGCAGGTCAACGATCTCTGTTATTTTATACGATGCATCCGGGAAATTTTGTTCCAGCCATTCTTTGGTAAACATTAATGCAATCCTGGTGATCCGGATATTTGCAGGAATAATTTGCACGGTCTCCGAATCAACAGGGTATAAAACACTGGAGTTTTGTGTAAAGGATTGGGGATCTGGTGAATCTAAATTTTTATCCATGGCAACAGGTGTGGAACCGCAGGTAAACATCAGCTTGTACAACAATTCATCCGCTTCGGTATCGTAACACCAATGAAAGGGCATACTCTGGTTGAGGTGAAAATGATAATAACGGATACAGAAATCATCTTCCAGAAAAATATTCTTAATAAAGCCAGAACCTTTCTCCGGCGGCAGCTTGAGTGTTATATCATTGTGTAGCGTAACGTTTAAGTCAACGGATAATTTCTCCATGTACGCATACATGGGATCTGCTTTAAAAGCGTATGGTCTCAGTTTCATGGTACTCAGGAGTTAGGATAAAACGGAAGTGGAACTATCAATATAAATGTAAAACAAAATGTGAGTAAACAGACACTTTTTTATTTTTTAATTTGTATGTATTAGGGACTTATCATACAATTTTGGGGACTTTTATATTTTCTTCACATCCTAGGTTTGTTTTACCATTCCTGTTGTAGCAATACAATTCGAAGAATCTGAAACCTAAGAAAACAATTTTTTAAACCCAACCTATCGTTATGAAACTAGCGCTACTTCTGGTGAAGGCCAGCCTGTGCACGTTCGTTTGCTCCGCCCAAAATTTTCAATAATCATTTGTTACTACAAGTCAGGCTGTTACTACTGCAGGCAATGCCGGGTCCGGTGATGACTGGATGACAAAGGCAACATCACATTGAGATAAAGCAACTTATCATCTTAGAAATACAGGCAAAGAGTATGCGGTGCTTAATACAACACAAAACCTTGTATTTGGGATGGCTGCAGTTGGTAATAAAACAGCGGCTGCCCACGCATCTTTATATACAAAAGACAATTATCTTAAATTTATTACTAACGCTTATGATGTTGAATACATCAATGATGAATCAGGTCTTCGCCAGAATTTTATCATTAAAAATAAACCGGCAGGTAACGAAGCTTTGCAGGTTAGTATGAAAGTATCGGGTTCCCTTATTCCTTCCGTACTCTATGAAAATGTTTTACAATTATCGCACAAGCCATCCGGGAAGGTTTATATAAAATAGGATGACCTTAAAGTTTGGGATGCAGATCATAAATTATTAAATGCATCCATGAAATTGTCGAAAGACAATGAACTCATTATTGAAGTTGATGACGAGAATGCTCTTTATCCAATTACGATTGATCCATTAACGCACGCTGCAGAATGGACGGTTTCTGCCAATGGACTTTTACCCGGGTTGTTAAATAATTTACAGCTACAGGTAGATGCATTGGTTGGCTATTCTATAGCAGGCCTGGGAGATGTAAACGGGGATGAATTTGATGATGTAGCTATTGGTGCCCCCGGGCAATCAATGTAATTGCTGGTACTGCCACGTTAGCAGGCGCCGTGCAGTATTTGTATATTTAAGTTCTGCTAATGGTTTGCCCGCATCACCAAGCAGGGTGTTGCGATCAATAACACCCGTAGCCAACGCATTGTTTGGGTTTAGTATAACAGGAGGAAATTGTATCGGCGATTCAAAGGCAGATATTATAGTGGGAGCCCTGGGCGAATCTTATTCTACAACGGTAACAGACCTTCCTAATATAGCAACTGTTACTGCACGTAAAGTATACGCATTCAGAGGGCAGGATCTTGCCTCAGGATTCTCTTCAACTTTTGCAGGTGTATATTTAAACAGCACCAATTTTTTTAGCAACGGGGTACTGGGCGTAGCTATTCATTTAGCCCTGTAGCAAGAATTAGTTCAGGATGCGGAAATGCTGCAGGCGAGGTGCTGGTTTATCCTTCACCGGCATTGTCCATCGTAACCTTAAGTCTAAGTGATTCCAAACTCTTTAATACAAGAGTTAATATAATTGATGTGTCAGGTAAGATACATTTGAATTTTGTAATAAATGCCAATACAAAAAATATGGATGTTTCTAAACTTCCCACCGGTATGTACATGATACGGCTGAAGATGGTAGCAGCAACAGGTTTATGAAACAATAAAATTTTACTCAGAACAGACGAACATAAAAAGTGGAATTTTTATGTGTCACAAAACCTGTACTTTCCAGTACGGATTTTTTTTGTGCCCATATTTAAATATCCGGAACTTTTGTTATATCAATACTTGGCACAGTTTTATGGCCTCTCTGTGATAAAATATATGAAGCGCATCACAAGAGGAATATTAATTTTATTTACAATTGTATTATTGGTTCAATGTACAGACAAAACTGCGGAAAATAAAACCGGTGGCAATAAAGGGAAACCTTCTGTTAAAAGAGATAAATCTGCTATCAGCTTCCGTTTCGATAGCACAAAAAATTTAATAGATACCTTAAAAAAGAACAACGATATAGCTCGTATCGTTGCAGCAGTGAACAGAACAGATTACCGGCACCTGCTAAACATGGATACTATTGTAGTACCCGATGATTTGAGCAAAACTGTAGAAAATTATCTCCCTTTTCCTTTGCAGGTACCTTACTTAAAAGATGTAGATAAGATTGTTTACTTTTCTTATCCATCACAGTCATTTGCCGCTTACGAATTTGGCGAGCTTGTTTATACCGGCCAAACAAATATGGGAAGCAAGGCCCATCCCACGCCGCCCCAATTGTATTTTACCAACTGGAAGGCTGAGGAAACAGTGAGTACATTTAACGATGAGTGGGAATTGAGGTGGAATTTTAATATTGAAAACAAAGAGGGTATTGGCTGGCATCAATATGAATTACCTGGCTACCCGGCTTCTCATTCCTGCCTTCGTATGACGGAGAGAGACGCAAAATATATGTACGAATGGGCAGACCAATGGAAATTAAAAGGAACAGATAATGTAATCGCTAAAGGAATACCGGCGATTGTTTTTGGTGCCTATAACTTTGACGGGCCTAAACCCTGGTTACAAATAGTTTCCAATCCAAAAGCTTTGGAAATTTCAGCAGCTGCTATCGAAAACGAAACAGCCACTTACCTCAATGAAATTGTAAAGGAACAAAAGAACAGGCTGCAGCAAAAAAGCGTCAACTAAAACGATATCGTTAGTTTAAAACGGGTTGCCACTATCCCTCCTAATGAATGTTTATATTTATCTCTTAAAAAACATATTCATGAAGAAAATAGTGGCATTCTTATTTTTAGCCGGCAGCATTTTACAGGCGAACTGCCAGGGGTTTTTAAAGACAAATGGCAAAAGAATAGTAAATGAAAAAGGAGAAAATATTTTACTCCGCGGAATGGGCCTGGGAGGATGGATGCTGCAGGAAGGATACATGTTGGGGGTGAATAAAGAAGGTCAGCAATACCGCATACATCAGCGGATTGATTCACTGATAGGCAAAGAGAAAACGCAGGAATTTTATGATACCTGGTTGGCCAACCATACTACTAAAACTGATATAGATTCCCTGAAAGCATGGGGTTTTAATTCGGTACGATTACCCATGCACTATAATTTGTATACCCTGCCGGTAGAAGATGAGAAATTGGCAAACCAGCAAACATGGATCAGCAACGGCTTTAATATGACGGATGAATTGGTGCGCTGGTGCAAAGCAAATAAAATGTACCTCATATTAGACCTCCATGCTGCACCCGGAGGCCAGGGAAATGATTACAATATAGCAGACCGGGATCCATCTAAACCTTCCTTATGGGATAGCCCGGAAAATCAACAAAAAACAATTGCACTTTGGAAAAAACTAGCAGAACGGTATAAAAATGAAACAACCATTATAGCTTACGATATTATCAACGAACCTAACTGGGGTTTTGAAGATGCCGAAAAAGATAAAAATGGATTAAGTGAAAAAAAGAATGAGCCCTTAGAAAAGCTAATGCGGGAGATAACCGCTGCTATCAGGGAGGTGGATAAAAATCATATTATTATAATTGAAGGGAATGGCTGGGGAAACAATTATACCGGAATATTGGATGATGGTTTATGGGATAATAATATGGTGCTAAGCTTTCATAAATACTGGAATTATAATGACCAGAATTCAATCAGCCATATCATAAAATACAGAGACGATTTAAATGTGCCGGTATGGTTGGGTGAAACAGGAGAAAATTCCAATGTATGGTTCACACAAGCCATCCATTTACTGGAATCAAATAATATTGGATGGGCCTGGTGGCCGTTGAAAAAACTAGGCTACAATAATCCTTTACAGGTGAAAAGAAATGATGATTACAATAAAATAGCAGACTACTGGAACGGTAAAACAAAAATTCCCCTACAGGTTGATTTTTATAAAACGCTGATAACATTTGCAAACAATACCAATATCAGTAAAAATATTTTTCACAAAGATGTGGTGGATGCAATGATGAGACAACCTTTTAGCGATGAAACAAAACCATTCGGAAACAATACAATAGTTCCTGGTAAAATTATAAATGCTACTGATTATGATCTTGGTAAAAATGGATTTGCCTGTTATGATCTTGATACAGCAAATTACAGGGTGAGCGGCAAACCAGGAGTTGGCAACAAAGGCGGCACTTATAGAAATGACGGTGTGGATATTTTCAGGGAAGAGGAAAATGAAGCTGTTTATGTTGGAAGCTTTGAATCAGGCGAGTGGCTTCAATATTCAATTGATGTAAAAAAAACGGGTAAACATAAACCAATGCTTTATATAGCATCCAACACAGCATTAAATAGTGTTCAATTTTCTGTTGATGGCGCAGCAGGTCATACAATTAATGTAGGTAATACAGGCGGAATGCAAAAATGGCAGCAATATGTATTACCAGAGATGGTTTTAAAAAAAGGCTTACAGAAAATCCGGATAAAAGTATTGAACGGAACGATTAGTTTTAAACAGGTCAAATTTTAAAAGCTGGCAGATCAATAAAATAGTTCTGCCATCATACAACGTACACTGCCGCCAGCAGCTTTTTCAATTACACTAACATCTGGAGAAAGGATGCGGGCGCATTTACGAATCGTTTCAACCTGTATTGTTTGCAGACTATTAAAAGCAGTTTTGCTCATTACTACAATATGCTCGCTGTTGTTGGTTAACAGCTCAAGCATGTTGCCTGCAAAATGATTCATTTGCTCAAAGGAGATATCAATAATCTCGTGACCCGTTGTTTGCAGTTCATGAATAATTTTTTTCCGGTCAATATCTTCCTCAATGGCACGGAGGCAAATAACGGCAAAGCTTTTTCCTATACACATCATCACATTGGTATGATAAATTTCCCGGCCGTCTTCATCGGCGGCGGTAAAGTAAATGGGTAGGTAATTATTTTCTTTGCAAAACTGGTTGAATAAACTTTCATCTGTTCTTACAGATGAACAGGCATAGGCAATTTTATGATCATGATCAATGACCATGCTGCCCGTGCCCTCCAGGAACATATTTTTTTCCTCGTAAGGTCCCCAGTCCTTTACAATGGAGATGCCTGTTTTATCTTTGATCGCATCGATCATCTTCCAATTTTTTTCCAATCGCCTGCTGGGTGCAAACATGGGAAAAACCTGGATCATACTTCTATTGCAACAAAACCAGTTGTTGGGAAAAATGGCATCTGGCCTGGGAGGAGCAGGATTGTCATCTAATATCAATACATCAATCCCATTAGCTCTTAGTAAAGAAACCATGTCGTCAAACTGCTGCAAGGCATGCTCCTGCAGATCCCAGTTGTTTAGCTGCTTCTTTTTTTGGAAATGGTTGTTGATTGCTGTTTCGTTATTAAAACCAAAAGCGGAAGGTCGCACCATGGCAATATGCTGTGTGTTTTGCATAATTAACTGGCAAAGATCTTATCTATTTGTTTGGAAAGCGAATGATCTTTTTCGGTCACGACATCACCCGCATCGTGAGTGTTCAACCATACTTCTACTGTATTGTAAACATTGGTCCATTTGGGGTGGTGGTCCATTTTTTCTGCAGCAAAAGCTACACGGTTCATAAAAGCAAAAGCCTGTGAAAAATCGGCAAATTCAAATTTGTGATAAAGCGCATTGTTTTCTTCTGTCCACATGGTAAAAGGTTTAACGTTTAAAACGTTTAAGGATCAAAGTTGGTGCCAGTTGTGCTCAAACGCCCATAGGTTTTACAATATCAAATGCTGCTTATTTTTTATTTTCTCATTTGTCATTTCATTTACCAGTTGTACAGCAGGTATTAGCCGGATGTTTTGTAACAACCTGTTGCTGTCATTTTTATCAGGCGGTTCTTCATTCACCCCTTTAATGAGCCATAAAAAGTCGAGGTGTTTAAATTCGGGCAAAAGGTATTCACCATCTTTTTGATTGTTATATAAATAATGGAGATTGCCCGTATGCGGTTCAATAAATTCAAATACTGAAAAAAAATAATAACGCCCCTTTTTTTTTAATTCTATTTCTGTGCGGTTATTCCTAAACTTAAGGCCTAGTTTATAATTAATGTGCCAGGTAAAAAGATAATCCTTCATCGGCGCAACAATGCCCATGAGAAAACTGTTCTCAAAAAATTCTTCCGCAATAGATTCATTATCAATTTTGAGTTTCATACCCCTGGCCCCCTAAAGGGGGAATTTAGCTTTGAAGTTTTAAAGTAAAATCCCCTGTATCAAAATAAAAACAATTTTGGGGTAAAATCCTTTAATCTTCAAATCTTTTAATCCAGATTTAGAAAGTAACGGGCAATAAAAGTTCCTTATCTCCTCTTTTCACTTTTATATTAGTTGTTTGCCCTTTTTCAAATTTACTTAAAGCCTTCATATAAGCCTGTACATCTTCCAAAGGATATTCGCCTAATTGCACAATAATATCTTTTGCTTCTACACCTGCTTTGGCTGCCGGGCGATCTTCCGTAGCAACATCTACATAAATACCAGGACCGGCAAAAGTATAATCCAACATCACACCCAGGGTAACTTTAAAACTGCTGCGCATACCAGTATGTACTTCACGGGTTTTGGTAAAAGCAATTTTGTCTTTATTATTGGTAGCCGTAAGCAGGTTTTTAATGTAGCCTATGATATGAAGCATTCCATTGTAGTTGATTTTATCTGCATCGTCACCGGGTTTGTGATAATCCGTATGGGTTCCTGTAAAAAAGAATAATACCGGGATATCTTTTAAATAAAAAGAAGTGTGATCGCTTGGTCCTGTTCCGCTGCTATCAATTTTAATTTTAAAACTTTTATCATCCCTGCTTATCAGTTCGCTCCAGGCAGGCGATGTTCCAAAACCACCCACACTCATACTATGTGTGCTGTCGTTCAGCCTGCCTACCATATCCATGTTGATCATGTAGTTGATACTGGTTAGCGGAAGCGGGCTGTTATCTGCAAAATATTTTGATCCAAATAAACCCAATTCTTCGCCCGAAAATGCCACTAAAATGTAGTTGTATTTTTTCAGGTCCGATTTTTTTAACCAGTAACCCAATTCAATCAATGCACTGGTACCGCTGGCATTATCATCGGCACCATTGTGTATTTGTTTCCCTTCGCCGCGATACATGGAATTTTTATCTTCTCCATAACCCAGGTGATCGTAATGTGCGCCTAATACAATTGTGTGCGCAGCCTTATTATCTATATAACCAATTACGTTATGGCCTGTTCTGCCACTATCATTTTTTACAGGAAACGGCTGCAAATACGTTTTGTTGGTTCCTAAAGCAGTAAGTCCAGCTTTTTTAAATTGCCCGGTTATATACTCAGCTGCTAATTTTTCACCTGCGGTTCCCGTTCTTCTCCCTTCCAGTTTATCATCTGCCAGGTAGCTAACAGAAGTTTTGATGCGCCCGAGCGACAGCTCCTGGTCCTTTGAATGTTGGGCAATGGCGGCGCTACCTGAAAAAAAAACCGCTAACAGTATCAATTGTTTCACTATATAAATATTTAGGTAGCAAAACTAATTAAACAGGGTTAAAAGCGGTTGAACAAAATGATGAACAGCATAAAAAATTACCAAACCATTGCAATTCAATGAAAGCATTTTCTCCCTGGATGCTGCAACGCTGATGAATTGTACAGGTGTGCGGTTATTTTAAACTTTACCAACGAACTAATAGGTTAAACTAATTATTTATAATCTTTGTCATTATATAATAAGACGACAGGGAGGGGAGGGTGATAAAATTACCACTGCCGGAATAAGAAAATTTTTGTGCGTCGGAGCCACGTATCATTAACATCTCTGTACCCGTCCACGCAATATTTGACCTTGAATCATTATTGGGAACATGACCTTCGGTTGCAAATTCTGTCCAGGAATTTGTTGACGGAATATATGCCAATCCTATATTATAATAAGCGCTTGTTTGATTCATGAATACCGAACCCCATACCAACATTTCATTGCCGGTCCAAATGGCTTTTGCCTGTTGCAAACTGTAAAAAGGGCTGCTGGCAAATGACCAGGTATTACTGGCAGAATTATACAGAAAACATCCCCCCGTGCTATTACCATCCGCAGATTTGCCCCCGCTTATTATCATTTTTGTACCATCCCAAACCGCTGCATGAAATGCCCTGTCTGACGGTGCGTTTAGCGTGCTTATTGCTGTACTCCAGCTATTGGTAGCCACATTATATTTATATCCAGACTGTGTACTTCCCAAAACACATGAGCAGGTATCTCCGCCAAATACAATCATTTCAGTGCCTGTAAAAACAGCGCTGTGATTTGTTTTTTTATACGGCCCATTTGCAATGGCTGTCCATGTGTTGGTACCAGGGTTATACTTCACCCCTTTATTACTTATTTCGCCGCTGTTACCTCCGTAAATGATCATCTCTGTACCCGACCAAGAGGCGCTGGCACCGCTACCCGGTAAATATCCGGCAATTGGATTTATAGCAGATTGCGTCCATACGGTTGTAGATGGATTCCACCTGTAAACATAATTATTGTAGTACACCAACATTTCTGTTCCACTATAAACCGTTGGATTATCCTGCATATAAAATCCGCCGCTTGTATTTATTGAACTTGCAAAAGGAGTCCATAAGCCTGTACGTGTTATTCGTGAACGGCTGTAAATTTCTGATATGCCGGAAATATAAAATCCTTTTGTCATTAAATATGCAGTGTCTGAATAGGAAGATAAAACAGTGGTTCCAATTGGCACACCTGCTTCTTTCCAGCTAAGATTGCCCAAACCATCATTTACCAGCGTTTTTCCACCTGTTCCCTGTGAAGCAGGAAAAGCGTAAGGCACATTATTTATTCTTGAAATATTCCCTGTTGTTTCAACCCTAAATTGCGAATTACTGCCTACCGATAACTGTGATTGGGGAGAAACGGTACCTATACCTACATTTTGACCTATGGAAATATTGGCAATCCAGCCTGTTATAAGATAAAGTATAGTTTTTTTCATAGATAAATTTTATATTAAAGTACGAATATATATCAATGATTTACCATAATATAAAATATGAAGGTGGAGTTGTCCATTTTTATTTGAAAACCAGCAAGTGAACTGACCGGGCAAATTTTCCGGATACGGTATTCCTACTTTCTTAATTCGTAATACCGTTCAGCTACGAAAGGCTATTTTTGTGCCCCGAAATAAACCGGCATTATTACAAAGTGAGTATACAATTAAACATAGCATTGGTAGGCAATCCCAATAGTGGAAAGTCGAGCCTGTTTAATGTGCTTACTGGTTTGAAACAAAAAGTTGGCAATTTTCCCGGAGTAACTGTTGATAAAAAAACAGGTACTGCTGTTATTTCGGATAAACGCAAAGCTACTATTATTGATCTTCCGGGTACTTACAGTTTATATCCCAAGCGGGCTGATGAATGGGTGTCGTACAAAGTATTACTCAGGCAGGATGTGGATACAAAGCCGCAGATGATTGTATTAGTAGCAGATGCCAGCAGCCTGAAAAGAAATTTATTGTTCTGTTCGCAAATCATTGATCTTAAAATACCGGTAGTTATTGCATTGAGTATGATGGATCTTGCCAAACAGAAAGGAATAAAAATTGACATCCCTGGTTTGGAAAGAGAGTTAGGAGTACCTGTGGTGGCTATCAATCCACGGAAAGGAAAAGGCATCACCGAGCTTAAAAAAGCGATTGAATTTACGATTGATAATTATGCACAAAATACTTCAAGAGATTTTATTGAAATCACCGCTTTAGCGCCTGAAGCCATTGGTCGTGTGAAGGAAATTGTACCGGGTTTAAGTAATTACGGGGCGATGCACTACCTGATCAATCACGAAAATTTTGACCTTGCAAGTGATGTGCAGGAAAATATTGAAAAGGCCGAAACTGATTATAAGTTCAATCATACAAGAAGCCAGGCGGAAGAAATTTTGCAACGGTATGCCCGCATCCGGCAGGCCATGCAGCACACGGTAATAGAAGAAGGCCCGTTGGAAAAATCATTGTTTACAGAAAAACTCGACAATGTTTTGATGCACAGGCTATGGGGCTATGTTATTTTAATTGTTGTATTATTTTTATTGTTTCAAAGTATTTTCTGGCTGGCATCTTATCCAATGGATGCCATAGAGTGGACATTCGCCAAGCTGGGTTCCTGGTCTTCATCCATATTGCCACAAGGCTGGTTCAGCGACCTTTTTGTAAACGGGATACTGGCCGGTTTAGGCGGCATCATAATTTTTGTGCCCCAGATAATGATTTTATTTGGCCTTATTACTTTACTGGAAGATTCGGGTTACATGGCACGCATCAGTTTTTTAACCGATAAGCTGATGCGTAAGGTTGGTTTAAATGGTAAGAGTGTAATGCCCATGATTAGTGGCTTTGCCTGTGCAGTGCCTGCCATTATGAGTGCAAGAAGTATTGAAAATAAAAAAGAAAGGTTGCTTACTATTATGATAACACCGCTGCTAAGTTGCAGCGCAAGGTTGCCGGTATATACGATATTGATAGGGTTGGTTATTCCAAAAAAGCTGGTACTCGGCATGTTTGGTTTGCAGGGACTGGTGATGATGGCGCTTTATCTTTTAGGCACTGTGCTGGCGCTTATTGTGGCCTGGATAATGAAATGGTTTATTAAAAGTACCGAAAGAAGTTTTTTCATTTTAGAATTACCCACCTACCGCAGCCCCCGCTGGAAAAATGCATTGAGCACCATGGTAGAAAAAGCAAAAATATTTGTGCTAGATGCAGGTAAAATCATTATGGTGATCAGTATTTTGTTATGGGCCCTGAGCAGTTATGGGCCCGGTAACAGGATGGAGAAAGTAGAACAGAAATACGAAGCCATTTTGCAACAGGCACCCAGCGATTCGTTTGAAATAGAAAAGCTGAAAAATACGGAATTGCTGGAAAATTCTTATGCAGGTATTTTAGGTAAATCGATAGAACCGGCCATTGCACCATTGGGCTACGACTGGAAAATTGGTATTGCACTGATCACTTCCTTTGCGGCAAGAGAAGTATTTGTGGGAACTATGGCAACATTATACAGTGTTGGCGAAGATGAAAATGAAACTACACTACGTCAAAAAATGCATGCCGCCACCAGGTCCGATGGCAGCAGGGTGTACGATCTTGCAACTGGCTTGTCGCTTCTGGTATTTTATGTTATTGCCATGCAATGCATGAGTACGCTGGCTATTGTAAAAAGAGAAACCCGCAGCTGGAAATGGCCGGTTATTCAATTATTATACATGACGGCCCTGGCTTATGGAATGAGCTGGATTGTGTACAGGATTTTTAGTTAACGTGGTTATTTTTAAAACCTATCTGTTCCCTGTCTTCCCATTTTCTTTGAACAATTTTTTCATCCAAAAGATTTTCCATTGCGTCATAGATCTGGTTGAGTTGAACATCATGTTCTCCCAATCTTTCCTTAATCTCTTTTAATTGATCTTTTAAATTATTTTCTGCTAAAAAGAGTTTCCTTATATCTACAAAAGCCCTCATTATAGCAATATTCATAGATATGGCCTTTTCGCTACTGAGCACGCCGCTGAGCATGGCAACACCTTGTTCCGTAAATGCATAGGGAAGATACCTTGTTCCCCCATGACTTGAGGACGCAATTTGCGTCCTCAAGTCATGGGGTTCTAATTCTTCGATATATTGGATAATATTTTCATATTCATCCTTTGTAAGCTGAAACATAAAATCAGCCGGAAATCGTTTAATATTTCTTCTGACAGCTTCTTTTAGCCTTTTATTTTCAGTTTCGTAAAGAATAGCCAGGTCCTGGTCCAATATTACCCGCTCTCCCCTTATCTCATAGATCCTGTTTTGAATGCTCTTAATTGTTTTCATATCAAGCGTATAATGACGGGCTCAAATTAAAAACAAAGTTTTAAACTAACAGGGGATTTTCCCCGTAGCGTAAATCTTGAGGTCACAAATGATGACCTCAAGTAAAAAACCGGTAAGCAATTACCGGTTTACAATTTATTTCTGGTTATTTACATTACCACTCCACCGTATACCTTATATGATTCAATATCTGGCTATATAATTTTTTATACAATTCCTCTACTACCTGTTCCCTGCGTGGTTCCTGGTAACCCCTGTTGTTATTAACTGCCTCCCAGTCGCTGTTGGTTAATGCACGGCTATCGCCGCTGTACGTTCCCCTTTCTTCCTGCCAGCGATAATCTTCCCTGAAATTTCGGCTGCTGATATTTTTCGGTGTAACAAGATCTTTTACCTGTACATCCATTGCAGCATAGGCGGTAAAACTATAGCGGGTTATATTTACAGTTGCTGTTACTGTTTGATAAACCGGCCTGCCCGAAGTATCTTTTCCTGTTTCAATTTTTTTACTCCTGTTCTGCCTGGAATTATACCTGGTTGGTTGTGGAATATCCATGTTCCTTAAAAAGAGGTTCACTTCCCAATCCACGGCTATATTTTTATTTCGTACTTCCCAATCGCTGTAAAACCTTGCTGCATAATTCCTGTTATTGCTGCTGTTGTTATCGAGGTCTCTTACGAGGGCACGCTGAAAATAATCGTTGCTGTAACTGTTCCAGCTATTTCCCCAGCCATTGTTGTTAAAAAAACTATTGTCTTGTACAGGGTTGATCATTACATCAACTATCGCATTTTCGTAAGCTTCATTCATTTTAGCCTGCGCGTCTTTATAACCTCCATCCAGGTAACCATTGGCTTTTTTAAAATTGCTGTAAGCTCTCTTTGCATTGTCCCTGCCGGTTTTTTGTAAAAAGCTTTGGGCATAATCATAGTAATTTTCTGATGCATGCTGTTTTGCTTCCAGTAATTGAGTACTGTAATTTTCGGGTGTTACCAGTTTAAATGCGCCGGTAGTATTAATGATACTGGTATAAGCAGATTGCAACTGGTAGTATTCGGAAATGATCTTATCCCAGCGGCCAAGATCAACGCCGGACTGGTAACTTTTGATGCGGGCCAGGCGGTTGGCAGAGATACTCTTATATAAAATAGGAACAGCAGTTACCGCATCCTCATCGCCTGCATTTTTACCGAGGCGTTTTACAGCATCCTGTAAAGCCCGGTCTTCGTCTGTGCGTTCCAGGTAATTTTTGCTGCTTTTGCAGGCAGTAAACAGGAGAGTTATTAATAAAATAAAAGGTAAAAATCTTTTCATGGCTAATGATTTATGCCGGTTGGACGTTTGGGACAGGTATTCGTTGAAAACAAAGCTATGACTTATATATTATTTAACAGGATGCGTAAGAAGCTATAAATATACTACCGATCATCCCATTATTCTACCAATCGTACCTTAGTTTTTATTTTTGAACAGTTCATTTTCGGCAGAAATCATTGATTTTACTGGGTTTAAGCGTTTACCAGCATCTACCACACCACCAGCTACTTTAAAATAAATGGTATTATGTGTTGCATAGTACCAAATAAACTATATCTTTGTTCTATCAAAGGAAGCAAGAGGTAAATGGCAAGAAGTAAGTGGGAAGTCCGGATCACCCACCACCTACTAACCAAACTCGGATAAACTTTGAAAAGTATAGCCATGAATTTTAAAAAAGTACAGCCATGAATATTGATAACACAGCAAGCCAGATGCGCAAAGGGGTTTTGGAATTCTGCATCTTGTCGGTCATAAAACAGGGGGAGGCATATCCTTCTGATATTATAGACAAGATGCGGGCCGCCAACCTGAACATTTTTGAGGGCACCCTTTACCCTTTGCTCACCCGGCTCAAGAATGCGGAATTTCTTACCTACCGGTGGGTAGAAAGCAACAGCGGGCCGCCACGAAAATATTTTTCACTCACAGATAAAGGAGCTGCCTTTTACAATGAACTGGAAGCCACCTGGAATGAGTTGGCCAACGCAGTACAGGCACTCACGGAAAAAAAAGAATAACAAACTACCATTTAAAGTATAGCCATGCTTTTTGGTATTCAACTTCAACAAAACCGAAACAACATTTAGCCATGAATCAGTTCTGAAGAGAATTGATCAAGACAAAAAAATGAACTCATGAAACAAGTAATAAACATAAACTTCCAGGGGCAGGTAGTTCCAATAGAAGTTAGTGCTTTTGAACTTTTAAAGCAATATACCGAGAGCCTCAACAGGCACTTCGCCAATGAAGAGGGTAAAGAAGAAATTATTAACGATATAGAAAGCCGTATCGGTGAATTATTCCAGGATCGCTTAAAGTCAGGGTCTACCTGTATTACAGACGATGACGTAAATGCTATCATTAAAAGTATGGGAAGACCTGAGGATTTCGAAGCTGCAGAAGAAACTTCATCTAATGCCGGCAGCTCTCAAAAGCAAAATGAGCCCGCAGGTTCGTCCATTCCTTTCCAGTCTGGTCGTAAACGTTTATACCGCAACGAAAACGAAAAAGTTATCGGTGGTGTTTGTAGCGGTTTGGCCAACTACTTTGGAATAGATGTAGTAGTGGTGCGTATTATTTTCGCCATCCTGTTCTTTTCCTTTGGTTTTGGATTACTGCCTTACCTCATCCTGTGGGTAGCGGTACCCAGCACAGCATCTGCAGAAATAGGCGGGATGAAAAAAAAATTCTACAGGGATATTGATGATAAAATTGTTGCCGGTGTTTGTAGCGGTATAGGAAATTATTTCGGCATCAACTCCTGGATCCCAAGAGTATTGTTCCTGCTGCCTTTCTTAAGTTTTGTTTCCCGCTGGGGACATTGGGGCGATTTTCCCTTAGGATTCACTTTCAGCCCGGGCGCTTTAATCATTTACATCATTCTCTGGCTGGTAATTCCTGAAGCAAATACCACTACTGAAAAACTGGAAATGAAGGGAGAAAAAGTAGATATGAACTCAATTAAAAATTCTGTGATGGAAGAAATGAAAGGCATGCAACAACGTGCAGAAAAATTTGGTAAAGAAGCAACTGCAATGGCGCAGGAAAAAGGCCAGGCTTTGGGATCTGACATTGGACATATTGCCAAAAGAAGCAGGACTTCTTTCGGAGATATAATCGCACTGTTGTTTAAAATATTTGCCTACTTCATTATAGGAACTGTTTTAATATCGCTCATTATTGCCCTCTTTAGTTTTGGTGTGGTATCAATAGGACTGTTTCCTGCAAAAGACTTTTTATTGCACAGTGGCTGGCAGAATACTTTTGCCTGGGGTACTTTAATATTTTTTATAGCTATTCCTATTATAGGTATCATTACCTGGATCATTCGCAGGATCGCAAAAATTAAATCCAACCGTAAATGGTTACGCAGCAGTTTTGCCGCCATGTGGATACTAGGTCTTGTTTGTTTCATCGCTTTAATAAGTTCTGTGGTAAGAGATTTCAGGAGTATTAATAATATTACAGAAGAAAAGGTTGTACTAAGCAATCCCGGTATCAACAAACTGGAGATAACAACATTAACTCCTGAGAAAAAATATTATCGCAGGCAATGGTTACAATTAAGACCTTTCGATGCATTAACAGAAGACACTGCATTTGTAAGAAATACAAGGGTAGAAATTGTAAAAACTACAGGCGATAGTTTCTACGTTACCATGCTTAGGCTTAGCAACGGTTACAATAAAAATGAAGCTAACGTTTTAGCCTCAAAAATCGACTTTACAGCACGACAACTGGATTCATCACTGATCATCGACAGGGGAATAGCCATCAACAAAACAGACAAGTTCCGCAACCAACGGGTGATCATTACTGTACACGTACCGGTAGGAAAACAAATAAGGGTAGATGAAAGCATTGGCTGGGGCAACGAAATACAAATGGACGGCCCCTGGGGCGAAGACTGGAGAATAGAAATGGATGACGTTGAACATGGCTGGGGCCGGGGCACCACCTACATAATGAAAGAAGACGGTTTATATGATGTGCTTGATAACGAACCAGCAGATGAGTGGAAAAGAGATAACAGGAGAAGAGAAAGAGGTATCGATATCAAAGATGGCAATAACAGAATTCGCATCAATGAAAACGGTGTACAGATTGAAGACGATGCAGACTACCGGTATGAAAAAGAACGCCACGAAAAAGCAGTTGATTCTATAAAAGTAAACAGGGAAACGGAAGTGCAAAAAGTGAAAGACTCCTTGCAAAAGGCAAAGGATAAAATTGAAGAAGAATTGAAAAAAGTAGATGAAAAGAAAAGCAATGCAGCCGCATCAAAAAATAATAATGATTTTTTAATGCCAACCTATAATCCATTAATTATGGCATTAATGAAATAACTAAAAATGTTTCAATAGTTGAGTTGAAGTTGAAGCAACAACGGTCCTGCCTTTTGGCGGGACTTTTTGTTTGCTGCCCCGCAGAGACACTAAGGCGCCAATTTCTATAATACTTAATAATCTAACAATCCAATAATCCATTAATCCAGGACAAAAATCCATTAATCCCGGTTATATTTGCAACCTAAATTTCATTATGAAAAATACTCCTTTTACAGAAAAACACATTGCTCTCGGCGCTAAGATGGCTGACTTTGCCGGCTATAATATGCCCATTTCTTATTCGGGTATTAACGATGAACATGCTGCAGTTCGCAATAATGTTGGTGTGTTTGATGTAAGTCATATGGGGGAGTTTATGCTAAAAGGGCCTGGTGCACTGGAACTTATTCAACGCCTTACCAGCAACGATGCTGCTAAATTAACCAACGGAAAAGCCCAGTACAGTTGCCTGCCAAATGAAAATGGCGGAATAGTAGATGACCTGTTGGTGTATTGCATCGAAGAAAACAATGTTTACATGCTGGTTGTAAATGCCGGAAATATTGAGAAAGACTGGAAATGGATAAGCAACCGTAATATCAACAATGTAGAAATGCACAACATTTCTGATAAAACCGGGTTGCTGGCGGTACAAGGTCCAAACGCAACAAAGATCATACAGGGATTGACAGAGATGGATGTGCTGAACCTGAAATATTATACGTTTACAAAAGGGAAATTTGCTGGAGTTGACAACGTTATAATCAGTGCAACTGGTTATACCGGTGCTGGTGGTGTGGAAATTTATTTTTCCACAGAATCCGCCGGAGAAGATAAAGATGCTGCAGCCGATAAAATATGGGAGGCCATTTTTACTGCAGGCGCTCCACAAAATATTAAACCAATTGGCCTGGGGGCAAGAGATACTTTAAGACTGGAAATGGGCTTTTGTTTATATGGAAATGATATAGACGATACCACATCGCCCCTCGAAGCAGGCCTAGGCTGGATCACCAAATTCACCAAAGAGTTTACTTCAAGTGATATTTTTGCAAAACAAAAAGAAGAAGGTCCATCAAAAAAACTGGTTGGTTTTGAAATGAAGGAAAAGGGTATTGCCCGCCACGATTATGAAATTAAAACCTTTGAAGGAGAAGTGATTGGCAGGGTAACCTCTGGCACACAATCACCCAGCCTTGGTAAAGCCATTGGTATAGGGTATGTGGATACTTATCATAGTGCTATCGGTACTTCTATCTTTATTTCCGTGCGCAATTCATTATTAAAAGCAGAAGTGGTAAAAATGCCGTTTGTTTAATGGAAAATTGTTTAATTGATAATGGATAATTGCCGCCAGAATCAGGAAGGACTTTCTATGTAGGAACATTATCAATTATCCACTGTTAAATTATTCATTCCAATGGCTCTCATTGAAACCAGCACACAGATAAACGCCCCGATCGAAATTATTTTTGATCTCAGCCGTAGTATCGACCTGCACATGATTTCAACAGCCCGAACCAATGAAATTGCTATTGCAGGCATTGTAAACGGGTTAATTAATAAAGATGAAACAGTAACCTGGCAGGCCCGGCATTTATTTAAAACGAGGTATTTTCAAACAAAGATCACCGCCATGGAACCTTGGCATTATTTCAGGGACGAGATGATAAAAGGCGACTTCAAAAGCTTTTACCACGAACATTTTTTTAGGCCGAATGAAAAGGGTATTTTAATGACAGATAAGGTAAGCCTGGAGGCACCTTATGGTATCCTTGGAAAAATGGTAAATATGCTTTTTCTTAAGAACTATATAAAAACATTCCTCACTCAGCGCAATCGGATTATTAAACAGTATGCAGAAAGCGGGTATTGGAAAAAAATATTAAAAAGTAATGATTAAAAATACCCAACCAACGCTCCACACCTGTTTATCTCCGGCACTGTTACAATTATTTGATTTAAGCAACAGCATCGTTGTTATTATCGATGTACTAAGGGCCACAAGCACTATTGCCACCGCATTGTACAATGGGGCAAAAGCTATTGTACCGGTGGATAGTGTAGCAGACTGTATTCGTATCGGTAAGCAGATTGAAGCCATTACAGCAGGTGAGAGAGACGGGCAGGTAGCCGAAGGATTGCAGTATGGTAATTCACCCTTTGAATACCCGGCAGAATTTATAACAGGTAAAACGCTGGTGTTAACTACTACCAACGGAACAAAATTGCTGCACATGGCTTTGGATAAAGGAGCCCCTGAAGTAATTACCGGGTCTTTTCCTAACCTGTCGGCCGTAACAAATTACCTGTTGCAGCAACAAAAAAATGTGGTGCTGGCCTGCGCCGCCTGGAAGGATAAAATAAATATTGAAGATACCTTGTTTGCCGGCGCGGTTATCAATACTATTAAAAATGATTTTTCTCTTAACTGCGACTCCTCTCAAATAGCCCTTACCCTATACAATTGTGCAAAGCCCGATCTGTATGAATTTATGAAAGCGCACGATGCCTCGCATTATCATCGTCTTACCAATTTTGGGTTAGAAAAAGATATCCGCTTCTGCTTAACCGCTGATGGTTCGCCGGTATTGCCCATGTACAGGGATGGAAAGCTGGTAAAACACATGTAGGAGATACTGGTCACTGGTCATCTAATTTAAATTCTTCAAGATACTAATGATCTGACAATCTGAACAGCCAGTATCCAGCACCCGTCTTCTAATACATTTAACAGCATTTTCTCCACAAACTTTTCAAATAGGCACCACAGCTCATTTATTTTCCGTTACTTTTGCAAATTGCCCTTTTCGCAATGGCTATTACCAGCATTTTGGCCGGGATGGGTGCAAGGATCTTTCAATTAAAACTATTGCAATTTGGCACTGCCGCACCTGATCAAACATATTTACAACAACGGAACCGATGAAGTAATTCGTCGGGGCAAAAAAATCCATTCACAGGGATTTGTGGAAATGGTAGAACATGATGAACTCATGAGCAGCATTGTGTTTCGGGTTAAAGATGATGTGTACAGTACTTTTTATAAAGTGTACATTCAAAAGTATGCCGATGAAAAACTCATGGAATTGAGGTGTAGCTGCCCTTATAACCTGGGAGAGATATGTCGCCACGAAGCTGCAGCCCTGCTGCGTTTGCAGGATATGGTAGATAAAAATTTATTGTCCAGCAGCGCCATCCAGTATAACCAACGGCATACGGTGGCCAAGATGAAGCATATAGATCTTAAAATGATGCGTATGCTATCCTCTCCCTCCATTTACCAGGAAGCAGAAACCATGCTGCGTAGTTCAAAAGCAAATATTATAAAAGCTGCAGATGAAAGAGTGGAAGCGGAGTTGCAACATAACGGAGAAGTATATCCGCTGGTGGTACAAAAGAATGATGAAAGAAATTTTGATACATCCTGCAGTTGCAGCGAATCGCAACACCCGCTGTGCGAACACAAAGTGTTGTTGTTTTTACAATTACTGAACGCATACGGACCCAATTATTTTGATAGCATCCGTAACCTCGATAAAGAAAAAAACAAACTGCTCCAGATATATGGCTATAGCCTGGAAGATGACCTCGATGGCAAGTTTGAATTTATTTATAAAGAAGGAAAACCATTTTTAAAATTACTGGATACCTCTATCAAACGGGTAACCCAGGCGGTTACCAGCAAACCTGTTCCGGCATTTGTGCCCCCTCCGGTACAGCAGGAAGAAGTAATATTGACGGAAGAAAAAAGCCATCGCCTGGGCCTGGTCATTAATTTCAATGCTAAAACCTACCCGGGGTTTTCTGTAGATGCCTTGCAGGGGGAAACCGATGACCAGTCATTGAATTATATCAGTAAAACAGAAAAGCTGGACCTGGCAAGGTTTGTTAATACCGAGGTATTTAATGAACCAGATAAACAATTGTTCCAGCAGTTGCGCAAGTTGCAGGATTCGGAGATCAATAAATACCTTAACCGAAACTCTCCCTTTAGCGGCATATGGGAAAATATCATTCATACAGACGGGGAAGATCTGCCGGAAGAAACAAAGGCACTGATAACAGAATACATGCATCCTAAACTCAAAAAAATATTTGAGGAAAATGCATCCGGCCCTTTTGTATTCACTTTGCCATTTGGCAAACCCTTTAAAACCGCCAACCTTGTTCCCGCAGAATTGAGTGATGAATTTATTTCACCTGTTTTTAAAGTGTTGGTTAAAAACAACAATTTTGAAATTGTATGCATGGTAAAACTGAATGGCCAGTTATTGCCCTTTAGTGAAAATGAATGCAACAGCAGTTTACTTTTCAAGCATGAAGAAATTTTATATCTCTGGAAAAAACCGGAAGATGTATTGCAGGCAGAAAAATTTATTAAGGAAGGAAATATACAACTGAGTAAAAGTAACTGGGCAGAAAAAATGCAGAAAGTAATTTTGCCGCTCACCAGAGAATATCATGTGGAGTTTGATAAAAGCATGGTGAAGGAAATCAAAAACGTTCAGCCGGAAATAAAATTATTACTGCAGGAAAAAGGTGATTATCTTTTACTGCAACCTGTTTTTTCGTACAATGGTTTTGAGGCAAGACTCAATGATAAGGAAACCATTACCCTGCCGGATGGCGATAAGATATTAGTGATACAGCGCAACAAGGAAGCGGAACAGGCCTTCCTTAATAAAGTGAATACACTTCACTCCATGTTTGTGGAACAAAAAGATACCGGCAGCCTTGCATTAAAAGGCCTGGAAGTATTGCGCAATAACTGGTTCTTCCTTTTTGTTGATGCGATGAAGGATATGAAAGTGCCCGTGTATGGTTTTGAGGCCTTGCGCAATTTTCGTTTCAACACTGCCAGGCCAACTACCCATATTCATGTAAGCAGCGGGCTCGACTGGTTTGATGCTAAAGTAGAAATTGAATTCGGCGATCAGCGGGTAGGCATCGCAGATATAAAACGTGCATTGGCAGGCAAACAATCATTTGTACAACTGGGTGACGGCACACTGGGCATCTTACCCGATGAATGGCTAAAAAAATATTCCCTGCTTTTTAAAGTAGGAGATGGCCGGTCCGACAGGTTACGACTGAGCAAATACCACATGAGTGTGATTGATGAGTTGTACGAAAACAGGAATGAAGAAGAATTGAGTTTTGCCCTGGATGAAAAATACGAACGATTAAAAGAGTTTAAAAATATTCCGGAGATCCCTGCACCGGCAGAAGTTTCTGCAGTACTGCGTCCTTACCAGCTGGCAGGATACCAGTGGCTGAGTTATTTGAACGACGTGGGTTGGGGCGGAATTTTAGCTGATGATATGGGCCTTGGTAAAACTGTTCAGGCACTTACCATGCTCAATTATTATAAAGGCACCAATGACGGGTTAAAAGCCCTGGTGGTATGCCCCACTACCCTTATTTATAACTGGCAGAATGAAGTAAAAAAATTCACCCCCTCCCTTACCTACCATATTCATCATGGTAATACCCGGAGCAGGAACGCAGAAGAATTACAGGCACATAATATTGTTATCACTACCTATGGAACATTGCGCAGTGATATACAATTGTTTTTAAAGATACTATTTGATTACGTGGTGCTGGATGAAAGCCAGGCCATTAAAAATCCATCATCAAAAGTTACCAAAGCTGCATCGCTGCTTACAGCAAAAAACAGGATCTGCATGAGCGGTACTCCTTTACAGAATAATACGTTTGATATCTATGCACAAATGAATTTCCTCAACCCGGGCTTACTGGGGAGCATGGAATTTTTTAGAAATGAATTTGCCACACCTATCGATAAATTTGGTGAGCAGGAACAAAAGGATCATCTCCGTAAACTATTGTATCCATTTATTCTTCGCCGCACAAAAGAACAGGTGGCCAAAGACCTGCCTGAAAAAACAGAAACAATTTTGTTTTGCGAAATGGAAACCGAGCAACGCAAAATTTACGAAGCTTACCGCAATAGCTACCGGGATAAAATTATGGGTACCATCGAAAACCAGGGTATCGATCGTTCCCAGCTTACTATTTTACAGGGTTTGATGAAGTTGCGCCAGATATGCGACAGCCCTGCCATATTAAATGAAGAAGAAAAATTTCCCAACCATTCTATCAAACTCGATGAATTGACCCGGGAAATTTCAGAAAATATAGGCGACCATAAAGCCCTTATATTCTCACAGTTTTTAGGTATGCTTGGTTTAATAAGAGAAAAATTAAAGGAACAGAATATACCTTTTGAATATTTTGACGGCAGCACTTCTGCTACCGACCGGGAAAAAGCCATCCAGAATTTCCAGAACAATGATGAGTGCAGGGTATTCCTTATTTCGTTAAAAGCCGGTGGTGTAGGGTTAAATCTCACAGCAGCAGATTATGTATACATCGTAGATCCGTGGTGGAACCCCGCCGTAGAACAACAGGCCATTGACAGAACGCATCGTATTGGCCAAACCAAAAATATTTTTGCCTACCGGATGATTTGTATTGATACCATTGAGGACAAAATACTCCAGCTGCAGGAGCGTAAAAAAATACTGGCCAGGGAACTTATAACTGATGATAATGGTTTTGTAAAAGCATTGACCAGGGCTGATGTGGAATACCTTTTTAGTTAAAATAGAACTCCCACAGAGTTTCGTGGAAAGTATAGATCCTGTTACACGGGAGTATTACCCCTCAGGCAATGTTTCCTTGCTGTATACCGGGTTACCAATCATTGGGTCACGGAATGGTGAAGATGTTCTTTAAACTTTTTCCTTAAAAAATGTCACAAAGAAAACCCCGGACTTTTGTGACAAGTTTTACCTGTTAATAGAAACAACCCTATAAACTTAAAGGCTGTGACAAAACATATCAATATATTACGTCTTTTATGGTTCGCCTACCAGCGTGTAGCTTCATAATTTCAGGTGTTAATGAAAGCAAAACGAAAGGGATGACAATAATACAAAACCAAACCCGCTTAAACTTACACCGCAACCCTACATATCCCTCAAAATCATGCAGGTTTATACGGCATTTCTGCCGGGATATCCTGTTTCCTTGTAGTAAAACTTCTAGAAAAATCTGCATTTATTAACAGTTCAAAAATTAACAATGCATTAATATTTATTAATCAATAATTTAAACATTGCAGAATTTTTTATTATATTTTGTTGTGTAAAGCGCGTTGTTGTTAACGAATTGTGAATTACTTTCACAGTCCCTATTTTATCAGAGTTATTACCTGGTTAGTGCAATAAGTGTGTTGCAATACTTATGATGGAATAAATCCAAATC
>JACMKX010000141.1 GCA_014379905.1 Ferruginibacter sp. | reverse complement strand
GCTTCAATCTGTTGCTTAGAATATAAACCGGGCGTGAGCGGACTTCCGATTGCCTGCTCTGAAATATTGATGGCTTCTGTTATTATCAGACCAGCAGTTGACCGCTGCGCATAGTATAATACAGTTAAATTACCAACTATCCCATTTTCATCTGCCCGGCTGCGTGTCATCGGAGCCATTACCATCCTATTTTGGAATGAATTGTTCCCGATTTTTATTGGTTCTAATATTTTCATTTGTGTTTCTTTAAAATGTTTACAAATTTTTTGGGGCGTCTTCAATCTCTTTTTAAAATTTATCACTGTAAATAATTGATATCTGAGTATGTTCTGGCGCCACATGGAAAATGTTGATTAATTCCATTAGTTCCTTGCTTTCTTCCCCGAGCCGTGCTCCGTGCGAAATGAGGGCATCCATTGCTTGAATTTTGAACATGGCGAGTTATTAAATAGAAATTTATAAATAGAAGGTTGCAGACAATTAAGATTGACTGCAATTTTAGAACCGAAAGCTGATCAATAGTCATTCTAGCAAAAAGGAATTTTATATTCTAAAAATACCGCTCCATATTAAGCTTATTTTTCTCTTGGGATGTAGGTAAAGTAAATCATGGAATCAGGCGGCTACCTTATAGCAAGGGCCAAAAGTATGGCAGCCTGGGTGCTTCGCAGGAAGAACTTATTTTCTCTCTTAGCAAAACTCCAATTCTAAAAGATGGTATCATATATGTATCTGTATTAGGTATCGATCTTAAAAAATCAGTCAACTTTTTTCAGGACCTGTTATATTTCAATTCGGCAGCGGTTATGGGCGAGATGAATAATGAATTCCCCACCTACAGGGGTACCTGCAAGAAAAATATAAGAATGATAAATGTTGACATAGAAATATTACGGGGAAAGAAATAGTTCAACAGGCTGTCTAAAAGTTCCAATATGAAAAATTCTAACCGCAAACACTATGTTGGATAAAGTAAAATCTTCTTTTTAAACACATTTCACATTCTTTTTTAAATTGGTACAAAGAAAAAAGAAAAATCAGGTTTGCAGTTGGGTAATGAATTTGAGTTGAAACTAAAAAAAAATCTGCGAGTGCAAATGCAAAAAGCAATGCCAGCAGCCTTTGCAGTTAACGGTTCATATAGATGAGTTTATGATTGAGATGCTGAAGAACAAAAGTGATGCATAGCTGCATTTGGAACTTGCAATTAGATAGGTGTTGGAAGTTAGTCAAACTTCAGGCTAACGAAACTCACCTTTATAAACAGGAAATAATTAATAATTAATATGCAACAAATCCATTATTTATGAACCGTCGCAAACTGCTCTCTACTCTGCTTAGTATTCCCGCAGCTACAATTGCTGCCCCGCTATCCTTTAACCAAAATACTGGCAATCCAGATAAGCTTAAACGACAATCGCCCGGAGTTTTCTGGCCTAACGATGCCCGAATTGCGGTATCTGTTACCATAATGTTCGAAGCAGAATCCGGTCAGGCCGATGCCTGGCAGGCAGGCCCCGCTGGCACGCTGCAGGAGAAAAAGCGTTTCCCCAACTTCTATAATATTCAGGGCCGTACTTATGGAGCTAAAGAAGGAATACCGCGGCTGCTCGATATGCTTGACCGGCTGCATATCCGCGGAACCTCCTTCATGATTGGTCAAGCCATTGACAGGTATCCTGATCTTGC
>JACMKX010000140.1 GCA_014379905.1 Ferruginibacter sp. | reverse complement strand
TTTACACAAATAAATCCGCCTGTAAGCGGATCATAGGAAAGACCTTCAATACCAATATTGGGCGCAAAAGTTCCCAATTTTACCGTTTGCGTAGCTGCTCTTGTGAGCGTGGTGCCGGCCGCATAGGTAAATAAAACCAGCTGCCTGTCTCTTTCTTCCGCCATTACAAATTTGCCGTTACCTACATAAGTAATGCCTTCCGGATCGTAGAATTCCGTACCCTGCGGGCTACCGCCTGTAGCGAGGG
This sequence comes from Ferruginibacter sp., assembly GCA_014379905.1. Taxonomy (GTDB): domain Bacteria; phylum Bacteroidota; class Bacteroidia; order Chitinophagales; family Chitinophagaceae; genus Ferruginibacter. Next base: position 17,769 of record JACMKX010000140.1, on the reverse strand, counting down.
TCATTGAGTTAATGAGTGCCCCTGTTTTTGAAACCTGCACTACCGATGTACCGCCATCAGCCACTATAAATAAACTATGTGTATCATAATTGTACGCCACACCGGAAGCTTCCTGTGCCAGCAGGCTGCCGGCCGGGGGTGTTGTTCGGGTAGGTTCCGGCAGGTCATATCTTCCAATGCGTACATAAGTTGACAGGTCGATTGCCGGGTTTAACTGGGCCCATAAATTTTGATGAAGGCCGGAAAAAAGCAATAGTAAAAATAAGCCCATAATACATTTCCGGGCATTGTGTAAAGAAAGATTCATGTGTGTAAAGTTTTGATGTTGAAGGAGCTGAATACAGGCATTCCTTTAAAAATCGCTAAGTAAAACAATGTGTTAACCTTTTGCATATATCCTGGGTTAAATAATTATTAACTAAAATGCCCATATCTCGTCAGAAGCGTCGACTCAGCCGCCATCCTCAACGCAAATTGTTGTAACAGAATGTTCTATGATGGTTTATTATAATTACGCTACAATTGTTCAAGCCTGATAACATAACCGCCACTTGCCGGCAGATCGATGGTTAACAAATCTGTAGAAACAAATTGTTTTTTTTCCACTACCAGTTTATTTGGATCAATAGCAACATCGGGCGCATCCTTATATATGGTGGCATTGTATGTACCCGGCTTCAAAAAGGAAAGCGGCACGCTCACCTTCCTGGATTCGTTATTGGTTATCACAGCCACATACCAGGCACTTCCTTTTCGCCTTGCAATACTTACCCATTGGCCTTCTTCAGCAGCCGGCACCCTTGTTTCGTCCCACACCGTGGGTACCTCCTGTATAAATTCAAAACCCGGCTGTCCTTCATAAGCCTGCGGATAATCGCATACCATTGACATATGATTTTCCAGCACAACATACATGGCCAGCATATGGCAACGGGTTGATAATACATGTGGCTTCGTAAACTGATGATGAAAAGAAGCAGCCGGCATTGCCCTGAAACCACCGAGGTGATAATCCGTACCGCCTGCTAATCCCCTGGTGAAGACAACATTGATATCATCATCCGCAGTGATGAGATTTCCCCATTTATCGTTCTCATAGTTTAATGTGCCCTCACGGGTCGATTCATTGGGATAAGTTCGGTGCGAACCTGTAGGTTTATAAGCACCGTGAAATTGAATTTCCAGGTGATGAACCGCTGCCTTTTGTAATATTTCTTCCTGTATCAACACCATTTCCTGGTCGTCTCTATCCATAAAATCCACCATCATTCCTGTTATACCCCATTTTTCAAACTGTGCAAAAGCCGCATCCAGCTTTGGATACAACGCTTTCCAGTGCACCCAAAAACGGATACCTACATTTTTAGTTTTAGCGTAATCGCAAATGGCCTTTACATCAAGACCGGGCCTGGGTGTAGTGATATCTGTGTTTGGCCCGGGCTGGTATTCTATCCCGTCATTGGTAAACCAGGGCACTCCCCTGTTGCCGATGATGGTATGGTATTCAATTTTATTGGCAGCACAAAAATCAATATAGTATTTATTAAAATTGAAATTAACGCCCGCTTCAAAAGTAGTGTCGGGCAACACATCACCATTCCACCAATGAAAGGTGGCTTTGCCCGGCTTTAACCAGGAAAGATCTTTTATTTTACAGGGCTCACTTAAACTGGTCAACAAATTCGATTCTATCAGTGCTCCTGCCTTATTACTTATCATGAGTACCCGCCAGGGTGTATGGTGAGGCAGGCTTGCTTTTACTTTAGTATTTGGATCGTTTGGAAAAGGACTTAACTGGCTTGTCAATACCCCGTTCTTTTTTATCAAAGACATACCGGCAAAGTTTAAAAGATTAGCTTCCGTTATTGCCATATAAATTTTACCGGGATATGCAAAGAGCGCAGGCATATCCATCAGTGTATCATTCCCGATATCGTTTACATTCAACCGGCTGTACCGGTGCTCATGAGAAGTATTGTAGTTTTCCAAAAAAGCAACTTTGGCCACCGGGTTATTGGCGAGGTTGAAATCAGTACGTTCCTCTGTAAGCGTATATGTGTTCCAATTGCCCTGCAGCGGTAATTCATACCTGAAGCCAATACCATCATTAAAAATTCTCACCCGCAGGTTAACAACAATTCCCTGGCCATCATTTTCCTGCATCGGCAACAACATCTCTTTGTAGGCTTCCTTTACATAACTTGTTTTACCAAATGGCAGTGCATAATCTTCTATGCCATCAGAAAATATTGCTTTGCCGGGTTTAACATCCCTTCCAAAAACATGGCCTCCTGCAAACTCAAGCCGCATCCTGCTATCGGAGATCAATATATTATTATTGTAACGGACCTGGTATACAGGGTGTTTTTTTGAAAGTTCAATCCCGAACACAATTTTTTTATCCGGGGATGATACACTTATCTTTTGCCGGGCATTTACGATTCCTGCAAAAGTGATGAGCATACTCAAAGCGAACATAAGGCGAAGGACCATGGCAAATAATTTAAATGAATTACGATCTTATTTTTTAAGGAATAAGGTAAAGTTAACCGGTTAAACAAAAAGGGGAGCAGCTATTTTAGACCGTTTATTATTTTACCGGGAATAGCGGTTGCTTTTATCTGCTGCCCTACATGCTTTTGTAAATCATGATAATATTTTTACCTCCGTCATCAGCATCTACGAATCATCTCGTATATTTGATTTTAAAATTATTTTTTAGCAGTTTCCAACCTTTTTATGGTTAGGTACTCTTATACACAGAGAGCTATTGGATCAAACTAACACGATACAAACTGCAGTTATTAAAAAAGCTGTAACAGGGGACGGGGACGCCCGTGCATGGCTTTACCTGCAATACAGCAAAGCTATGTTCAACATCTGCATCAGGATGACGGGGCATCAGAGTAATGCGGAAGACATTTTGCAGGAAGCATTTATTACTTCTTTCAAAAACCTGGGGCAATTAAAAGACCCGGAAAGTTTTGGAGGTTGGTTACGCAGGATAGTGGTAAATGAATGCATCCGTTACAGCCGGCGTAATTTTTCCTGGACAGAATGGACGGATGAACAGGTAGAAACTATGACAGATGCGCCGGAAGAATGGTGGTCGACCGTAACACTGGAAACCTTGCACCGGGAGATAAGATCCTTACCCGAAGGCTGCCGGCAGGTATTTGTATTATATGCAATGGAAGATTATGCGCACAGGGATATAGCTTCAGACCTGGGCATATCCGAAAGCACGAGCAAAAGCCAGTATCACCGGGCCAGGCACTTATTGCGGCAACGCATAACACAACAAATAGCTATCCATGGATAATTTAAAAAAATACCTGCAGCAACACAAAGAGGCAATGGATGTTGATGAACCTGCTGCCGGCACCTGGAAACAAATTGAGAAAGCAGGTACCCAGAAAAAGCGTAGTAAACTGGTGGCACTTACCATAAAATTAGCTGCTGCGGCAACAGTGTTGATCGCCGTATTAGTTGGAATTAAATTATCCTCCAATAAAAAGGGAGCGCTGGTAGCTACCAGGGAAGATTCAGTAATTACTGCTCCGGGAAAAAATAGTATAGACAGCGGCGAGCCGGAGATACCTTCTGTGGCATCCACAAACAAGGCAACCAACATATTGCCACCGCATAAAGCACTTCCCCGAAAAATAAGAAAGGCCGACGAACGCTATGCAATGATGCAATCTTTTAAAGAAAATTACAGCCAATTGGTAAGTTACCAACTCAGCAGTATCCGGTCTACAGCAGTATTTGCAGAAAACCCGGCTTATTTTGACGACTTTAAAAACCGTCTTAAACAGATGGATATGGATGAAGTGGCTATCCGCAATATTATACGCCACCAGGGCATCAGCAATAGTTTACTGGAGCAACTGATTAATGTATACCAGCAAAAATTAGATGTACTGAAAAGCCTGCAGGCCGAGATCAATAAAATGAACGAGCGGGTAAAACAACAACCGGCTGCAGATTCATTAAATAAATATTATTTGAGTATTTAAAAAAAATCATGAAAACTTTTCTATATCGTTCACTACACATGGCAGTCCTGCTTTGTTCATCATTTACAGGGGTAGCACAGGTAACAGATACGCTTGCTGTGATCAGCAAAGGGCTAACCCTGAGAACAGACAGCATTTACATTAAAGATGGTACCCTACACATCTCAGGAAATGATGTATACCTGGTGAAGGATGATACTGTTTTCCTTTTCAATAAACACAAAGAGTTTATGAAGCTGGATTCACTTCACCGTTTAAATGACTCTCTTTACAGGAATCAACATAAATTATTTAAGAAAAATACTGCTCTGTACAAGCAAAAAGATTCTATTTCCAGGCATGCAAAGATACTTCCTGTAAAAAAAGATGCTCTCTTCCGCAATACAAAGGCTTTTCGGGTAAAACAAGATTCCCTATCCAGGAAAAATGATAGTTTATACCGGAAATCAAAATTATTTAAGTCAACATCTGATTCTTTATTCAGGTATAAAAATGCCGTGTTCAGCAAGCAGCAACATAATTTTAAGCGGTTGGATTCTTTGAAATCACTGAATTGGAGAAAAGATTCCTCCCGCATTAAAGGACATCTGGAGCGACTGAAATCTGACCTGCAACGGATCAAAACCGATTCGGCCAGGAAAGACCTTAACACGGAAAAGAAGATTGTTTCTTTTGAAGTAAAGTGTGATAATGGTGCTACAGTAACTATTAACGATATGGGTCGAAAGCTGGTGATAAAAACCTGGGATCAGGAAAAAATAAAAATAGAAACGGCCATTATGGTAGAAGCCGGTTTTGACAGCAAAGATATCGATTGGAAAAGAGACATGAATATTGGTGTGGAACAACAAAAAAATGCGGTTGTTATTTTTAGGGTGAGTAAGAAACCAGTAGCTGTACCAGGTAAACCCACCCCGCGGTCGCGGGTGACCAACAAACTTCTTGTCTCCAACGATGAACCGCCAATAAAATATACCATTGCTACCATTGTTAACCGTGGCGAAGTGGAAGAATCCAGGATGTTTAAGGTTAATAGTAAAAGTGAGTTGGTAATTTATGTCCCTTCTAATGCCAGGCTAAATGTTGTAAGCCGTTTTAATGAGCTATCTATCAAGAGCAATATGATTAGTGTAGAACTTGACCTGCTGAACACCGACCTGAAAATGTTGAACGCTGATAGAGCCATCATAAAAAGCAAATATGGATCTGTAAAAGCAGGGGCCATTAAAGATGCAGATATTGATCTCCTCAACTGCAAATTTACTTCGGGTGATCTCGAAAAATTATTGATCAATTCCAAATACTCCACTATCAGCTTTCAGAATGCTGCTGTTGTTGATATAAAAAGCCTGAGCGATAAATACAACATTGCCAAAGCTGATTATATAACTGCCAATAAATCATTTGGAGAATTAAATATTGCGCAGCTGGGCAATTCAATTAAGCTAACAGGGTCGAGCGCTGATATTGATATAAAGATCATCGACCCCTCCGTAAATTTCATACAGGTGGATAATAAATATGCGGATATAAAATTACCTGTTGAAAAACTATTGAATTATTCCCTGCAGTTTGAGGGTAACCACAGCTATGTATTTACGAGGTTTGAAAAAATAAGAACAAACGCATCAGACAGCACAAGAAAACCTAACCCGGTATTTAGTAAAATAGTGGGCGATGTGCAAAAAGATGGGAATGGGTTTATAGTAAACTGCACAAGTTGTTCTGTAGATTTCAGGTAAGCAAAATATAAAATTTAAAGTATAGTTTTTTTTAGTACAGGATTTTCGTAAGTGTGTTAGTTTGAAAAAGCTGTCAACCTGCCTGCCCGCAGGGCGTGGGAGCCTGTTGAAGACGAAGTTTAAAAGAGGTGTAGACCGGTTTCGTCCCGATTGCTATCGGACCAACCAACAACTATTAATAATATTAATCCAAACTGATACACTAGCAGGATTTTAAAGTATAGTTTTTTTAAGTATAGCTATTAAAAACATAGTTCATGAAAAAAATGTTGATGCTGCTCGCATGCAGCTACTGCTTTGCCTTTGCTGCAAAAGCGCAGGGAACGTTAAAAGGAAAACTGATCGACTCTGCCAGTAAAGCTCCGGTAGGCCTCGCCACGGTAACAGTTTTCAAAGCTGCAGATACCGCCATTATCACCTACCGGCTCAGCAGCCCCGATGGGGAATTTAAAGTTCCCGGGCTCCCTTTTAATGTAAACTGCAGGGTGGTCGTTTCTGTGTCGGGTTACAGCGGTTATAGAAAAGAATTTATAGTTAACAGCATTGAACCTGTTAAAGACTTAGGCACAGTGGCACTTCCTACTTCAACTACATCTCTCGATGAAGTAGTTATATTTTCTGAACGCCCGCCGGTAGTAATAAAAAAGGATACAGTAGAGTTTAATGCTTCGGCATTTAAAACGCTCCCCAACGCATTAGTTGAAGACCTGCTTAAAAAACTACCAGGTGTGCAGGTTGACAGGGAGGGCAATATTGTAGTGAACGGTAAACCCGTAAATAAAATTACTGTAGATGGTAAATCATTTTTTGGTGATGATCCAAAAATGGCTACCCGTAATTTGCCTGCCAATGTTATTGATAAAATACAGGTAACAGATGATAAAGAAGAAATGCTGCGGAGTGGCGATGATAATCCGAATAATGTGGGCAAGGTTGTAAATATCACTCTGAAAAAAGGAATAAAAAAAGGATGGTTCGGAAAGCTGTATGCCGGCGGGGGAACAGGCGACCTGTATGAAGCCGGAGGCATTGCTAATATTTACAGAGATACTTTGCAGATCAGCGTGCTGGGTTATTTAAACAATCTTAATAAACCTGGTTTTAGTTATACCGAGTTAATGCAGGCAGGGGGTATGGAAAGAAACAGGGCCAACAGCAACAATAACAGCACCAGCGTATGGCGCAATCCTAACGGTAGTGGTGTATCTATTAACGGTGTTAATTTTGGTGGAATGCAGAGTTACGGCGGCGTTACCACCAGTAAGGGTTTGGGCATCAACCTCAATCATACGCCCAGTACCAAAAGATCATTTTACCTGCAATACTTCAGGGGAAATATAAATGTTAACCGAACCAATATTACCGGCGTAAGCCAGTTTAACGGCGACACTGTTGTAACCAACAATACTAGCCTTAAGGGCCCCATAGAAACCAATGCACACAACATAGGCCTTGGGGCAAGGCTGAAACCAGATTCGGTAACAAACATTTTATTCAATGCCAATTATACGATTGGCCTGCAGGATGAACAACGCATCAGCGATGTATTTAGTAACAACAATATTTTGGGTGCGTTGAGTGAAGGAAATATTTTTCAAAACAATCCTGCGAAGACTTACTACTACAGGCATAACATCAATATTACCCGTTTATCAAAAACAAAAAAGGGAAGACGATTTAATTTCAATCAAAGTCTTGATATTAATAACCGCTTCAACGATTACAGTACAGAGTCTTTCCTGCGGTACCACTACCCTGTTGCTTTCGATAGTAACTATGCACAACTAAGGGTGGAAAAAATTCCCAGAACAGATGCTGCTGCATCATTCAACTACAGTGAACCGCTTACTAAAATATTGACAGCAAGAATTGGTGGCAGGTATGAGTACAGCCAATTGTACAACACAATAAATACCTATAATAAAGATGTGGTTACAGATAAATACGATATCCCCAATGCCGACCTCAGCAGTCGTTTTCGCAGGATTGGCAACAGGGTGATTGTTACACCAGGCCTTGAATTTAAATGGAAGGACCTCACGATAACGCCGGGGATAAGAATACTTATGCAGTCTTTCGACAACAGGCTGGCATCCATGCCCGAAGCAATCACGCAAAAACAAAATAACCTGTTGCCAACCCTGGGCATTGTGTATAAAAAACTAAGTTTTAATTATTCAAAAGATATTGTAATGCCGGGCTTCCAGAGCCTGATACCGGTGACAGATAATACCAATCCCTACTTAATTACAAAAGGCAATACATCGCTTGCACCAATGGAAAGGAACAACATTTCGCTGAATTACAATTACAACAATACCAAAACAAATTTCTACGCAAACGTTTATGGTAACGGTTCTTTTACCAACAATGATGTGGTACAAAGTGTGAAAGTTGATGCACAAGGCGTGCAAACTACCATGCCGGTAAATGCAGACGGCAGCAGTAATTTTTACTTCAATTTCAACCTCAATAAACAATACAAAAAGAACCAGAAATTTATCTTTTCCTGGAATACAGGCGGTAATTATAATTTTAACAGGAACCGGTTGTTTTATAATGATGAGGTAAGCCTGCAAAGCACCTTTAATTTTACTAACTGGTTTGGCCTTAACCTTAATTTTAATGACAAGGTAGAATTCAATACCAGCGTAAGCAAAGGATATAATTTTACCCGCTACACGAACGAAAATTTCCGAAAAATTAACATCCGTTATACCTGGTTTGAAAATGAGCTGGTAATAAGATGGCCAAAACATTTTATCTGGGAATCACAGGTTCAATATGATTACAATAGCAATCTTCCCACAACTGACGCCCGCAATATAATACGGTGGCATGCTGCTGTAAATTATACGATGCTTAAAAGCGAGGCCCTTGTATTAAAGCTGTATGTATTTGATATTTTAAAAACAAACCGGAGCCAGTATGCAACTGTTAACAGGAATATGATCACCTCCTATCAAACCAATACGCTCTCTCAATATGGCCTGGCAACACTTACCTATAATGTAAGACCTTATGGTGGGGCTAAGAAAAATATAGGCGGAAGGGAAAAGCTCTTCTTATTTTAAGTTGTTTGTTTTAGAGCAGGAAGGGAGAAAGTTTAGTTGCGGGCTTGAATAGCCGCAAGTTTCAGGTAAAATACTTTCTTCCCTTTCCCTGCCATCCTGCTGAATGATGGAAGGTTTATTAAAATAAAAAAACCTTCAGGGTTGAAGGTTCTCAATAGAATGCTGATTTTTTAGTTCATATGAACGGGTAATTCACAGGAACAGTTGGTTTCAGAGATATTGGATAGTGGTTCCGGGTTTTATTAGTGTTACCATTAAACTGAGTGCAAGAAACATCATTTGCTGCTACCTTTTTGTAAACTCTTATTTCATAAATTTATAGTACATGTACTACATACACATGGTTAAGCAGCAGCCACACTTACACAGATGTTGATCCTGAATTAATTACAACTTTTTTTCCACCCGCCCGGGCCCTTCCTTCCAAAAAAATTACTTTATTTAAAAAATATACTTTTACTTTGTATTTCAAAGTACTTTTTAAAACTCAGACATGAAATACATGGTGATGGTTGTTATAACCGTATCTCTTCTTTTATCCTGCGATAGCAGGAAACCCGCCCCAATATCGCAGGAACTGCTGGATACCATAAAAGCCATACCGGCAAGGGTTGTTGCAGAACCACTTCTTTTTGAAAACGCCTTCATTAAAGGAACAACGCAGTTATTGAATGATTCAAATATTTACCTGTATGGTATTAATATTGGAAATATAAAGATCAGCAGCGGAACACTTACCGCCTGCGATCCCCTGCATATTGATGAATATGGCATTCCCTTTACCCAACAATTCCCTAACGGTGAATTTCCTGTTCAACTGGCCATTGCCAAATTAGGCAGGGAAGAAAGAATTGCATTTGCCAGGATTAATTTTAGTGAAGAACGGGTTGCAAAATGGGAATTCGCTCTTCAAAAAGGGCAGGAAGCCATCCCGGTGGGCGGAAAAGAAATGCATGGATATGGTGTAGATGGCGGCGTGGGCATATTTGCGGATGCAAAAGGCATCAAGTCCCTGGTTATAGAAAATGCCACTTCACTGAGTGATACTTTTTACAGGGAAATGAATAAACACAATCATTATGATTGGCGCTACAACATTCATCCATTCGGCTCTTACAATGTTGCTATATTTAGCACAGGTGCCGGCGATGGCTACTATGGTACGTATATAGGCTTTGATAGCAGCGGAAAACCTTGCAGGTTATTGTCTGATTTTAATATTTTTAAATGGAAGAAGAATTAAAACCTGGTGCTGGCCTTATTCGTGTGCCGGGTAAGGATTTCCGCGGTGACAGGTATTACAACTCACCACGTTTAAATACTCCGGGCGGATAGTGCTGTCATGGTGAAAATAGTTTTTATTGATTTCCATCTGGAGTTTTATCATCTTCCTGGCTTCTTCTTTCATGGGATTATCCAAAGCATAGTCAAGTTCATCTTTTGGAGGAGTAATACTGAATAAGCTTTGTTTAGCTTTTATATGGCAAAAATCGCAGGAAACTTTTAGCGCTACATTATAGGCATTCATAATGCTGTCCAGCTTTTTTTCAGGAATATCTTTCGGCAATATTTTAAGGTTCTTATATTTTCCTTCCATACCAATGGTAGCCGCAGAAGCTGCGATTGTGATCAATAAGGTGAGGGTGATGGTGATGGTTTTGCGGTTATAGATCATAATCCTGTTTTTAAATGATACTGCAGAAAGCTATTGTAAGCTACAAACTTACCTGTAGCCCGGCAATTGTTACCCGTTAGGTCGTAAAAAAACTGTAAACGGGTGTAAATTCTTTTTAAACCGGAACCTTCTGCTTCTAATCATTTATTTTTACAGTATGACCAGGAGGCTTCTAATTATATTGGTATCAACAACCTTTGTGGCTTTTGCCGGCGTTTACAGTGCCAATAAAAAAGACGATGGATTTGAAAACTCGAGAAATGGAATTTTATTGAGACGAATAGGCCATAACCTGCTGCGTAGTTCGGGAGATGATACATCCCGGGTGATGCCCATACAACAATTCTCTCCCACCTGGTTCCGGATCCGTTTTGAGCACCAGCTCTCCATTTTGCCCGACTCAATCATTGGCATAGTCAATACTTCACTATCCACCGGCACACTTCCGGGGGATTACACCGTGAATGTAGTGGACTGCGATGCAAAAGAAATTGTTTATGGCTTTACCGTGGCTACCGCGGCCAGTAACAATGCAATGCCCTGCAAAGGGAGGCCCTTACCAACCGGTTGTTATTACATAGACCTGAGGTTTTCGCAGGCAGGAGCTATTAACCAACAAAAAAGCATTGGCTATATCATAGCTGCCATTGCAGGAGGCATTCTTATCGGCGCATTTGCCTGGAATAAAAAAAGGAAGAAAAATACTATTCTGCCCGAAGAGGTTGTGGCAGGTAATAACGGGCGCATCAAAATAGGTCAATATGATTTTTATTTCGAACAGCATTGTATTGAATGGCAAAATGTTAAAACAACGTTGACTAATAAGGAATCAAAACTCCTGTACATTTTTGCAGCTTCCATTAATGAAGTAATAGATAGAAATACTTTACAGCAGGAGGTTTGGGGAAATGAAGGGGTGATTGTAACAAGAAGCCTCGATATGTTTGTATCAAAACTCCGCAAAAAACTGCAGGCTGATCCTTCCGTTAAGATCGTGAACTTTCCAGGTAAGGGATACAAGTTAGAAGTTACAGTGTAGCATTTATGCCCTTTCTTCGGTTCAGCATTTTTTCAGCCAGCAATACAGTTACTATTCCAGCGGTATAGCACCATATATCAATCCATGAAAAATGAGTGCCGATGACCACTTTGGCCAAAGTGGATCTTTGCAGGCCTAATATTTCCACGATTTTTAAATATTGCAAAAATTCTATTAAGTAAGAAAAGAGTAAGCTAATGATGGCCGTAGTTAAAACCGTAAAATTGAAAAAAGATTTTAAAAAACAGTACATCATAATCACTACCAGGAGGTCACCGATATGAGGCCGGATAATATCATCGTGAACATACAAGGCAATGAATACTTCCAAACAAAAGAGTAGACTGCCTGCCATAAAATAATGTAACCTGGATACTATCATATACTTCCTCAAAGTAAACCCTTTCGAATCATTATAATAAATGTTTTTCTGCTTCTGATCTAAAGGCAAATCTGCGGTATTCGATCAGCGCACATCAGCAGAAAATATTATTAACCCCGGGTTCACATTTATAACAAACTCATCCCCCCCTCAATACGTAACTTTGCAGCAAATTAAACAGCTAAAAATGGAAAAAGCAATATTAGCCGGGGGATGTTTCTGGGGTGTGGAAGAATTGATCCGCCAGTTACCCGGCGTTACTAAAACAGTAGTGGGTTACACAGGCGGCGATATCGCCAATGCTACTTACCGCAACCATGGCACACATGCAGAAGGTATTGAAGTAACTTTTGAGCCGGAAAAGATAACTTACCGTTCCTTACTGGAATTCTTTTTCCAGATCCATGATCCCACCACGCTCAACCGCCAGGGAAACGACCGTGGTTTATCTTATCGTTCTGCGATCTTCTATTTAAATGAAGCACAAAAAGCTACGGCCGAAACGCTGATACAGGAAATGGAAGCTTCGGGGAAATGGCCGGGTAAAATTGTAACGGCTGTTGAACCCGCCTCCGACTTTTGGAATGCGGAAGAAGAACACCAGGATTACCTGCAGAAAAATCCTTATGGGTATACCTGTCATTTTTTGAGACCTGACTGGAAGATGAGTTGAGTGTTGTAAAAAAATTAGAGCTAAGTTTACAGCATGCAAAAAATTTATCTCCTTTTCATACTTTTTTTCATACAGGTTAGTGTTTTCGCCCAACAAAAACCGGCCTACATTTTATACAACTCCAAAGGCAAAAAGATAAGCTATGATAAAATGATCAAAACCATTATTAAAAATGATGTGGTAATGATCGGTGAGTTTCATAACAATCCCATCAGCCACTGGCTGCAACTTGAGATAACCAAAGACTGTAAACAGCAACGCAGCCTGGTATTGGGTGCAGAAATGTTTGAACAGGATAACCAGGCGGCGCTTGATGCCTACCTGCAGGGAAAGATTTCTCAAAAAGGATTAGATAGTGCTGCACGCCTGTGGCCCAATTACAAAACCGATTATGCACCGCTGGTAAATTTTGCCAAAGAAAATAAAATCACTTTTGCAGCTACTAATATTCCCCGCAGGTATGCCGCGCTAATTTCAAAAAAAGGATTCCGGTCACTGGATACATTAACTACATTGGAAAAAACATGGATGGCTCCGCTTCCCATAGTTTATGACTCTACCCTGCCCGGTTATAAAAATATGATGACCATGATGGAAGGGCATGGGTCCTGGAATATGGTAAAAGCCCAGGCCTCCAAAGATGCAACCATGGCTTATTTTATTATGAAATATTTTGTGCCCGGAAGTTTATTCATTCATTACAACGGAAGTTATCATTCAGACAATCATGATGGGATAACCTGGCACTTACGCCAGGGCAAACCGGAATTAAAAATTATCACCGTTACTACCGTATCGCAGGCTGATATAAAAAAATTGTCAAAAGAAAATACAGGCAAGGCAGATTTCATTATCTGCGTGGATGAGGATATGACAACGACTTATTAATATTATTTCTTTTAAAATGAAATGCATTAATCTCACACTTTGGATCTGCACTCTACTGCTATTATCAGCCTGCAAAAACCAGGGTAAATTTGAGATAACGAATAGTACGGGTAAATTAGTTGATTCGTTTTATATCATGCCGGATAAAAGATCAGGTAATAATTTTATCAAACTGAATCCCGGAGAGAAAAGCCTCTATAAAACTGATATGAGTAATGAAAGTTCCGACGGAACTTTTATGCTTCATTATAAAACCAAATCGGGAGGAAGATTTTCTGATTTTGGATACTACACTAACGGGGCATTTTTAGAGAAGATTATAAGGATAGATATTCAACCGGATACTGTGCTGTTCAAATTTGAGTATTCCAAATATTAAAATTTGCCACCGGCCGTACTCCACGTTATTTTGGCAATTCAGACCGGCGTTCAGTACATTCGATAAAATTTAAATAAATGATTTCACGAAAATGGGGTACAGCCCTGGTTTATTCCCTGATCATAATTAGTTGCAATGCCCAGTCTCCACAAAATGACAAAGCTTTCAACGACGAATTAATTAAACGTGAACTGGCTAACCAGGAAAATGCAAAGAAAGGAAACCAATATCCGCAGATAGAAGTAATAACCGATCCTGCTAAAGTAGAAAAATTAGGAGCAGCTGTTTTAAAAAAAATACAACTAAAAGATAAAGCAGAAGTGGCAGCGTTAGCCAAAAATAGTGCTCCATGGCAGAGGTATAAACTTCATGACAAAACATCCGTTACTACCCTCTTATCAATTTTAAAAGGAAATGATGCCAGGAAACGCATAGAAGTTTATAAAGGTCTTGCTCCCGATTATAATGATCAGGCGAACTATGCCATTACTGAACCCGAACTGGTGGAACAATTGCTGAAAGCTGTAGAAAATCCTGAGGATGAAGAAGCTGCCATTCAACTGGCAGGCATTGTTGGTTTAAAGGGTTTTGAAGCAGTATTTGAGAAAAGATTATTATCTGGTAAATCCCGTGATGAAGGCAGGATTATTTTTTGGCTGGGCAAAACCGGGAAAAGTAAACCTGCATTTGATTATATGGAAGCTGCAATAAGATCAAAAAGATTGAACGGTTCCGAACTGGATAATGCAATATCCGGGTTAGGAGAATTTGCAAAAAATGCTGATGCAGCCATAAAAAAAAGAGCCGGGGCACTTGCCATGTTCATTTACCAGGAGAAACTAATTACAACAGAACGATACGAAGACCTGAAAAACAGTGCCTATACATCCGATGCTGCTGAGATAGTATTGCAGCTCATTTTCGATTATGCTGATAAGAGTTCGGTTCCGGTTGCCTATGATATCCTGAACAGGAATATAAGAACCCTTGGGCCTGTAAAAGCGTTGATCAGGCTGGAAGGTGCAAAACATATTGATAAAGTTTATGCCTATCTTAAAAGCGAGGATGATTTTTTTAAAGGACTTGACCTGGTGGAAGAACTGGATAATTCACTGGTTACACCAGCTTTATTAAAAGAAGTAATGTTGCAGCTGTCAAAACAAAAAGAGGTACCCGATTATGTATTATCAAGGATCATAGATTTTTATAAAAAGAAAAATGCGGTGAGTTTTTTAGAGCAACCCGGTAGCATTATTACCGACCAGCAATTAGCTACCCGTATAACCGATCGTTATAAACGCAGCATGGTTTCTAGTGAAGCCATTGTAAAAGACCTGTTGGACCCGCAAATAATTAGTGCAAAGCCCCGGGAGACAATATTGGCAAAGCTTGAATCCGAAGCTGCCGGCGACCCCCTGTCCTTCGCCTTTGCTCTAATGGACCAACAGCAAATTCATTTTGCTTTTGATACCGAAACCGGCTTTGTTCCTGTGGATTATGATAAATTATTGCTGGAGTTTGCAGCCCGTAGTAAAGGAATTTTAAAAGACCTGAAAGTGTGGATGGATGCAACAGGTGACAGGAATGGGGAAACATTCAGCTATACCATTACTGCGCTCTGCAATAACAAAGTATTTGTTGCCAGGCCCCGGGACATGGGCGACTGGTATGATATAATGACTATAGATGCACTGCTAAATAAATTACTTGCAGATCTTGGTGCCAGGGAAAGGTTCGTTTCAATTGAAACCGGAGACCAGATGTCACAATATATTTTCGGTGACCCTGAGAAGGTAAACCTGTTCTTAAAAAAATATAAATAACGGGTGAATGCTGCAAACATTCCGTTTTCGCAAAGGGCAGTCTCATAAGATCGGGATGCTCTATTTACGACAGATCAATAATTTTATATAAACAGCGCTTTCCCTATTTATTGAACCTATCATGCAAAAGAGAATTTTCAAATTAATATTCATCGTCTCCCTGGTTTTTGTCTTTCTTTAGTAGGCTGGTTGTTGAAATAAAACCATTTGCAGGCTTATTTATTAAAGTAACAAAAGTTGATACCAGCAATATCGACAAAACGCTTTGGATCAGGGTCGATAAGGAAGGAGATGTTAGATTTCCATAGTTTTAAACACCGGGAGGTATTCAGCGGTTTTAAAAAACGCAAAGGCCGCGAAGTTGCACCTTATATCATCCTGCGAACTTTTCTGCAATTTTGATGTTGGTCTCATCAGCCAAAATAATTTCCGGCAATTCAACCATAAAATACAACCAGATGAAATTTGCAAAACGCTCCCTGTTCCCCTTATTTTTTATACTATTGGTCAATACTGCCCATGCCCAACAAACAACCCTTATCAGTGATGACTTTAAAACCCTTACCGGCTGCTGGGAGGGCAATTTGAATTACCTGGATTATTCAACCAACAAGCCTTACAGTATGCCCGCCAACCTGGTTATCACTCCAATACCTTCCACATTTAGTTTTTCTGTATCCAATATATATCCTGACGAGCCAAAGGCAAATTCTATTGATACATTTTTGATATCGAACGAAAAAAAACAGGTCAATAAGGAGGTCGTTCAATCGAGAACGAAATTGAAAGACGGGAGCCTGCAGATCATTACAGAAGCAGAAGGCAGGGATGGGAATGATAATAAAAAAGCAATTTTCCGGCATACATTTATCCTGGGAGAAAATAGTTACCTGAATAAAAAAGAAGTGCGGTTTGCAGGCACATCAAAATGGATCACCCGGCACGAATACAAGTACGTTCGCTGTAAAAAATAAAGAACCAGGGATCCGGGATAAGCTTAAACATTGGTCGTTTTTAATTTAACCATAAAAAAAGTGGCCCGTCACCAGGCCACTTTTATATAACAGGAATTAATTAAGCTAAATCAAACCTGTCCAGGTTCATCACTTTTGTCCACGCCGCTACAAAATCATTTATAAATTTATCTTTCGCATCTGCACTTGCATATACTTCTGCAATGGCTCTCAGTTCTGCATTGGAACCAAAAACCAGGTCGGCACGGGCTCCCGTCCACACAGGGGCTTCCGTAGCACGGTTATAACCCGTGTACAATTCCCTGTCTTCCGATGCCGCTTTCCATACTATATTCATATCCAGCAGGTTTACAAAAAAATCGTTGCTGAGTGTACCCGGCTGTTGGGTGAACACACCATTTAAAGATCCGTCGTAATTTGCATTCAACACACGAAGCCCGCCAACCAATACAGTCAGTTCCGGTGCAGTCAATGTAAGCAATTGTGCTTTGTCTATCAGCAATGCTTCTGTTGAAACAGAATGGCTTGATTTACGGTAATTGCGAAAACCATCGGCAGCAGGTTCCAGGAAAGAAAAAGATTCAACATCTGTTTGTTCCTGTGTAGCATCCGTACGGCCCGCGGAGAAGGGAACCTTAATTTCCTTCCCTCCGGCACCTGCAGCTTTTTCTACTGCAACACTACCAGCCAATACAATTATATCTGCAAAAGATATTTTTTTACCTCCCGTTTGGGCTGCGTTAAATTCTTTTTGTATGCTTTCCAATGCATCCAGCACTTTGGATAACTGCGCAGGATTATTTGCCTGCCAATACCTTTGCGGCGCAAGGCGTATACGTGCACCATTGGCTCCGCCACGTTTATCAGATCCACGAAAGGTAGCTGCCGAAGCCCATGCGGTAGTTACCAGTTGAGCAATAGTCAGCCCGGAGTTCAATATCTTTTCTTTTAACGTAACAGTATCATTGTCGTCTACCAATGCATGATCAACAGCTGGCAGCGGATCCTGCCAAAGCAGTTCTTCCTGGGGTGCGTCATTGCCTAAATAACGGGAACGCGGGCCCATATCTCTATGGGTTAATTTAAACCAGGCCCTTGCAA
>JACMKX010000139.1 GCA_014379905.1 Ferruginibacter sp. | reverse complement strand
ATACAAATGGCCATTTTAAATTTTGTTAAGCCCGATAAGATTGTACTTCAGAAAGCAAATGATTTTGAAGCACAGTTTGAATTTCGTCCGCTTGAACCTGGTTATGGTGTAACGATTGGTAATGCATTACGCCGCGTATTGCTTAACTCATTGGAAGGTTACGCGATCATAGGTATTAATATTGTTGGTGCCGACCACGAGTTTGCTACCATCAAAGGTATTACTGAAGATGTTACTGAAATTATCCTGAACCTGAAGCAGGTTCGTTTTAAAAAGAAAGTGGAGCATGAAGTGGGGACAGAAAAAATTACCCTTTCCATTAAAAATAAAACAGAATTTACTGCCGCGATGATCGGTGATGCCACGCCTACTTTTGAGGTGATGAATCCCGAACTGATACTTTGTGTAATGGATAGCAGTGCAAAACTGGATATTGAAATTACGATAGGTAAAGGTAGAGGTTATGTTCCTGCTGAAGACAATAAAGAAAAGAATTCACATTTTGGTTATATAGCGGTAGATGCTATTTATACACCCATTAAGAATGTAAAATACACCATCGAAAATACCCGTGTTGAACAGCGTACGGATTTTGAGAAACTGATCATGGAAGTGATCACCGATGGTACCATTCACCCTGAAGAAGCAGTAAAACAGGCAAGTCGTATACTGATACAGCATTTGATGATCATTACAGATGAGAACATCACTTTTGATACAAAAGAAGATAAGAAGGAGGACCTGGTGGACGAACAGACACTGCAATTGCGTAAAGTGTTAAAGACCCCGCTGGAAGACCTTGATCTTTCTGTACGCGCTTTTAACTGTTTAAAGGCAGCAAAAATTAATTCATTGAGCGAACTGGTACAATACGAGCAGGAGGACCTGATGAAATTCAGGAACTTTGGTCAGAAATCTTTGAGCGAAATTGAACAGGTGCTGAATGAGAGGGGACTGGGTTTTGGAATGGATTTGAGTAAGCTGAAACTGGATGACGAATAAAGCAAACTATTAGCTAATTAGCCAATTTGCTAATATGCTAATGAATAGTACGAATTTGACTAGTCTTTTCGAGTTGAAAAAATTAGCAAATTAGCTCATTAGCAAATTAGCACATTTATAACGGAAGTACCCCGCAATTCCTGACACGGTGCAGGGGAATAATTAAAACCAACATGTCATGCGTCACGGAAATAAGAATAACAATTTAAGCAGGACCGCTTCGCACAGAAGGGCCCTCTTAATGAACCTGGGTTGCCAGTTGATCACCTTTAAAAGGATCACTACTACATTGGCGAAAGCAAAGGCTTTACGTACTTATATTGAGCCATTGATCACTAAAACAAAGCATACCGAAAGCAAAGAATCGATCATGCACAATCACCGTATTGTGTTTAGTTACCTAAATGATAAGGCTGCGGTAAAAGAATTGTTTACCGTGGTTGCCCCTAAAGTCGCTGGCCGGCCGGGTGGATACACACGTATCATTAAACTGGGTCAAAGAGCAGGCGATGCGGCTGAAGTAGCAATGATTGAACTGGTTGATTTTAATGAAATTTACGGTAAAGGTATTAGTACAACTGCTGCAACCGAAACGGCTAAAAAAACAAGGCGAAGCGGTGGTAAAAAGAAAACTGCTGATACGTCAACAGTTGAAGAAGCGGTTGAAGTAAAAGCTGAGGAAACACCGGAGACCGTTACTGAAGAAAAAAAGGAAGCATAGATTGAAAAATATAAATTATATAAAGCTCCGATGTTACTATCGGGGCTTTTTTTATATAGCTGCCTGAAACACGGTCCAGCATATTTTTAGTTCCCGGTATCTTTGATTTTTTACAACTTTAAAAGTTTGGGCAATTTTTTTTGCTTTATAACTCATTGAATTGTTTTCTTTGCAAAACTTATTAAGAAAATGTCAGCTCCCGATCGAAAAAAAACAGCCATTTTATTATTAGCCGATGGTACTTTATTTTACGGTAATGCATTTGGTAAAACAGGCACTACTACAGGCGAAATATGTTTTAATACCGGTATGACGGGTTACCAGGAAGTATTTACAGATCCAAGTTATTATGGGCAGGTATTGATAATGAATAATGTGCATATTGGCAATTATGGGGTTAAGGTATCTGAAGTTGAGAGTGATGGTGTAAAGGTGAAGGGGGTAATTGGGAAAAACCTGGAGGGACAATACTCCCGTTTTATGGCAGACGGTTCATTACAGGCCTATTTTGAAGAGCAGCAGGTAGTAGCTATTGATCATGTGGATACCCGGGCCCTTGTTGCGCATGTTCGTACACAGGGCGCCATGAACTGCATCATTTCATCAGCTATAACGGATGTGGAAATACTGGCAGCCGAATTGGCTAAAGTGCCGTCCATGGATGGTTTGGAACTTGCATCGGCAGTTTCCACAGTAAGTCCCTATTTCCTGGGAAACCCTGACAGTACGATAAGGGTGGCGGTATTAGATTGCGGTATCAAAAAGAATATTTTAAACTGTCTTACCGAAAGAGGGGCTTATGTAAAAGTACATAATGCGAAAACAAGTTTCCACGAACTGCAGGCGTTTAACCCTAATGGCTATTTTGTCAGCAACGGCCCGGGGGATCCTGCCCCCATGGATTATGCAATAAAAACTGTAAAACAAATTTTAGCCGCCGGCATTCCCTTGTTTGGGATTTGCCTTGGCCACCAGTTACTGGCGCTGGCGAACGATATCCCTACTTTTAAAATGCACCACGGCCACAGGGGCTTAAATCACCCCGTAAAAAACCTCCTCAGTGGTAAATGTGAGATTACAACGCAGAACCACGGTTTTGGCGTGGACCCCGATGCGGTAAGGGCTTCGGCGGATATAGAGATCACCCATCTCAACCTGAATGATGATTCAATTGAAGGCATACGCGTAATCAATAAACCGGCTTTTTCTGTTCAATATCACCCGGAAGCCACTCCCGGCCCGCACGACAGCAGGTACCTGTTTGATGAGTTTATTGGCCTGATCAATACCCACAGGCAATCGATCGGTTAAAACTAAAGGAAGAGCCTGAATTTCAAATGTGAAAATGAGAAAATTTGAAAATGACTCAATGCCAGGCAAGACCCTAAAGCAAAAAACTGAGAACTTGTTGTCAGTTTTTTTCGTCCTGGCGCCTAAATACGTGAATAAAGGAATTGATTTAAAACTCGGAATTTAATATTCGGAGGAATAGCTTTATTTCATTCATACTTTTCAGATTTTTTAAATAAAATGAAAAGCGGCTATCCGAATCAATTCTGCATAACATGGATTTTTAATTCGTGTATTCCGGCTTTTAAAAGTTCGTGTCTTAAAATCAGTGTCTTACATTCGTGCTATGAAAATAGCAATCATCAACGGACCTAACCTAAACCTCCTTGGCACGAGGGAACCGGGTATTTATGGCAACTCGTCTTTTGAAAATTATTTTGAACAGCTTAAAGACAAATTCCCTGCCATCGAATTCCAGTACTACCAAAGCAATATAGAAGGAGAGCTGATCAATGAAATTCAGCGTACAGGCTTTACCGTGGACGGGATCATTATTAACCCCGGCGGCTATACGCATACTTCCGTTGCGCTGGGCGATGCTATCGCTGCAATTACCACGCCGGTGGTGGAAGTGCATATTTCAAATATTTTTGGCAGGGAGGATTTTAGAAAGCTATCGCTTGTATCCGGCAAAAGTGTAGGCGTTATCAGCGGACTGGGATTAAAAGGGTATGAACTGGCGGTAGTTTATTTTATGGGCGATTAGCCCTGCAGGCCGGTATATAAAAGACAAAACATGATTTCGGCGTGCGGTAGGCACAGTAAAACAAAAAGCTCCCGGTAAAGGGAGCTCCTGTGTTATCCAAACAATCCATAAAAACATAGAATCTTAGTTAGTTGGCACACGACTTTGAAACCTTGTTTGAATAGTATTTTAAAACCTGGGACATCTTAACGCATCCCTGCTGGTATTATCCCTTGTTAAATATTTTTGATAAGAAAGGCCCATTTCAAAACCACCCCTTCCACCGCTGGCCGAACTTAGTGTTGATATATTGGCATCATAACTTACCGATATGGCGAATGGTTTTATTTCTATCTTGGCTACGGGTATCAGCGCATCTTTCCAGCGCAGGAAAGCACCACCGTGTATAAAATACCGGGGATTTTCCGTATCATCTAATCTATAAGTAAGCATCGCTCCTGCTATCAGTTCCGTATAAACGCCCTGTTGGGTATAATCTGCATGGATGGTGACATAAGAATTATCGGTTGCGGCCATTTTAGCGCCTGCCGAATAAACAAATTTTGGATTCATTTCAACAGCCGCATTGGTATAAAATGAATTTTTTGCATTTTTATTAAAATGATGATAAGCGATGCCCACAAAAAGGTTATTCTCTGGGTCCTCGCCCATTTGCGTATTAAAACTCATGCCTGCAGTTCCGTCAAAGTAAGAATAGGAGGGGGTAGCCAGGTTTTCGCCGGTAGCCAGACCGCCATTGTAACCAGATCCATCATACTGGCTGTTAGTAGTTACCTTACTCATATCAAACCTGCGCTGTACAAGACCGCCCATAAAACCTAAAGACAGGTACATATTCCTTTCTGCACTCAATGATTTATGATAGTTGATAACTGGCAAAAAATGAGTGGATTTCATTGCGATCGTTCCGGCCTTATCATATAAGATCTGACCGCCTATGGTTAAAAAATCCTCACTCTTGCCAATGGCCAGTTTAACTTCGCCATTAATTGAAGTGGTTTGATAAGGAACGGTAACACTTTGCCATTGGGTACGATAAACTGTTTGTAATCTTAAGTCACCTGAAAAAAGACCAGCCAATGCAGGGTTACGTAAAATAGGCGCTTCAAAAAATTGTGAAAAATGAATGTCCTGCGCAGTTAACGGTAAGGAGAGAAGTGCTGTAATGCAGCACAAAACAATGTGTACATATATTTTCATGGATTTGGATTTAAGTAAGCTGCGATGTCGGATACCTTGTTTCTAAAACGCATTCCCCTGGCAATTATTTCACAATGGGGTATTTCTTTTAACTTAATTTTTAAAAGTAGAAGATATACTACGCATGCTGTAGTGAACCTGTTTAAAACGGAGAGCTCTTATCGCATCACCTCCGCGGCACGTTCATCCGGAAGTGGAATTTAAAAAAGACAGGGTTGATGCGCATTTGTCTTTACCGGCCGGGCAAACAAAAGCCGGCTCCCCAGCCGGCTTTGCTTATAATTAACAAAAACAAAAGCATTTATTGTATCAGGGCCACATTGCCCTTATAGGTCAATACACTAAAATTATCGCACATTATATCGATCATATACACAAATACATCCGCACCTAATTTTACTCCTTTATAGGTTCCATCCCATCCAAATGCGGGGTCATTGGCATTAAAGCTGCTTTTTTCAAAAATCATCTCACCCCAGCGATTAAACAGGCGGAAGGATTTGATTTTAAACAAGCCGGTCCCCCTTGGGAAAAAGAGATCATTGGCGCCATCTCCATTGGGCGAAAAAGTGTTTGGAATAAATACATTGGCTCCATTACAAATTACAAACACAGATACCTTATCACTTGCCATGCAACCCCCTTCATTCTTTACCTCTATTGTAAAATCCGTATTCTGATTGGGTTTAATGGATATAGCGGGATAGGTATTACGGAATATGCTGCCGGTTGGTGACCAGGCAACCTGTGTAACATCAGCAGAAATAACGGGTACAAGGTCTAATGATTGTCCTATGTTGATTGTTTTGTCAACCCCCGCGCTAACAGTTGGTACCGGGTAAACTTTTATAAAAACATAGCCGGTATCACTAAAACAACCCCATTTATCGGTACCAATAACACGGTAATTAGTGGTTGTGTCTGGGTTGCCAACTGGCACTGCGATATTACTGTTATTGAGGCCCCTGGCCGGTGTCCATTGAAATTGGTCTGTTCCGGTTGCAAAGAGCCTCACGGTTTGTCCATTACATAATGTATCGGGGTTGCTATATTTTATTTTGAAAGGATATTGCACTTTTACCAAAACAGTGTCACTTGCGCTGCAACCCTGCAGGCTGGTACCTTTTACTATATAATTTTTTGCAGAATCGGGTGTGGCTACGGGATTGGCGCAACTGGTGCAATTTAATCCGGCTGAAGGGCTCCAATTGTAGCTGGCAGCACCTGTTGCCTGTAAGCTAATCCCAACAAGGTTACAGATAGTTGTGTCCAGGCCTGCATTTACAACTGGTATCGGGTAGGCTTCAATGGCTTTGAAGGCGGTGTCCCTGCAGCCACTGCTGTTAGTAGCGATTACGGTAGGGTTATACACTCCGGCAATATTGTAATTTTGAATAGCAGGGTTTTGAAGGAATGATGTATCTCCGTTTCCAAAAGTCCAGTTCCAGCTAAGTTGGGAAGTATCCGGCACTGCTATCAATCCGGTAAAAGTTACAGCAACTGGTGTACAGCCATCTGAAGTGCTTGCCATGTTGATCTGTGGCGAAGCGACGATTTTTACGGGTAAAGTTGATACTATTGAATCAACGCAACCATTGAGGGTGTTAACAATCAATTTGGGAAAATAGATACCCGTAGAATTATATAGTTGTTGTGGATCCTGAATTGTTGAAGTACCCCCATTTCCAAAGGACCATTTATAGCCGGTAATAATATCATTACTTACAGACGAATTGATGAAAGAAACGTACCCCTTGTCGCAAACCGGCTTATCTGAAAAACTGAAACCTGCGGTTACCCCATTCACAATGATGGTATCTTTTCCCCTGATGGGAACCTGGCAACCGTTTACATCGAATAAGATCATTTTGGGAAGGTAAATGCCGGGGTTTGTATAAGTATGCGAAACGATGGAATCCAATGTGCTGGCTGTAGCCCCGTCATTAAAATCCCAGATAAAAGAAATCCTGTCCTGCGTACTGGCAACAAAGTTGATCTTTACCGGGTTACATCCCACTATCGGGTCGTAAGTGAAAGTGCCGATTGGTCCCCGCACTACAATATTTTGCTTCATTACATCCGTGCATCCGCCTTTGCCGGTTACCGTCAGCGCCACCGTGTAAATGCCCGGGTAACTATAAAAATGTGAAGGTTCCGGTATGGAAGCGGAAGTACCATCTCCAAAATCCCAGTTTTGCGCAACTGCATGAAGGGATAAATTTGAAAACTGCACAATTAATGGCGGGCAAATACTAAATGAATCACTCATTGTAAAGTTAGCAACGGGTGTAAGTATTGAAATAATGCCGGGCTTGCTGATAGAATCTGTACAGCCGTATTGGTCACTGATAAACAACTTGATGGTATAGAGGCCATCTGTCAAATAGTTGTGAACGGGATGCTGTGCTGCAGAACTACCACCGTCACCAAAATCCCAAAGGTAGCTTAGGCCGGGGCCTGTGGATTCGTTGGAAAACCTTACCTGCTTGGATGGGCAACTGGCGGTATCCAGCGCGGTGAACCTTGCTTCCGGTTTGGAAATGATCAAGGCGGCTGCAATGTTAATACTATCGCTACATCCTTTACTGTCCGTTACTTTTAACGTAACCAGGTAAGCCCCTGGAGTTGTATAATAATGCTGAAAAGGAGGCGCCGATAAAATTTCCGTGCTGCCATCCCCATAATTCCACGACCAGGTTTGTATAGCATGCGTATTGTCGCTTACAGAAGCATCGTTGAAGGTAACAAGATTATTCAAACAAGTTCCCGGTACCGAAGGCGTAAAACTGGCTGTTGGTCCGTCTATCCTGATATAAGCTGATTTGGTCAGTGTGTCCTGACAGCCCAATATATCAGTAATGATTAACCGAACTGTAAACGTTCCCGCTGCATTATACAGGTGAGTAGCGGTGTTGGTTTTGGTAGAATTAAGGAAGGTTCCGTCACCAAAATCCCAATCGAAAGACCTCACCTCCGCTAAAGAGAGGTTATTGGAAAAACTAACAGTGCTTCCTTTACAAATGATGGTATCTGAAGCAAAAAAACCTGCCTTTACATTTACTAACTGTATTGTTTTTTTTGCAGTATACTCACAGCCCGAAATGTTGTTTTTTACCAGCAGGGAAACAACATATGTTCCTGGGAGGTTATAATTGTGTACGGGGCTTTTTACTGCTGATGTATTACCATCACCAAAATTCCAAAGCCATTCATCAGCTCCTACCGACTGGTCTGTAAATATTCTTTCCAAGGGCTGTGTGCATACGAATGATTCTGTAAACCGGGCAATGGGTGCATTAATATGTACATAATCCTTGTATTTTACGGTATCAGGGCAGCCATTGTTCCAAACAATCAGTTGTATATCAAAGTAGCCGGTATCGTTATAAACGTGTTCGGGGTTTTGAGCAGCGGAGCTTGAACCATCACCAAAATCCCATAACCATTTTATAACGCCGCCTGTACTTTCGTCCTTAAACTTAACAAAAGTTTCTGCACAGGTATTTCTTGGCGAAGCACTAAAAATAGCCACGGGCCTGCTGTTGGTAACAATCGCCCTTATCATGGTAGCGGTATCAGCACATCCTCCAGCAGTTGTTATGATAATTCTAACCGTATATATGCCCGGTGAGGTATAAGTGTGTGTAGGTGTTGCGTTTGCAGAAGTGGAACCGTCGCCAAAATCCCATAAATAACCTGTGACCGGATCAATGGAAGTTGTAGAAGCCGTAAAATATTTTGTAAAAGGTACACATCCACTGTCTGGCAAATTATTAAAAGCCACAACGGGTTTTATAATTTTTATATGATTGGTCTTTTTAATTATATCAGTACAGCCGTTT
>JACMKX010000138.1 GCA_014379905.1 Ferruginibacter sp. | reverse complement strand
TGACCCGGGCAATCTACGTGTGCGTAGTGACGGGTATCCGTAGCATACTCTACGAGAGCTGTATTGATTGTGATACCCCTTTCTTTTTCTTCCGGAGCACCGTCAATATCATCATAGTTTTTTTTCTCCGCTAAACCTCTTTTTGACAAAACATCGGTTATAGCGGCTGTTAGTGTTGTTTTACCATGATCCACGTGACCGATAGTACCAACGTTAAGATGGGGCTTATCCCTCTTGAATGATTCTTTTGCCATTTTTGTACTTTTTAAATGTTGTTTTAAATTTTGGTTGCAGTTTAATGTCGGCGCACCATCGACAATGTTTTTTTGAGCCATCAGTGAGAAT
This sequence comes from Ferruginibacter sp., assembly GCA_014379905.1. Lineage (GTDB taxonomy): Bacteria > Bacteroidota > Bacteroidia > Chitinophagales > Chitinophagaceae > Ferruginibacter. The sequence continues at coordinate 8,405 of JACMKX010000138.1, read as the reverse complement.
CGAACTCACGACCCTCCCGATTCAATCGGGATGCTCTACCCCTGAGCTACGACACCTGTAATTCATTTCTTTTGAGCCATCAGTGAGAATCGAACTCACGACCCCTTCCCTACCAAGGAAGTGCTCTACCCCTGAGCTACGACGGCTTTTGTTGAGCCATCAGTGAGAATCGAACCACTGACCCTCCCGATTCCCATCGGGATGCTCTACCCCTGAGCTACGACGGCTTAAAAACGCTCTGCCATCGCAGGCAGAAAATGAGCGGAAGACCGGGCTCGAACCGGCCACCTGAAGCTTGGAAGGCTACCGCTCTACCAAATGAGCTACTTCCGCTGATCAATTTGAAAATTTGAAAATGAGACAATTTGAAAATGTTATCTCAAAAATCAATTTTTCTTTAAAGAACTAATAATGACAGCATTGTCAAATTTTCAAACTGCGTCATTATCAAATTATTCCGTGGGCAGAGTAGGTTTCGAACCTACGTACTCCGAAGAGAACAGATTTACAGTCTGTCGCCTTTAACCACTCGGCCATCTGCCCAAATTTCAAAAAACGGATAAAGACGCTATCGTCACACCCTGGAGCCGAAAACTGGAGTCGAACCAGCGACCTACTGATTACAAATCAGTTGCTCTACCAACTGAGCTATTTCGGCTTATCAATGCTCTATCCCTAAATGCTTCGGGACCTTGGTTTTCTACTTTTCGTTCCTCAAAGTGAAAAGCTACTGCCAACTGAACTATTTCGGCTTATTCCCTGCACCTGTTTCGGCTAGTAAAATCTTATTAAGAACTTCCTCAAATCAGCTGCACAACAATGCACCCTGTTTTTTGGGAAGGCAAAGGTAAGAGAAATTGATTAATACAAAAATTTTGTCAAGATTTTTTTGGGAGTTTTTTTAAGCATTGGAAATATATAAAAAAATCCTGCCGTTTTTTGGCAGGATCTGTATGAGGAAAATCAGTTATATCAGGCAACCTGCCTTTCTTTTTTCTTCTTTATCTGGTTGATAACTGCATTCATCGCATCGTCAAAACTTTCTTCAAATGACTTGGAAGAATGCTTTACAAAAAATTCATGGCGCGGGATCATCACTTTAATTTCAGCAACTTTATCCTTGATATTGTGAACGATATTGTCGAGTTTGAGATATACATCAACCTTTGTAATCCTGTCGTGGAACTGGTTGAGCTTACTTATCTTTTTTTCTACGTGGGATATCAATTTCGAATCCGCATCAAAATGCACAGTCTGGATGTTTACTGTCATAACACTCAATTTTAAATGTGAAAGAATAATTTAAAGAAGTAAAGCTTACAACATAGGCACTTTTTTGGAGTTTTGTGTTATTGAAAAGATCTTCATCGGGATGATGAAGTTACTTTATGAAACGTAGTTTTCAAAATAAAATTACCCGAAATTGATCTACCATTTTTATGCCTTGGGATGGGCCTTTTTATAGGCTTCTTTTAACTTTTCGATGGTATTGTGGGTATATATTTGTGTGGCAGCTAAACTACTGTGCCCCAACAGTTCTTTTACTGCATTTATATCTGCCCCGTTGTTGGTAAGATGGGTGGCAAAACTGTGCCGGAGAATATGTGGACTCTTTTTATCGATGGTAGTTACCAGGGAAAGGTATTTTTTTACCACATCGTATACGTAACGGGGATACAGCTTATTTCCTTTTTTGTTTACCAGTAAAAATTCATGCCCCAGGCCAGGAAAATTTTCTTTCTTTTTAGCAAGGTATCTGCCAATTTCCACTCCTACTTCATTACTTACAGGAATAACCCTTTCTTTATTGCCTTTGCCGAGTACCTTAATGCTGCTGTTGTGCTTGTCGAAATGCCCGTTTTGTAGCTGGATCAGTTCCGCCTGCCGGATGCCGGCATTGTAAAATACCTGCAGTATCAATCTTTCTGTGGCTCCCTCCCAGTTATCAGGAAAAGTTACATGGTTGAACAGCAGTTCTATATCCTTTTTATCAACAAACTGCGGCAGTCTTTTAGGTGTTTTGGGATTGCTGATTACCGACATAGGACTGGCTGCCAGGTGCTCCTTTTTAATATGGTATTTAAAAAAAGATTTTAAGGAGGATATTTTGCGGTTGATGGTGCGGGATGCGTTACCGGCTTCCTTCAACGAAGCGAGCCAGGTTCTTACAAAAGTGGATTTTATTTCCTCCAGTTGCAGTGGTCCGTAGTTATTGGTGAGAAACCGGTCAAAATCGACCAGGTCTGTTTCGTACGAAACAATAGTATGCCTGCTATACCTTTTTTGAAATTTAAGGTATTCCAGGAATTCATTAATATGGGCTTGTACACTTTGGGGCATAAAAAAACCGGTAACCAAAGTTAGTGATAACCGGTTACCAGTTCAATATGTTGCTGGTCGAAATATCGTAATTAATCGAATTTACCTGCTGCCAGCTGCTGTTTGTAAACAGCTTTCAACACCTGAGTACGGCGACGGATAGACGGCTTGATAAAAGCCTGCCTTTCCCTTAATTGCAACAATGTGCGGCTTTTCTCAAATTTCTTCTTGTACTTTTTAAGCGCCTTGTCAATGTTTTCGCAATCCTTTGAATCAATAATAAGCATTTGTTATATACCTCCTTTATGTGATAAAATTCTGTCATCTCAAGTGACAGGTCGGCAAAGATAAAGGAATTCCCTTTAAAAAATAAAATCTAACGAAGAATTTTATCGAAATTTGCCCCATGTTTACAGGAATAATAGAAGCAACCGGCTATATCAAAAGCCTTGAAATAAATGGGTCAAATATCAGTTTTTGGGTAGACTCTCCACTTTCGCCCCAATTAAAAATTGATCAAAGCCTGAGTCATAATGGTGTTTGCCTTACCGTGGAAGCCATTGAAGGAGATCTTTACAAGGTTACGGCGATAGATGAAACTTTGAGCAAAACAAACCTGGGTAACTTAAAAGAAAACAGCCCGGTGAACCTGGAAAGATGCATGCAGCTTAATGGGCGACTGGACGGCCACATGGTGCAGGGCCATGTAGATAGCACGGCCACCTGTATTAGCCTTGATAAAAAAGATGGCAGTACAGAATTCACTTTTCGGTTTGATGAAAAATTTGCAGGACTGGTAATAGAAAAAGGTTCCATCACACTAAATGGTATCAGCCTTACCATTTTTAATGTTAGCAAAAATGAATTTACAGTTGCCATTATCCCTTATACTTTGGAACATACCAATATGAACCAGTTAACAACAAATGATAAGGTGAATATTGAATTTGATATGATAGGTAAATATGTGAACAGGATCGCTTCATTAAAAAAATGACGGTTACAACTGATTCCGGCAATATTGTTTATTTTTAAACCAATCATCACCAAATTCTTCAACTTTGCTTAGTATCATCATTCCTGTTTATAATGAAGGGGAAAATATTCAATCATTAGTGGATGAATTGTATACTTATACAAATAAAGAAACAGAATACATTTTCGTAGATGACGGCAGCACAGATAATACGTTCGCTGCACTGGAATTAATTGCAGAAAAAGACAGTAATATAAAATGCATTTCTTTAAGCAGGAATTTTGGACATCAAAATGCATTGATGGCAGGTCTGCAGCATTCAAAAGGACATACGATCATTGTTATGGATGGTGACCTGCAACATCCTCCCTCGCTTATACCAGCACTCCTGAAAAAAATAGATGAAGGATATGATCTTGTACAAACAAGGCGCACGTCTACTAAAAATATAGGGTTGGGTAAGCACCTGCTTTCTGTTGTATTTTATAAATTTATCAATGCTATTTCTGATACAAGGATCGAGGAGGGAGTAGCAGACTTTAAAGCATTCAACAGGAAAGTATTGGACAGCATTCTTCGTTTTGATGAACGTGAATTGTTCCTGAGAGGCATTTTTAGCTGGATAGGTTTTAAAACCACTACTATAGATTTTAAAGCACCGGACCGCAAGTTTGGCAAAACAAAATATTCCTTTACTCAAATGCTCCGGCTTGCATTAAAAGGTACTACTTCTTTTAGTTTTAAACCACTCAGGGTTGCACTGCTGGCAGGAAGTTTTATATCACTTGCTGCATTTGCCTTTGGCATATTTGCCCTCCTTTCGTATTATAAAGGAAATACTGTTCCCGGCTGGGCTTCCATGATTATTGCCATTATGTTTTTGGGAGGCACCCAGTTATTAGCCATTGGATTATTGGGAGAATATATAGCCAGCCTCTTTACTGAAACTAAAAAGAGACCTTTGTACCTTGTAAATAAAACGGTAAACATTTGATTACTTAAATGCCTGGATAAAATATTGCCCGCCCAATGGTAACCATTGCAGGTATTTTTCCAGAAAAATTAATTTAGATAATAATCCTTTCCGGGGGAAAAAAATAATGAATCGCTTTTTGCTTACAGTGAATGCTGCCGCTTTTAACAACCTCGTAGTATAATTACTTTTTAAGAGCCTGGCATCTTTATCAAATACACAGGTATTTACCAGGTATTTTGTAAGGGGGTTATTTGGGTTGTGCTCAAAAAGATACAAACGTCCTCCGGGCTTTAATACTCGTTTTATTTCCCTGGCTATATTTAAGTGCAGATCAAAATTTACATGGTGCAGCACACCTGCTACAAAAACAATATCAACTGTGCTTTCATCGGCTGGAATATTTATCCCATCATACATTTCAAAAACTGCCGACGCAATATTTTTTTGTCTGGCCCTCCGGATACTTTCTTCTGATACATCAATTCCTTTGATACTCCAGGCGGGAAAATATTGTTGCATAAAAAATTGAGTGGCTCCATCTCCACATCCAACGTCAAGTATTGTGTTGCTTACATTATTTTCGAAAGGCTGAAGCAGTTTCACTTTCATCTCTGCAAAGTAGAAACTATCAGCGCCGCTTAAGCTAATATTACGATTATGAATCTCCCTGTAATCGTTTGCGAAGGAATCAAAGTCATCAAAAGTTCTTTTAGTCATTATATGCTGAATGCTGTATTTTTATTGCATGCAAGTTTACACAAAAACTAACTGGGGCAAGCTAAAGATCCTTTTCTTTTTTTTTGCAATAGTATTTGTTGCATTTTTACCTGTATCATCTTTCCTCTTTTTTTTAAAGAATGATGCTTTTACAGGTTATTTTCCTCCTAAATTTTTCATGAGCGAAAGCCTGGCCAGCGGCTATTTACCCTTTTGGAACCCTTATATTAATTTTGGGTTTCCGCAATATGGCGATATGAGCGGAGGATACTGGAGTCCTGTAACCTGGCTCATAGCTTCAACGGTTGGATACAATGCCTATACATTTACTCTGGAAGTTTTTTTTTACATTTTCCTTGGCGGAATTGGTATGTACCAGCTTACCCGGCACTGGCAATTAGGTAAGAGAGTAAGGCTCATTACTGCTGTGGCATTTATGTGCTGCGGATATTATGTTGGCCACCTGCAACATTTTAACTGGCTCAGTGGTGCTGCATTTTTACCCTGGTGTTTATGGAGTTATTTATTATTAGCTAATACTCCCTCTTTAAAAGTCATTTTATTAAACGTGGTGCTTTTTTATTTATTACTTTCATCAGCTCATCCCGGTATAATCATTGGAGCTGTATATTTTTTTATTGCCGTTGCCGGTTACTATTTTTTTTCAGCTATAAAAGATTCCGGTAATGCTAATTCTTTTAAAAAAAGTATATGGCCGCATACTGTTTTCATACTGTTATTGCTTTTAGTTTCTACAGGAATGATTGCAGGATATGCAGATATAATACCGCATTTTGTCAGGGGAAATAAGAATAGTTTCCCAACTGGCCCTTCAGATTCCAGCAGCTTTCAATCCTGGACCAGTATTTTATTCCCTTTGTCAACGGTAAAAAATGATAGCTGGTTTGTTTCCGACCTTTCACTAAGAGACTCTTATTTTAGTTTACCCTTGTTGCTATTTTTTTTCCTTTCTCTTTTAACTAAAAAAACAGGCTGGCAAAAATTTTTACTTGGTTTAGGAACATTCTTCTTTTTACTTTCCGTGGGAGGTATTTTTCAGGATTTAGCTTCCAGGTTTTTACCTCTCATCGGTTATGTCAGACTGAATGGTGAGTTCCGCATTTTTAGTATTCTTTCTTTTATTCTCATTGCTGCTATTGAACTTAATAAATATTTTAAAGAAGAAAAAAAATTTGAAGGAACCATTCGCTGGGTTTACTATGCGGTAGAATTGATCATAATTACTTCCATAGTATGGTCTGTTTACCAGGTTATTTCTACCAAACAAAGTCTTCTTTTTCACACTACTGCATTGAGCAGCCAGGGTGGCATAATAAATTCCCTGAAATTTTTTATTGATAATGCCAGTTATTACGATTGTCTCCTGATACAAAGTGTAATCCAGCTATTCATAACCTGGTTCATAAAATTATCACTAAAAAGAAAAGACAGTTTTTTACTCTTAAAAGTAATAATGGTTGATATGGTAGCAGCTACTTTACTTATGGTACCTTTTACAGGTGCCGGCAAAGCCTCCCTAAAACAAGTTCAGGAAGTACTCAACAATTCTCCAAAAGGGATTCCTGTACCAACCTTACAGCCAGTCAATAACAATGATACTATTCCCTCAAATAAAAATGAACTTATTGGCAGCTGGAGCATGTTCAGCAAACAGATAGGCAATGTAAAAGAAGTGCCATATCCTATCCAGTTAAAAACGATGAAAGAATTTTTCAAAGATACTTACATGCAAAATGAACTGCTATATTTTAATAAGCCCTTTGTTTTCATAAAAGACAACAATGATAGTTTCCAGGTTAAAATCAATTCCTTTTCTCCTAATAAAATGCAATTTGTAGTAATTATAGACGAGCCGGGCAAACAATTAATATTACAACAAAACAATTACCCGCATTGGATTGCTACGGTTAATGGAAAAGAGGGGCAAATAGTTACAGAGGGTGCAGGTTTCATGAGTATTCCACTGCAAAAAGGAAAAAATGAAGTGATATTTTTATTTGAACCCTCATTAATTAAAAAAGCAATGCTTGTAAGCTTTCTTGCTTTTATTGTTGTATTATCCTGCCTGCTATTTCTTTTATTGAAACCTAAATCGCTTTCCCTTTCATAGCCGTTGAGATGGCTTCATCCATCACTCTCTCCGCATAAGGCCGGGATATTTCATTAAGTGCTTCAATTTTATTATGCACCAGGTCTTTGTCTTCCATGGTAACAGACATTTGCAATGCCTGCATGGCTTCGGCAGTTTTTAATAGTTCTTCTTTTGTAAGCAGGCCGGCATTTTTTTGTAGAAATCTTTCTGTTGCCTTTAATATTTGTTCGCCTTCACTCCTCGCCTCGGCAAGCGCACGGGCGGCTATGTCGTCCTTTGCATGTGTGATGGAATCCATCAACATTTTTTCTACTTCGGTATCGGTTAAACCATATTGTGGTTTCACTTCAATGCTTTGCTCCACCCCGCTGCGTAATTCCCTGGCAGATACCGTTAGTATTCCATCGGCGTTGATCAAAAATCCAACTTCTACTTTTGGCAAACCTGCTGGCATGCCGGGAATGCCGGTCAAATTAAATGCAGCCAGTTTCCTGTTATCAGCTACCAAATCCCTTTCGCCCTGGAAAACACTAATGCGCATACCGGGCTGCCCATCCACCTGAGTGGTATATTGCCTCGACGCTTTGGAAGGAATTTTTGCGTTCCTCGGTATCAGCACATCCATTAAACCGCCGGAGGTTTCAATACCAAGACTTAGCGGCGTTATATCCAGCAATAGAGTGTCTTTATTATTTCCTGCTAAAATATCTGCCTGGATGGCTGCTCCCAGGGCTACCACTTCATCCGGATTCACGGAATCATTCACGGGCTGGCCAAAAAATGCACTTACTGCTTCTTTTACCAGCGGCACCCTTGTGCTTCCACCTACCATTACAACCGTGTCAATTTCTTTTATCGTTAGTGCCGCATCCTTCAAGGCATTTTTACAACTGGCAATCGTTTTATCAACCAAGGGTTGAAGCAGCACGTTGAATTGTTCTTTGCTGATGGAAAGTTTATCGCCGTTTAATAGGGATTCGTATATGTCGTTGGCAGATAAATATTTTTTTGCTTCTTCCGCTTTTAAACGAAGCGCCTGGGCTAAACTTTTATTTTCTTTTATTTCATTTTCCGCCAGGCCATGTTGCTTTATCCAATACTTTACAATAGCGTGATCCATATCATCGCCGCCGAGGTAAGTATCACCATTGGTAGAAAGTACTTCAAAAATTCCGCCTGCCAGGCGAAGAATAGAAACATCAAAAGTTCCGCCTCCCAGGTCATATACCGCTATGATCTTTTGCTCCTCCCTGTTTACGCCTAAACCGTATGCAAGACTGGCTGCAGTTGGTTCGTTAATGATC
>JACMKX010000017.1 GCA_014379905.1 Ferruginibacter sp. | reverse complement strand
GACAGCGAACAGGCAACTGAAACGTTATCAAAAGGGGAGGATCTTAATAGCAGGGAAGCAGGTATTTACTTTGCCGACGATTGGGATATAACTAAAAAATTAAGGGTAAATGTGGGCACAAGGTTTACGCTTTTCTCCAACGGAAAAACTTATAGCGGTATAGAACCCCGTGCCAGTGCAAGGTATTTGGTGCACGATAATTTTTCTATAAAAGCCAGTTATGCACGTATGCAGCAATACAAACATTTGGTGGCAAGTTCCGGGGCATCATTACCAACAGATATCTGGTACCCATCTACACAAAAAATTAAACCCGAAATTTCTGACCAGGCATCCCTGGGTTTTACCTGGAACATCAACAATAAATTTTTAATTACCAGCGAAGGATATTACAAATGGATGCGTCAGTTGGTGGATTATAAACCGGGGGCCAGTTTGCTGGTGAACGAAAACCTGGAAAACGAATTTGTATTTGGCAGGGGCAATAGCTATGGCTCGGAAATTACTTTTGAAAAAACAGCCGGTAAATTGAGAGGCTGGATCGGCTATACATTGGCATGGACAACACGGCAATTTGATGCAATCAATAATGGCAAAATGTTTTACCCCCGTTTCGATAGAAGGCATGAGCTTTCCGTTGTTGCCAGTTATCCATTAGCCAGGCGGTTAACCTTTTCGGGTAGCTGGACGTTTTACACTGGTAATGCCGTTTCGTTGCCCACGGGCAGAACCATTGGTATTGATGCGCCCGGTACGCTCGACAACAATACTTTCTTCAACTTATCGCCCGTTTATCCTGAGCGAAGCAATTACCGTATGCCCGATTATCACCGGCTCGATGTGGGTATCATTCTAAAACTCAGGCCTAAACGTGGCAGTGCCGACTTAACATTTAGTGCCTACAATGCTTACAGCAGATTGAACGCTTACTTCATCGCGTTTGAGGCAATAGAAAACAATGATGGAATGGTGGGTACCCCCACGGGGTTTAACCCAAGGGCCATCACACTTTTTCCAATTATTCCTTCCATTACCTACAACTTTAAATTTTAGTGTATGAATACGAAAACATTATTTTTCTATGTATTCCTTCCGGCTCTGTTTGCAGGTTGTTCTAAAGATTATACTATACAACTGCCACCGAACAAAAGTGAGCTGGTTGTTGAGTGCTATTTAGAAGATGGTCAACCATTGAGGGCTCTAATATCAGAAAGCACTGCTTTGTTAGATACCAGCACGGTACCACCCGTTTTAGTGCCTGCACTGGTAATTGTTAGCCATGGCAATGTAAAAGATACCTTGTTGCCTTTTGCCTATGTGGATAGGGAAAGACGAAGAGCCTATAACTATGGAAACCCAAAAAGGGTTGTGGCCAATTACAACAGCAATGAGCCGTACAGGATAGATGTGTACGATAATTTGGGCAGGCACGCGTATGGCGAAACCCGTTTTATACCACTTGTACCAATAGATAGTCTTACACCTACTTTCAACAATCAGCAGGAAGCATTTTGCTTAACTAAATTTAAAGATCCCAACCCCGGCTTGCCCAACTACTTCCGGTTGTTGCTGCATAAAAATGCCGCGTACGATAGCCTGAGCCTCGAAATATTGTTGGATAATGGGTTTGCTAACGATAACAATGAATTCAACTACGGCTCTGGTTTTGATTTTAAGAAAGGCGAAATCATTTACGGCACACTGTATCACCTTACAGTTGAGTATTATCAATACCTCACCACATTGCAAAATGCAAGGACTGCGTTGATAAATCCATTTGCAGTTTCAGGCGAAGTAGTATCAAATATACAAGGCGGGCTGGGTGTTTTTGCCGCCTTAAGTTCAACTACAAAATCGGTAGTTGTGCCATAGGTGATTGCTTGTTTGGGCTCCATGTTTCTATGCATTGCATTTCGGCCAGGTGTAGTTTTACAGGTTTTAATCAAGTATATTGAGGTACTTTTTTAGCCTGTTCTTTTATATTTTCCACTACACCATCCAAACAACGTTATGTATGATAGACAAAGCCTTAAAACTGCTAATTGAGAGAGTGTATCCTCTAGGGGATCAGGAAATATCGGCATTGCAAAGTATGTTTACGTCAAAAAAGGTAGATAAGAATTGTTTTGTGTTGAAGGAGGGCCAGCAGACACAATCGCTTTTTTTTTTAAAGTCTGGCATTTACCGGGGCTACTATGTTAAAGACATTGATGAGATAACTTTTAATTTCTTTTTTGGCCCTACTTTTTATGCTGATACAGCTGGTATATTGGAAAATAAACCTACCCTGCAAAACATTTGCGCACTGGAGGCAGGTGAGATATGGGAAGCGAATATCCGTGAAGTAGAGTCGCTGGGTGATCAATATCCGTCCATTCTAAAATTGTTTATCCGTTTTTATGAAATGATTTTTGCGCATAATCAAAAAAGGCAGTTGTCGTTTATATACGAATCTGCCGAAGAGCGCTATCGCAACCTGTTTAACCTACGACCCCGCGTGGTCAGCGAAATTCCCCTTATTTATATTGCCTCCTACCTGGGTATAAAACCAGAATCATTAAGCAGGATACGAAGAAAGATTGCCACATCGTAATTTAAGCTTTACTGTTTTTGATTAGTGCCAATTGAACGTTACTTACAGCCCAATGTCTTATGATATAAAGCATAAGTAGTCAAAGTATAATGTCTCAAAACTAACACAATACATCTACCAAAATTTTTCAGTAGTTGATGAAAGAAAGTAACATATCGCCTGGGATATTCACATCCTTTGACTATTTGTTGATAAAATAATTTAGCTGTAATCGGCCACTGTACTAGTTTTGAACATCATTCAAAAAGCCAGTGCAGGTACACATCAATATCG
>JACMKX010000137.1 GCA_014379905.1 Ferruginibacter sp. | reverse complement strand
ATAATTGTGTACATATGTCTAATGAAATGCCTCAAACAATTAATTTTTTTCTGCCTAGTTTTTTTACCGCTACCTGAAAGTTAGGTTCGTCCCATGCGCTTGGTGTGTGGCGTTCTACCCTCACTGCCTTTGATAAATATTCACCCACCAATGGATAAAATTTCCCCCTAAAACCACCTTCTTCACCTAACATAATTGTAGGTAAATTGAAAATATTGCTCATCTTGGCCAAAGCTGTAGCATTTTGATTGAATACAGCTTTTGGAATGGTATTTAATCCGGGGTCGAAGCCGGTTAAAAAATCAACCATAATTAAGCCCGAGTTTTGAACGCTCAATTTTTCGGTGTAATCCCTTTCTATATTTAGCTTAGGGTGCTGGTCTGTAGCATCAGCAGTTTTGTCTTTCAAAGAAAAACTATACAAAGCAGTTGCAATTAAGCCGCCAGTTGCCATAAGGCTAAAAGCCAAAATACCTTTTTTCATAAGTTTATTGTTTGTTTAAGAGTATATGCCAAACGCTATGCCTTGAACGAAAGAATCAGTATTTAAAAAGCTAAACGGTTTATGGTAAAGGGTTTCAACTCAAATTTAGATAAGCTCAAACTCTATGCACCACAAATAAAACCCCGATATTTCGTATAAGAACGACTATTTAAACCCGAAATACCGTATTGGATGTGAAAAATGATTTATTTGTTACTTTTAAGCTTCAATATCAGTGTATATGCAGCAGAATTACAGCCAATTACTGGCAAGCATCAGCAAAAGCATCGTTAGCAAAAACAACAAACCATCCTTGCTACAATCTATTTCCAATGAAGTGCTACCCATTTTTGAAATAGAAAGCATGGGGATGTTTATCATTAACGAGAAAGAAAATTATTATTATGACTTTACAGTTGTTTATCCAGAAATAGACGGCAGCTACTTAGATCATGAGCTTAACGATGTTATTGAAGACCAAAAAATGGCATATCATGGTACTACAGTTGCTTACCATTTTGCACAATTGAAAAAAAAGCAGGAACCCATCATTTTCAACTTTGAAAAGGATTTTAAAAAACAACCCCACCCATTTAGCGGGATAATTTTAGCCAATGGTTACAAAGAAACGTATGGTGCATTGTTACAAACCGGTAATGAAGCTTTTGGGGTACTGTATTTTAATAGCAAGCAAACAGGTACCTTAAAATGTGTTGATGCATCATTCTATCAACAAATAGCAGATTTGACTGCCATTGCTATTTCCAATATTCTTACTAAAGAAAAATTAATAGCGGAAAAGCAGTTTAAAGAAACCTTATTGGCCATTAGCGAAGGCATTGCATCTATACAAAACAGAAAAGAATTGTTTGCTACCATTTTTCAAAAAATAGCACCCGTAATACCCATAGATGATACGGCCATTGTTATTTTAAATGAAGACAGTACCGAATGGAAAGACCTCTCAAACATAGACCATTACCATGAAAGCATAGCCTCCAAAACCTTACAGCAACAAGGCTTTGATGGATATAACCCAATGGATGTTTTTGTGAAAAAATCACTTACCGAAACCGGTATTGTTACGATTGATGAGATATTACTAAGTAAGCAAATTTTTGCCCCTTCCATGTATGAGGCAGGCTTGAAAGAGTTTATGTTTACACCCATGATTTGTCAAGGCAAAACCATCGGTTCTTTATTTTTTGATGCCAAAAAATATGGCACTTATTCACCAAAATACTTTGAGTTATTTAAAGCTATAGCAGAAATGATTGCGGTAGCTGTAACTAACATTTTAGCAAAGGAAGAAATAGAAGAAAGAGAAGGAGAAAAAACAAAACTATTGGCTATTTCAGAGGCAATTTCTAAATCAAAAAATGCCACAGAATTATTAGCTACCATTCGGGAGAAAGTAATGCAGTTAATCCCTTTTCATGATACAGGTATCCTAATTGTACAAAAAGATGGTTTACACCATTACGATATGGCTGTTAATATTCCAGGTTGGGATGCTACAGATGGTAATAAAAGATTTCATGAAATGGGATTATTTAAAATACCTCATAAAGGCTCTTATGTAGAAGTTGTGATGAAATTGATAGACGAAAAACAAGGCCCTGTTTTAGAAAACTATCAGTTACGTTATCAAGAATTTGATTACCCTTATTTTGAAACCTTAGAAGAAATGGGTTACCAGGAAGGTATAGTAACCTTGCTGAGCTCTGGTGGAAAAGCTTTTGGTACTTTATGGTTGAACAGTTTAGAAAAAAATCATTTTAAGAAAGAACAATTTGCGTTATTTCAGGCAATAGCCGAACAGGTTTCAGTAGCGGTAGCCAACATTTTGGCAAATGAAGAAATAATTGAAAGAGAAAACGAAAAGTCTATTCTTCTGTCTATTAGTCAACAGATATCTCAGATAAGGGATTTAAATACTTTGGTAAATTGGTTGAATGTAGAAGGAAATCGATTGCACCATTCCCAGCATGTTATGATTGTATTGACATCACCCAAAGACAATACGGTACAGTTAATACTGGGCGATGCAGACGCAGCCTGGCAAAAAGCTGCTGGCATTAGACCGAAAAAAGGATTGGTAAATATGCCTGTAGCCTACAGGGGTAGCATTTTTGAACATATTGAATCGCTGCCTGAAGGTGAGTTGTATTCGGCAGCAGATTTTAATTTTCCTGAAGCAATTAATTTTTGCAGCAAAGACTTTCACTTGGCAGAGTCGTTTAATATCAAGCTCATTCACAAAGCAGAGCCTATTGGCCACATTTCTTTCCACACATTTACAAAAGGTATTTTTAAGAACATCGATATCAGTCTCTGCAGAAATTTTGCAAATCAGATGACGGTTTCACTCATCAATATTTTATCAAATGAAGCCATCCTTGAAAGAGAAAAGCAAAAAACATTTGAAATAAAGATCAACAATGCTGTTTTAAAAAATGATTTGTTTGAAGATGTTTTAAAAGAGGTAACCGGAAGTATCAACAGGGCCGTTGGCTGCGATATTTGTTATATCAGAATAAGAAGTGAAGAGATAGACGTAAAACCCTTTAACCTATTTTGTGAGAAAAAGGGTGATGATTATATAATCAAATCAAGGGAAGGTATTTTAAAAGAAATGGTTGTAAAACATGCAGACATTGAGAAAAATATCAATGATTTTTTTGCAATGTTGGAGCTGCCACTGATTTTAACTGGCTCTGCCCTCGAAGAAAAACAAAATCAATTTAATTACCTCAGGGCTTTTAAAAATACATTCAACATTCAATCCTTTGCCTTTATACCATTACAGGTAAAAGGCAAGGCCAAAGTGCAGTTGATTATTGGCTCAAAAAGACCATTTGCTTACATCGACAGCGATCTTGAAATGATCAACCAGGTGACTCCACAGCTTTCTTTAACACTTGATAGTCGTTTAGCTTTCGTGCAAATACAGAAGCTCAAAGAAATGCTGGAAACAGAAAATCTATATCTACAGGAAGAAATAAATGACAACTATAATTTTAATGAAATTGTAGGAAACAGTGAAGCTTTAAAAACAGTATTCAGCCAGGCTAGCATGGTAGCAGGTACAGATACAACCGTGCTTATTGGTGGCGAGACGGGTACGGGTAAGGAATTAATAGCGAGGGCAATTCATAATTTATCCGCCAGAAAAGATAAAATAATGGTGAAGGTAAATTGTGCCTGCCTACCCGCCCAATTAATAGAAAGCGAATTGTTTGGTCATGAAAAAGGTGCCTTTACCGGTGCGATAGACAAACGTATCGGCAAGTTTGAATTGGCCAACGGAGGGACCATTTTTTTAGATGAAATTGGAGAACTTCCTTTAGAACTTCAGTCGAAATTATTAAGGGTAATCCAGGAGAGGGAGTTTGAGCGTATTGGTGGAAGAACCACCCTTAAAACAGATATCCGTATCATAGCAGCTACCAATAAAAACCTGGAAACCGAAAGCAATGAAAAGCGTTTTAGAAGCGATTTATATTATCGGCTGAATGTGTTTCCCATTGTTATTCCTGCCTTAAAAGAACGTAAAGAAGACATTCCTTTATTGGCATTACACTTTGCAAAAAAAATTGGGCAACGGATGCGTAAAAATATAACTGCCATTACCAACGAAGCCTTGCAGGAAATGATGCTGTACGATTGGCCATGCAATATCCGGGAAATGGAGCATGTAGTGGAGCATAGCGTTATCAGCAGCAAAAGCAGCAATATTAGTTTAGCAAGGCCATTGATAACTACAAAAACTTCCTCTGT
>JACMKX010000136.1 GCA_014379905.1 Ferruginibacter sp. | reverse complement strand
ATGTGTCCAAAAGTGATGACCATCCCTTTTAAAATGGCGGGTAAATATAACCGCTCCATAAAGCTCATCGGCTTACGGCTCACTGGTTTCACTCTGTTGGTTAATGCCTGCATGGTATTTTAAGTTTGCAATAATAAAATTTAATTAGCGCTATTTATTAAAAAATAAAATAGCGGCACCTGTTACTAACATATTAAACAATGCCAATGGTATCAATATCTGCCATCCCAATCTCATGAGCTGGTCATAACGAAATCTCGGAATGGTCCAGCGAACCCACATGAACAGGAAAATAAAAGCACCTACTTTAAGCATTAATGCGCCTAAACACATTACATCAACCCAATTGCCCCAATGAGCATGCGCCGCTTCATCAAAGAATGGAACATCGTATCCGCCAAAAAACAATGTAGCCATTATCACGCTGCTCACAAACATATTGATGTATTCGGCAAATAAATAAAAGCCCAGTTTCATGGAAGAATACTCTGTGTGATAGCCGCCCACCAGTTCATTCTCTGCTTCCGGCAGATCGAAAGGTGTACGATTACATTCTGCAAAAGCGCAGATAAGAAAAATTAAAAAACCTAAGGGTTGATAAACAATATTCCACCATCCATTTTGCTGCCTTACTACTATTTCTTTCAGGCTTAAGGTGTCACCAACTACCATCAACAAAGCGATGAGGGAAATACCCATCGCCAATTCATAACTAATTATTTGCGAAGCAGCCCTTAAACCACCCAGCAAAGAAAATTTATTGTTACTTGCCCAGCTCCCAATCATAATTCCGTATACGCCCAAACTTACTACAGCAAATACAAACAAAATTCCTACGTCCACGTCTGCGATCTGCAGGTTAACTGTTCTTCCAAAAAAATCGATCGTATCACCCCAGGGAATTACCGAGCTCGTCATAATAGCAGTTATCATCGCCAAACCAGGACCGAGAATAAATAAAAATTTAGACGAAAAATTAGGAATGATCTCTTCCTTAAAAAATAATTTCATACCGTCGGCAATCGGTTGCAACAATCCCCATGGCCCTGCACGGCTTGGTCCACGCCTGTCCTGGATAAAAGCCGCAATTTTTCTTTCCGCCAAAGTCATATACATAGCAATGCCCAGTGAAGCCATTACGACCACCAGAATTAGAACCAGTTTCTCAATTATCAGTGCTGTATCGATCAATAAAAGCATCATGCTTAAAATTATTTTGTAACCAACATTATATCTATGGGACACATCGTTGTGAACGCTGTTCTGTTATCTTTTCTTTTTTTGTAAAAAGAAAAGATAACCGCCCTTTTACATTTATTTCTTTACTCACCGAACCCGCCCTGTTAGTTCTTTCTTCCCAAAAAACCTGCATTCTGCTCCTCATCACCGGTCTTATCCGGCTCCCCTGTTGGAATAGCGTGTTTAAAATCGCCTGAATTAGCCGGCCTGTTTAATTCACTGAGGTCAACTTCCGGTTTATTTACTTCACTAATGTTATGAATATCCATGAGCAGTTTTGGATCCCTGCCCGACATTACGCCCCTGATCGTTTCCTTTGGCACATCCAGCACTTTATACTTATTGGCACCAATAACAGAATGACGACTGATCGATGTTAATCCATCCAGCTGCCAGTCACTTGTTTTCTTTTTATCAAAACGGCAGGTGTTGCAGATCCAGCCCGGTTTACCATCGTAGCTTTGTACTTCACCCCATTGGTCTTTTCGTGCAGTAACCCTGAACACTTCATCACCTCTTAACCAGAGCGTTGCTTTGCCGCAACAACCGGGTGTTTCGCAGTTTCTATGTGCGTCTACAGGTTTCGTAAACCAAACCCGGTTTTTGAAACGGAATGTTTTATCAGTTAATGCACCTACGGGGCACACATCGATCATGTTGCCGCTGAAGTCATTATCAATTGCTTTGGAAATATAGGTGGAGATGGCGGCATGGTCGCCCCTGTCAACAATTCCATGCAATCGCTTTTCTGTGATTTGATCGGCTATATATGTACAACGATAACAAAGGATACACCTTGTCATGTGTAACTGAATGTATGCACCGATATCTTCTTTTTTAAATGTTCTCCGGGCAAATTCGTAGCGGGTGCCTTCTTTACCATGATCATAACCAAGATCCTGCAAGTGACACTCACCGGCCTGGTCACAGATAGGACAATCGAGTGGGTGATTCAGCAATAAAAATTCTACGACACCATTTCTTGCATCGGTTACTTTATCACTGGTAATATTTTTTACGATCATACCATCCATTACACCAGTGCGGCAACTGGCTACCAGTTTTGGCATTGGCCTGGGATCGGCGGTAGAACCTGCAGCTACCTCTACTAAACAGGTGCGGCATTTTCCACCACTTCCTTCCAGCTTGCTGTAATAGCACATGGCCGGCGGTGTTACATCGCCACCAATTTGGCGTGCAGCAGTTAATATACTTGTACCCGGCGCCACTTCGATGGTGATATTATCGATGGTGACTTTAAAATTAGCCGGTAGTTCTTTTTTTATTTCTTCTGCCATATCACAACAAATCTAAGTCTATATTAAAGTTTTTGTCTTTTAAAAAAATCAGCCATCTTTTTAATTCTGTTATTTCATCACATCTTTCATTCTTCAACATATCCTTAAATAATTTCTTAAACCTCTCATCTTTTCTTTGTGATAATCCTTTCATACTTCTCAATCCTTTTAGATTTTGAGGTAATCCATACAGATTTGTATCTATTTCACCTTTGGAACATTCATTTAACAACCATAACTCAATAGCAGGAGACAACTTAAGCACATAATGTTTTTTTTCATTATGTCTGTAAAACATTAACCCCTCTCTGCACAAGCGATCAACTTTTATAAAATCTTCTAAGGCTTTCACCTCTACCTTATCATCATCAATTAAAGCAACGGCAAAATTTTCCCTAAATTTATCTTGGCCCAAAGTTGCCATTACAGAGCTATTTCCTTTCTTGTGATTAACTGCGTCCAAACATCCTAAAAGAACTTCTACCAGATTTGTATCTAAATAGCATTCCGGCATAAAACATTTATAAACATCAAACGGCATCCTTTAAATAATTCTCAAGGTTAAAAAACAAATCTATTCCGTATTGATATATTTCAGCAATATCATTATCAGAAACTTTTTTAATAATAGTTTCTCCAGTTTCCCTTTTATAACCCACAGCGTAAATAGCCAAATCTGCTTTGTCCAAATCTTCCATGAAATCGTTTAAAACAAAAGGGCTATGAGTCGCAATAAAAAATTGATTTTTATTCTCGTCATAATTTACATCGGCTGTGAATTTTGCTATATATGGCGGGAACATATGAGCTTCCGGCTCTTCGAACAATAAAACTGAATCTTTGTTACTTTGGATTGCTGCCTTATAAAAAATTAGTCTTTTTAATGTATCTGCTATTTGATGATATGGTATTCTCAATACAGAATCTTCATCCACTTCCTTCACCAACATTATTGAACCGCTGATTGTATCAAGCAGCAATTTCAATTTATACATTTGGAGAACTTCTCCAATATCTTTTCGTAATTGATTTTCTCGTTGTAAAACTTCAAGTAAATTATCACCATATGGAATACCAAGAGAAAGAGGTTTAGTATTATTTACAACTGAATTATCTAAAAAAGAATATTTTTTTACAGAAAAATTTGGCATTCTAAAATCCGATTCAATTGATGGGAAAAAAATATTATCACTTTTAGTTTTTATGATCATATCATTTTGCTCAACATATAAATTCTTATATGCTATAAAATCGTCCCCCGCATTACTAAATTTTCCGTTATTTTGACCTCCTAATTTCAAATCTAAAGTACTAGTACTTTCCAAACTGATATTTACCCCAAAATTTTCATTAATAGAAACGCTAGCTTCAGTTCGATAATTTTGATTAAAAAATAATTCCGAAAAATGTTTAACCCTGCAAATACTATCAAACTTAAAGTATTCACCTTTTAAAAAAGATGCAATACTATAAAGTCCTAGCGCCTCCAATATATTACTCTTTCCCACATTAGGATAGCCAATAAAAACATTCACCCGTCTGCAATCTTCAATTTTTGCATGACGAATAGATTTAAAATTCTTAATCTCTATGTTTTTAATATGACTCATTCCTTTTTTTGCGAATTAGCGTCTTTGCGGTTTATCTATACAATTGTTGGCACATGTATCGCATCCGCATAATGCCTCAACCCAAAATTCTCCGTCAAACATTTTTCCGGGTTCAACACATGCCATTCAAACTCATCCCTGAAATGACGGATGGCAGCTGCTACAGGCCAGGCAGCGGCATCACCCAAAGGACAAATTGTATTGCCTTCGATCTTGCGCTGAATATCCCATAACAAATCTATATCCCTCATCTCACCCTTTCCTGTTTCAATCTTCTTTAGTATTTTTTCCATCCAGCCTGTTCCTTCCCTGCAAGGGCTACATTGTCCGCAGCTTTCGTGGCGGTAAAATCTTGCCAGGGTGAAAGTGTGTTTTACAACGCACTGGTCTTCGTCCAACACAATAAAACCTCCGGAACCCATCATGGTACCGGTTGCAAAGCCACCGTCAGCTAAACTTTCATAGTTCATTAATCTTTTTTCACCCTTTGCTGTTGTCAATAACAGATTAGCTGGTAAAATAGGAACGGATGATCCACCGGGAATGCATGCTTTTAATTTTTTTCCGTTTGGTATGCCTCCACAATAGTCATCGCTAAATATAAATTCTTCTACGCTGATGGTCATATCAATTTCATACACGCCCGGCTTGTTGATATTACCGCATGCAGAAATTAATTTAGTGCCTGTTGATTTACCTACACCAATTTTTGCATATTCATCTCCCCCTTCATTAATGATTGGAACAACGGCTGCAATCGTTTCTACGTTGTTCACTACAGTCGGTCTTTCCCACACCCCCTTCACAGCGGGGAACGGAGGTTTAATCCTTGGATTTCCTCTTTTACCTTCCAATGATTCAATTAAAGCTGTTTCTTCTCCACATATGTAGGCGCCGGCACCACGTTGTAGATAAATTTCACAATCAAATCCACTGCCCTGGATATTTTTGCCCAGCCAGCCATTTTGTTTGGCTTCTGCAATAGCTTCCTCCAGTATATCAGTAATCCAGGCATACTCGCCGCGGATGTAGATGTAACTCACATTGCTGCCTAAAGCAAATGAAGAAACGATCATTCCTTCTATCAAATAATGAGGAATGAATTCCATGAGATAGCGATCCTTAAAAGTACCAGGTTCGCTTTCATCCGCATTTACCACCAGGTGACGGGGCACGCCTTCGGGTTTGGCAATAAAACTCCATTTCAATCCCGTTGGAAAACCTGCACCACCCCGGCCACGCAAACCGCTCTTCTTTACTTCTTCCACAATATCTGCCGGCTGCATTTTAAAGGCCTTTTCCGCGCTACGATAACCCCCTTCACGGCGATATACTTCGTAGGTTCTTATACCCGTAACATGTGCTTTTTCTAGTAAAATTTGTCTGCCCATTTTATATAAGTGAAAATTCTTTAAACCCTCGTTTCGGAAATATTCAATGCATTGTCTTCTGGTTTCGGATAATCATAGTTAAACATCCAATGCACCCCAAACATATCTTTCGTCATCGCAAACCTTGCTCCCCAGAATGTATCCTGTATGGGCATCGTTATATTTCCTCCTTCTGCCAGGGCTGCAAATGTTTTTTCAATACTTTCCAGGTCGGTAAAATTTAACGACAAACTTACCTGGTCACCTGAACTTACGCTAACACCCGGCGGACAATCACTCACCATAAATTTTAAATTCCCTGCTTCAAACACAGCATGCAAAATTTTATTTTTCATACTTTCATCCTGTGCCATATTAGCTTCGCCAAAAGTAGAAGACTGTGTTACGCTGCCACCCAACGCATTAGAATAGAAGGCG
Source organism: Ferruginibacter sp. (assembly GCA_014379905.1). Taxonomy (GTDB): domain Bacteria; phylum Bacteroidota; class Bacteroidia; order Chitinophagales; family Chitinophagaceae; genus Ferruginibacter. Next base: position 19,858 of record JACMKX010000136.1, on the reverse strand, counting down.
AGTGCTTCTGCAGCATTGCCATTAAAATTCAAATAAGGAACTATAGCTTCCATGATAGTAAAATTTAATTATTTCTAGCTGTTGCTGTCCTGCATTCTTCAATAATAGCATCTACTTTTTCTTTGGTTAAATGCTCCCTGTATGTTTTACCATACTGCATCATGGGGGCATAACCGCAGGCGCCTAAACACTCTACTGTTTTTAAAGTGAACATACCATCACTGGTTGTTTCGCCTACATTAATTTCCAGTTTCTCTTTGATATATTCAATGATTTCATCGCTGCCATTAATCATGCATGGGCCTGTATGACAAACTTCAAATAAATGTTTGCCAACTGGTTTTAAATTATACATGCTATAAAAACTGGCTACTTCATACACTTCTATAGGTTCGATGCTAAGCAGGCCTGCCACGTAATCCATCACCGGCACATCGAGCCAGCCACCAAAATTATCCTGCGCCATATGCAATACTGGCAACAGCGCACTCTTTTGCTTACCCTGCGGGTAACGTGCAATAATAGTGGCTACTGTAGTCAATTGTTGTTCGTTAAACGATATCATATCCTAAACTATTCGATTATGAAATAATCAATAATTAATAATTATTGATTATTAATTATTCATCACCCTATGCGTCCATCTCTCCTGCGATCAAATTCAAACTGCTCATCGTGATCACCGCATCGCTCAGCATACCACCTTCTACCAGCTCATGAAAGGCCTGGTAGTAAATAAAACACGGCCTGCGAAAATGCAAACGGTAAGGTGTGCGGCCGCCATCGCTGATGAGGTAAAATCCTAATTCACCATTGGCTCCTTCTACAGAACTGTATACTTCACCAACCGGCATTTCCGTTTCACCCATCACAATTTTAAAGTGATAAATGAGTGCCTCCATTTTGGTGTACACATCTTTTTTCTCCGGTAAATAATAGGCAGGCACATCTGCATGAAATACTTCTGCTTCTGCCCCTTTAAATTCCTGTACTTTTTTCCAGGCCTGGTTAATGATGCTGAGGCTCTGCCACATTTCTTCATTGCGCACTAAAAACCGATCGTAACAATCGCCGGTGCTGCCTATGGGAATCGTAAAATCAAAATCCTGGTAGCTGCTATAAGGCGTTGCTACACGAACATCATAATCTACGCCGGCTGCCCGCAGGTTTGGCCCGGTGAAACCATAGTTCAATGCACGTTCGGCACTGATAGGACCGCAACCGATGGTGCGTTCCATAAATATCCTGTTGCGGGTAAATAATTTTTCAAATTCTTTCAGCTGTGCCGGGTAACCATGTTTTTCATCTAAAAACTTTTCCAGTTTTTCGAACGCTGCGTTGGTGAAATTTCTTTCGAAACCACCGATACGTCCGATGGTAGTAGTTAAACGGCTGCCACAAACTTCTTCATATATTTCATAAATGAGTTCCCGGAATTGCATGAGGTATAAAAACCCGGAATAAGCACCGCTATCCACGCCTACAATAGAATTGCAGATGAGGTGATCGCTTATGCGGGCCAGTTCCATAATAATAACCCGGAGATAATCTACCCGCTTGGGTGTTTGAATACCTAATAATTTTTCGCAGGTTAAATGCCAGCCCATGTTATTGATGGGAGCTGAACAATAATTCAACCTGTCTGTTAAAGGGGTGATCTGGTATAAAGGCCTGCGTTCTGCAATCTTTTCAAATGCCCTGTGAATATAGCCTACTGTAGAAGTAGATTTCATGATGCGTTCCCCATCCAGTTCCAGTATATTCTGGAATACGCCGTGTGTGGCCGGGTGAGTAGGCCCCAGATTAAGCGTAGTGGTTTGCTTTCCGATGCTGCCTTCCGGCAATAAAATATGATCTGTAGATGCTGACATTTATTTTATTTAATTAACCCGCTTTCTTAAATTTCATTTTCTCTTTCTGTTGCAGTTTTTTCTTCCTCTGCTATCGTATCGCCGTGCGAAACTTTTTCTGTACCAAAACCACTCACTCCGCCTCTGCCAAACATTTCATCATCTTTATCGATCCTTGTCTGGTCCTCCAGCGGAAATTCTTTCCGCATGGGGAAATAATCCATCTCATCTACATTCAATACCCTTATAAGGTTTGGATGACCGACAAAATTAACGCCGTAAAAATCGTAGGTTTCTCTTTCCATCCAGTTGGCCCCGGCAAAAATAGCAGTGGCACTGTAAACATCGGGTTGAGCAATATCAGTAAATACTTTAAAACGGATACGCACATTATCTACCAGGTTGTGCAAATGATAAACCACTGCCAGCTCTGCGCCCTTATCATCAGGATAATGAACGGCTTGCAGGTCGGTTAAAAATTTAAACCCGGTTTCCTCAAATAAAAATTGCATCACTTTAAGATTCAACTCTTTTGGAGCCGTAAAAGTGAGCATGCCATAAGGCTCCTGCCAGGCGGTGAGTTCTTCGCCAAATTTTTGAGTAAGTAGTTGTTGTATAGTTTCGTTAGTCACTTGAAAAGCTTTTAGCTATTAGCTGCCGTAAATTTTATTATTAGGCTGTTAGCCGCTAGTTGCCAGCGGCTAACAGCTTTCCTTATTGTATTCCGTATCCCGCCAATAATTCCTTATAGTGATCACTATTTCTTCTCCTCAAATTTTCATTGTGCACCAGGTCCTGGATCTTAATAAAACCATCCAATATTGCTTCGGGCCTTGGCGGACAACCCGGCACGTAGACATCAACTGGTATCACCTGGTCAATTCCCTGCAATACAGAGTAGGTATCAAAAATACCTCCGCTACTTGCGCAGGCTCCAACCGCCATTACCCAACGTGGTTCTGCCATTTGTAAATATACCTGGCGTACAACAGGACCCATTTTTTTTGCAATGGTTCCCATCACCATTAAAAGATCGCACTGGCGTGGAGAAAATCCAACTCTTTCAGATCCAAAGCGGGCAAGGTCGTAATGACTGGCCATGGTTGCCATAAATTCAATACCACAGCAACTGGTTGCAAATGGAAGTGGCCATATGGAGTTTTTACGGGCAAGGCCCACTACTTTTTCCAGGCTGGTTGCCATAAATCCATCCCCCATATACCCTTCAGGAATACCTTCGAACTTTATGGTGTTGTTAAATTGTACCGGACGAGACATGTTATTAATTTGATAATTTGATAATGTGACAATGTGATAATTTGAGTGCAGTATTATCATATTATCGAATTGGCTAATTGGCCAATTATTCTTCCCATTTCAATGCTCCCTTCTTATATATATATATGAACCCGGTAAGAAAAAGTGTTACAAACAGCACTACTGCTATAAAACCCTCCCAACCCAGCTCCCTGAAATTAACTGCATAAGGATAGAAAAATATCACTTCTACATCAAATAAAACGAAAAGAATAGCTACCAGAAAGTATTTAATAGCCATCGGCTGACGGGCATTGCCCTGGGATTCAATCCCACTTTCAAAATTCACGAGCTTGTCGGCCGTTTTTCTTTTGGGACCTAAAAAACTAGAGCCAACAATGATAACTCCCACCAGGCCTATCGCAAAAATTAATTGCAATGCAATGGGGAGATAATTTGAAGCATCATTTAACTTACCGGCTTGTAACAGAAAGAATTCCATAGAAACTGCCCTTTGTTGGTTAGGTAGCAAAAATAAGGCAGCAACATTAATATACAATGCGCAAAATCATTATTGTCAGACAAATGTTTCAAATAAAACATTAAATCCATTTTTGAACAATGATAGAATAAAAAAGCCTGCTGAAAATCAGCAGGCTTACCATTTATTTGCAATGTGTTGTTATTTAGTTCCTGTTTTTGGCCTTGTGTTGGCTGGTGTAGCAGGCCTGGAAGGTCTTGCTGGTGCCCTGGGATCTGTAGTTGCTATAAATTCCCTGTTTGTTTTAAGATTTGCATCTTCAGGAGCCAAAGCAATGGCTTTGTCTACCCACTTCAAAGCTTCTGCCTGGTTTTTATTCACATTAAATTCATACCCCATAAAATATTTGTAAGCTGTGATTAAACGTGGTTTTACATTAGCCTGCGTAAGATCCGCTTCACCTATTTCAACCACTTTAGTATAAAAAGGAGCAGCTAAACCGGCAGTACTGTTAGAATCAATTGCAGCATTGGCGTTACCTAACATATAATAACCAAATATATCAGTAGGATATTTGTCTTTGTATAATGTGAAGTATTTTATAGTTGAATCGTACTTACTGGCCTGGTAATACGAATAACCCGCATAATAAATATCTACTTTGCCATAATTCTTCTTAACCTCCAAAATTTTACTGTACCATTTTGCGGCTTCCGGAAAATTCTTTTGCGCTTCGTATGCCTGTGCCAATGCTTTGTAGTATGAAACCTGGTTGGCTTCTACACTATCCAATGCTACTGCTTTCTCAATTAACTCAACAGCTTTAGTTTCATTACCCGGAAATTTCAATAATATCAATGCATACCTCGAGTAGTCTCCTGCACCTATCTGGTCAGCATTCGCACGTTTTAAATATTCATCAAAACTAGCTTTTGCACCGTTAAGATATTCCTGACCTTTTACAGAATCTTTAGCTTTAAAACTCTGGTCACTCAACCTATCCAAAGCATAAGCCTTAATACCATACACTTTAACATAAGGGGCAGCACCTGCAGCAGTAACACATTCATCTACTTTAGTTACAGCCTGTGTAAACAAACCCTGCGCATATTGCATTGAAGCCCTGTAGTAACAAGCTTTAGGATCGTCATCAGCATTTGCCAATAATTTCTCTAAGTACTCAGCACTTTTAGGAACGTTGTTATCATAGTAATACGCCCATAGATTAGCATATACAGGTGCGTATTTTGGATCTTTTGTGCTTGCTTCAGTATAATATTTTGTAAACAATTCCTGCTGCGAAGCGCCCTGCGATTGGTAAACACTACCTGTGCGGTATATAGCCCTCGCATAGTTTGGATCTAATTCGAGTGCTTTAGCATAACTTTTAACAGCATCTCCACCCTGGCCGGCTTTACGATATGCGTCTCCCAGGTTAGTCCATACATCCGGATCATTCATTTTCTTGATCTGTGTAGCCTGCGTTAATTTCTGGATAGCATATTGCGCATCCCCGTTCTTCATATCGGGGTTACCATTTGCATAACCTACTGCATTTAACACAGCAACATTTTTACCCTGTGACAGAGAAATAGCTGTTTCAAAACGGCTACGTGCATCCTGCGTTTTGCCTTCCAGCAATTCCACGTGGCCCATACCTGCTAATACAAGCGGACTGTTAGGAGCCGATGCCAGTTTAGATTGATAAACAGTTTTAGCTGCCGGAATATTTTCAAGCCCTATTTCGGCCTGTCCCAACCAATAGGTTGCTTCTTCATCACCTGAAGCAGCTAACTTTTGAAATATGTCTTTTGCACTTTTAAATCTTTCGTAATACATAAACTTTTTACCGTCCTGGATACTTTGTGCTACGGCAGAACCGGCAAAAAGCATAGCGGCAATAAAGAATGCACCGACTTTAATTTTTCTGTTCATTTTTTCTATTTTGTTGTTTGACTACTGCAATGTTATAAAAATTTGTAAAGAACCGTTAAAGCGGGTAACTATTTCTTTGGGATTTTTTCATTGATCTTCAGATCTCTGATACCTAGTTCCATTACGGGACCAAGATATGCCCTTCGAAATATCAGCTGCCCCCTTTCGTTTTTTAAGAAGCTTACAAAACCCGAACCCAACCCGGGGTAACTTTCTTTATTGATATAATACAAACCACGTACCAAAGGGTACCTTTTCGTTAAGATGCTGGCCTGCATTGGCTTTACATAAGGTGCACTATCACAGGCATTGCATTCTACATATGCCAATTTTACTTTTTTTAACATGGCAACCTGTTCGGGTTCTTCAGGATTTCCTATCCAGTTTATACCAATCAAACCGATAGCATTATTATTATTGGCCACATAATCCAGCACTTCTTTACTTGATTTGGCGGCTCTTACAACACTGGTGTCAAATTTTGCTCCTTTTAATACTGAATCTGTTACAAACCGAACCGTGCTGGTGGCATTTAACCCGTCAAAAACCATCGTCTGATCCCTGTTAATCTTACCGGTAAGCTGGCTGTACAGACGTTCCATTGTAAACAAGGTATCATTGCTATTAATATTTACTACGATGGCTACAGCATCTGTTGCTACCCGGTTGGAACCCGGTATATATGCCAGGGAATCCAGGAAATACTTTTCTTCCCTGGATGAAATAATCCGGGTAACAATTATCATCCTTGTACCGGTATCTCTCAGCAGATCCCTGATGCAATCTGCTTCCGGTTTATAAGTGGCAATAATTTTTGCATTTGGGTAAGTTGATTCGTACATCTTTATCTGCTCTTCTATCACTGGTTTAAAAGATTCATCCACACTTATATGAATAGTGCCGGAAGAAGTACTATCAACCAGGTTTGTATTTTTTTGTGGCTTACAGGAAACCATTTCCAATACGGTAAATACAGCAAAAAGGACCATTACAGTCCTTATTTTTTTGATCATCATCATTCTCTGAAATAATTTTTCTTGTAACCCCTGTACACCCTGAACAAGCCGTATATTATACATATAACTCCGAAGCCTTTCATAAATGGATCGCCAAACCTGGCTTCGAGCCCGGTATCAAATTTTTCAATAAAAGCAATAAAAATGCCCATGCCCAGCCATAATATTCCCATGCCATAATCCATAATACTTTTCATGCGGACATACCCTTTGTTGCGTTCCCGCTGTTCGTCTCTTTCAAACTCTTCTAATGCCATAAATAATATTTTAGGGTTGGGCAATTTACAACATAATTACCAAGCCTTTTATTCTGCCGATGTAAACTTTACAGGAATTGTGTAATAAACGCTTACATTTTCACCATTGGCTTTGCCGGGAATCCATTCTGGCATTTTCTTTAATACCCTTATTACTTCTTTATTGTACATATCTCCACCGTCTTCCAATATTTGGAAACCTTTCAGTTTTCCATCATATCCTACTATAAAGGTTACTTTTACAGATACTACCTTACCTGTTTCGATATCATCAAAACTCTGCAGATTTCTTTCCATGAATTTTCTCAACGCTGCTACACCGCCAGGGTAAGCAGGCATGATATCAGCAGCCAGCCTTGGCGTTTCCTTGTCTGCTTTAGGTGCTACGGGCACATCATTGCCTCCGGCATCAATTTTCGTAGGCGCAGGCACCACCACATGTGATTTGGTATCACCTGCAATATCCTGCCCTCCAATGGGAAGGTCATCTGTTAAATTAGTTATTTTGGTTGCCTGAAATGGATCGGTGGTTACAATTATATTGGCAACGTGTTTTTGCTGCGGCACTTTTGGGGCTACAGGTGTTTTTGGAGCCTGCGGTGTTTTAGGCGCAGCAGGCTTTTCTTTTGGGATATCTACTGAAGCAAGAACGGCGTACTCCGTATCGTCTATTGTCATTTTAATACCCTTCTCTTTCTTAATAAAAAAAATCATACAGGCAATACCGCCCGCCAAAATAAAAGCAGCAGAAAGTGCTTTTAATAGGCGTCTTTTATAATGCTTCCGGAGTTCATAAGCCCCGTAAGCTTTGTTACGGTTTTCAAAAACGATGTCAAGCAGGTCTGACGTAAGGATGTTTTCGCTTCTCATTTTAGTAGTTTTAAAGTGAAGAAATGATATTCAATATTTCTTAATAAGGAGATGCATCCTGGTCGAAATATCCATAAAACAAGGTTTCTCCACCCTAAACATTGAACTTTTGAACCCTTAACCTTTGAACGCTAGAACTTCACCGCTATCTTTGCCGAATGAAGATTTTAATGGTATGCCTTGGAAATATCTGCCGCAGTCCGCTGGCAGAAGGCATTTTACAAAAAAAAGCAGCCGAAGCAGGATTGGACTGGACAGTTGAAAGCGCCGGCACCAATGGTTATCATACAGGGGAAGCGCCTCACCTGCTGAGCCAGAAAGTGGCCAAAAGAAACGGTATCGACATCAGCCGGCAGGTTTCCCGCCGTTTTAAATCAGAAGATTTTGATCAATATGATAAGATTTATGCCATGGCAGATGATGTAGCCCTGGAAATAAAACGCATTGGCGGACAAAAATTCAGCGATACCAAAGTCGATTATTTCCTGAATGAACTGGAGCCTGGCAAAAACGGTAACGTACCCGATCCCTGGTATGGAGAAGAAGATGGTTATACAGAAGTGTATGAACTCATTGACAAAGCCTGTGATGCCATCATAAAAAATTATCTTGCAAACAATTCTAAAAATTAATGTATAAAATGGCAAAGCCATCTATTCCGCAGGGCACCAGGGATTTTAGTGCTGAAACAATTCGCAAAAGAAATTTCATTCTCAATAATATTCGCAGCGTTTTTGAATTGTATGGTTTTCAGCCGCTGGAAACCCCGGCCATGGAGAACCTGGATACTTTGATGGGAAAATATGGAGAAGAAGGCGATAAACTTATTTTTAAAATATTGAATAATGGATTGAATGATCCTAAAAACAAAGACAAGGCAATATCTGGCTTTGAAAAATTACTGGAAGGAAAAAACACGGCTGAATTAACTGAACGGGCGCTAAAGTATGACCTTACGATTCCTTTTGCCAGGTATGTGGCTATGAACCACGGGCAACTAACGTTTCCATATAAACGCTACCAAATACAACCCGTATGGCGGGCAGACAGGCCACAAAAAGGACGCTACAGGGAGTTTACGCAATGCGATGCAGATGTGGTGGGAAGTACTGCATTATTAAATGAAGTGGAACTCTGCAATATTTATCACACTGCTTTTGTAAACATGGGTTTAAAAGAATATGAACTAAAGATAAACAGCCGTAAAATTTTGGCTGCACTTTCTGAAATTTGCGGAGGTGCTGATAAAATGACAGCTATCACTATCGCCATAGATAAACTGGACAAGATCGGTATCAACAAAGTGAAAGAAGAACTTGGGCAAAGAGGTTTAAATGAAATGCAGATAAATACTATTGAAACTTACCTCAATATCAGCGGAAACAATGAAGAAAAAATTGCGGTGGCCGAAAAATTATTTTCGGGAAATGAAACAGCTGTCAAAGGAATGGAAGAGATACGTTATGTAACGACCCATGCTTCCAACACCAATATTTCCATTGACTTTACGTTGGCACGTGGCCTTAACTACTACACCGGGATAATTTTCGAAGTAAAAGGGCCGGATACGGTCAAAATGGGCAGCATTGGCGGTGGCGGACGGTATGACGACCTCACCGGCTTATTTGGTGTACCCAACATTCCGGGCGTTGGTATTAGTTTTGGGGTAGACCGGATTTATGATGTGCTGGAAGAACTAAACCTGTTTCCGGAAAGTTTACAAACCAGCACCAAAGCCCTGTTCTTTAATTTAGGAAAAGAAGAAAGTTTATTTGGCTTTGAACAAATGCAACAGTTTAGGTCAGCAGGCATTGCGTGCGAGTTGTACCACGAACCTGCAAAAATGGATAAGCAGTTTAAATATGCAGAAAAGAAATTTATCCCTTTCGTTATTATTATCGGCACACAGGAAATAAATAACGAGGAAGCCGTGGTGAAAAACCTGGGTACCGGGGAACAGCAAAAAATCCCTTTACACAGCCTTGCAGCATTTTTTCAGAAGCTGGCCGCAACATCGAAAGCCTGACGGGCAGGCATAGAAAGGACTCCGCAATTATACAACATCTCTTTCAAATTTTTCAGCAGGCCCCTGGGTACCTGGTTAGGGTTTTCTTCGTACCATTGCCGTACCATGTTCGAGGCATGTTCGACAAACTTCGAACATGCCTCGAACAAGATACGGCCAGGACTACAGGGAATAGACAATAAAAAAATATTGGTATTGGGGACAAAATTGACAGTTTAAGGGAGGTCAACAGTAATGGAAATTTCATTTTTACCCACTTTACAGCTTCCCGGTTGGGAGTGTTACCGGAGCCGCTGCTGTTTGGCCAAAGGAAAAAGAAGGGTCAAAAATTCAGTTTAATAGCTGTTGGCAACACTCAGCTGACTAATATTTAAACAAAATTCTACCGTTCGATGCCTTAAAGGCTCCTTTTATTAAAATAAATAGATTCTTTCGGTTACCAATGATATTTTCGTGCATTAATACTAAATCAATTTTTATGAGAATTAAATTTCTGCCTGCTCTACTCGTTGCATTTTCTGCAATGTTATTACTGGCTTCCTGCGGTAAAAAATCAAATACCCAGGGCCGCTATATTCCCAAAGATGCGGTTTTTGTAGCTCATTTAAACGGGGCGTCTTTAACGGAAAAGCTTCCATGGGATGAAGTGAAAGCCAACAATGCGTTTAAAATGGCCTACACCGATAGTTCTATTGATGCCATTGCAAAAGCTGCTATGGAAAATCCTGAGAATACAGGTGTGGACATTAAGACGGACATGGTATTTTTTGTTGTAAAAGATTCTGCAGGTGGTTATGCCGCCTTCCAGGGTAAAGTGAAAGATGCAGCTAAATTTAAATCTTATTATACCACTGCACTAAAAAATGCTACCGCTTCTGAAAAAGATGGTATACAGTTTTTAACTGATGGGAGAGTTGCCGTAAGTTGGGATAAGGATAAATTTATTATGCTGTCTGATCTTCCTGAAATGAACCAGGTGAAAGAATTGGAGAAAAGAGATATCTGGGATACTACTTATACTAAACCAACTTTTACCAGTACAAGAAACACGGTAACAGCAGCTACAGCTTTATACACCCTTAAAGAAGACAATAGTTTAGCAAAAGAAGAGCGCTTTAGCCAGATGATAAATGATAAAGGGGATCTTCATTTTTGGATGAACGTTGAATCATTATATAAAGGAATGCCGGGAATGGAAGCCCTGGCTATGATCAATATGTCGAAATTGTACGAAGATTCAAGATATGCTGCTACAGCCAGTTTTGAGAATGGCCAGATTAAAGTAGACATGAAATCTTACGCCGGTAAAGAGATGACTGACATTTATAAGAAATACAGCGGTAGTAAAGTAAGTTCAGAAATGGCAGAACACTTACCTGCAAAAGACATAGCCGTATTTTTTGCTATGAATTTTAAACCGGAAGGAATAAAAGAATTTATTAAATTAACCGGTATGGAAGGCCTGGTAAATATGGGTACTGCTTTCCTTGGATTTAATATGGATGATTTTATCAAAGCCAACAAAGGAGACATTTTATTGGCTGTATCAGATTTTGCAGTAGACAGTTTTGGCCGTCCAAATCCTAAAGTGTTGTTCTCTGCTTCAATAGGCGACAAGGCATCTTTTGATAAACTGATGGCTGCCGGTGTTAAAATGGGCAAGGCAGAAATGGGCGAAAATGTTGCCTACCAAAAGAATGATAAATATTTTGTGATTGGCAATGATAAAACAGCCAACGACCAGTTCATTAATGGAAAAGGAGGCAGCAAGCCTGCTTTCTGGGATAAAATTAGTGGTGGCCCTATCGCGGGCTATGTGAACCTGCAGGTTATCCTGAATGCGATGAAAGGAGAAATAGGCAGGGATAGCTTTGGATTGCGCACATTGCAGGCTTCTCAAAAATTCTGGAACGACATAATATTGAGTGGTGGAGAATTTAAAGACGGTGGTATTGTTCAGCATGTAGAAATTAACCTGCTGGATAAAACAACCAACAGTCTTAAACAACTAAATAAATACATTGACGAACTGGCTGTAATTGAAAAACAAAAAAAAGAATCTTATAAATACACCGATGTGGACGCAATGTTCCCGCCTGTTATGGATTCTGTAGCAGTAGCGCCTGTAGCACCATAAACAAAAATATTTTAATTTTAAAGCCGTCATGCAACATTAATGACGGCTTTTTTATTCGGTTAAATATGCAAATTATCATCAAAAAACTGGCTCCGGTTTTTCTTGAAAAAGAAAAGATAGCGCAGTCAGACATATGGAACAAAGACATTTCTTTTAATAAAGGAGAAAAGATCCAGTTGGTGGCGCCCAGTGGTAGTGGTAAAACATCTTTTGTTCATTTTTTATATGGTATGCGAAAAGATTATACCGGCGCTGCTTTTTTAAATGATAGTGAAATATCAAAAATGAATGCGGAACAAACTGCCGCCATGCGCAGCAATCAAATGAGTATTGTTTTCCAGGATCTTCGTTTGTTCACTGAACATTCAGCTATGGAAAATATTGCTGTCAAAAGAGTGTTGAATCCTTTTGGTGAAGATAGCATTACAGAGATGGCAGAACGATTAGGCATTGCATCAAAACTGAAACAACATGCCGGCATTTGTAGTTATGGGGAAAGGCAGCGAATTGCCATAATCCGTGCTTTGCAACAACCCTTTGATTTTATTGTTTTAGATGAACCTTTCAGCCATTTGGATGAAGCCAACAGTAAAAAGGCACTGGCATTGATTGAAGAAGAAGTAGTAAAAAGGGGGGCAGGAATTATACTTGCCGACCTTGAACCCGTATCGTTTTACAAAGCAGACAGAACGATTCATTTATGATCGTTTAAACTCAGAAATCGTAATTCACAAATCATAATTTAGCCATGGCCTTGTCTTTTAAAAATATTGCACCCTTTCTTGTTATTGATGAAAATAAAACTTCCCGCCTGTTTAGTTATTTTGGTTTGGGTATTGGTGTACTGCTGCTGTTGTGTTCTGTACAGCTTTACATCAACATCAACCAGTTGATGAAAGAACGCAATCCTAAAAAATCGAATTACGATTTCATCTCCATCACCAAAAGAATTACGGATCAAAACATGGGGCAGGACCATAGTTTTACAGCAGCCGACCTGCAGGATATTAAATCGCAGCGATTTATTTCAGATGCGACACCCTTATTAGCTAATAAATTTATTGTATCTGCGTCCGGCGGACCAGCATTGCCTTTTACCACAGATATTTTTTTGGAAGCTATTGACAATGATTTTATCGACACCATTCCGCCTTCTTTTAAATGGAAAGAGGGAGACAATGTTGTTCCTATTATTATTTCATCCGATTACCTGGAGTTGTATAATACCGTTTTTGCTCCCAGTCGTGACCTACCACAGATCTCCCAAAACACTGTTGGCGCACTAATGCTGGAACTGGAATGCAGCGGCGTATTTGGTACAAAAATTTTCAAAGGAAATATTGTTGCGCTAAGTGATCGAATCAATTCTGTTATCGTTCCAAAAAATTTCCTGGAATGGGCCAACAGGAGCATTGCCAATCTCCCAAGTGGAAATGCAACCAGGGTTTACATAAAAACAACCGATGCAAATAATGTAGCATTCCTTGATTATCTCCAGTCGAAAGATTACCAGGTAAATAAAGATAAAACAAGGTTTGGCAGAGTTAAGCAGGTATTACAGGCAGTGGTAAGTGGCCTTGGCATATTTGCCATACTGGTAATACTATTGGCTATGATGTTATTTTCTTTCTACCTGCAGTTAATGATTGCCCGCAGCAAAGACAATTTGCAATTATTATTAACACTTGGTTATTCACCAGGCTGGCTGAGTAACACTGTGTCAAAAAAATGGGTGCCTGTTTATGTAACTATTATCGTTGTAGCACTTACAGCTACACAGGCTTTTCAATACTTTTTTCAGCAAGGTTTTTTAAACGGGAGAGACGATTTGAGTCCTTATATACATTGGACCATTTTAGCTATTGCATTTATATTGATTATATTATGTATTGGAGTTAATTACAGGTTGATAAAAAGAGCGCTCTTTAACTTGTAAGGTTACCATTATTTGTAATTTGCGGTCATTATGAAAAAAATGTACCTTTTCTTACTGCTGATATCTTTATCATTTAATAATAAAGTTCAGGCCCAGTGGGATGGAAACAGTAGTACAGTAAACAATCTCATTACTACCGCTTCGGCTGGAGGTGCTGCCATTACCGTTTCAGATAAATATGGAGGAGCTATCAGGGCCTGGGAATTGGGTAAATCAATTTATATACAACGAAAAACTGTTGGTGGAATAGTGAGTTGGAATGATGTTAGTGATCCTGTTGAAATATTCCAGGATGCGTCCTCCAATTATATCCAGATTGGAGATATGATCCCTGACGACAATGGCGGTGTGTATATTTCCTGGATGAATCACTTAACCCCTGCAACTTCTGACCTTTACGTTCAACATATTGGCTCAAATGGTCAAAAAAGTTGGGGTGCTGACGGGATTAAAATAAACCCTGCGGGGAGCCCTTTATGTACCGAGGGGAGATTATGCCTTTCAGGTGATGACGTGATCATTGTTTGGGGAACAGAAAAAATGAATCCCATTGTACCTTCTCCGGATTCCAGCCTTTTATTTATTCAAAAAATTGATCGAACCGGCCAGAAGGTATGGACCAGTTCCGCAATTCCGGTAAGTACAGCGCCCGGATTTAAATTCTGGCCCGTAATATCAGCCGACTCTTCTAATGGCGTTTATATTTCTTTCACCGACACTAGAAATAGTACGAGAGAGATGGATGGAACCTATAATAATTTTGACATTTTTATACAGCATTTTAATTCAGCGGGCCAACAACTTTGGCCATTCAATGATATAGCGATCAGTATCCAGCCTTTTCACCAAACCTCCTACAATGATTATGCTCCTACTTCTGTAGGAAACAGGCCCTCCATGCTGACGGACGGCGAGGGTAATATTATTATTCTTTACGAAAACTATATCGATAACTCTTATCCTGACACTGAATACCTGGAGGCCCAGAAATTAAATTTTTCAGGCATTTACCAGTGGAATAACGCGGTGAAAGTTAACCAGCAACAAACCAATAAATTATTCCTGCAACTCGCGCCCGACAAAGAAAACGGATTGGTAATATGCTGGAAGAATGTTCAGGCGGCAGGCACTGTGTATGCCCAAAGAGTTACGAATTCAGGTACTCTTCCTTGGGGAACCAATGGTATTACAGTGAATAATACTTCAGAAATCGATTTTGGCCTTTCCGATATCAGCATGGTTAATGATGAAGAAGGAAATTATATAGTAACCTGGAGAATGGATACTACCACAGCAAACTTTGAGCATACCCAATACCTGAAAGCGCAAAAATTTAATAATTCGGGGACGCTATTATGGTCCTACCCCGGAGTTTTGATAAGTGCTGTGGATAATGATCTTCCAAACATTCCTCAAATAGTTAAAAGTATTGATAATGCAACTCTATTTACATGGAAATGTGCAAGGGGGTTAAATGCTGCACTTGTAAACCCGAATGGTTCATTGAGAAATCAGCCGGTAATGAATTTTACAGCAATAGCCAGTGGTAACTGGGATGATCCGTCGGTATGGGCAGGAAATATGGTTCCACCGGCGGGAGCCAACATAATCATTACACAGAATATTACAGTAAATGTGAACATTATCTGCAATAGTATTATTGTACAACCTACCACTGTACTAACCATTAATCCCGGAGTTAATGTAACCATATTTAATAACTAACCTTATATGCCTTCATAAATAACAGCAGCACCCTGTCCTACTCCCACACACATGGTAGCAAGGCCATATTTACTTTTGCGTTTTTTCATTTCGTGCAGCAAAGTTGTGCTGATACGAACGCCACTGCAACCTAAAGGATGCCCGATAGCAATAGCTCCACCGTTTACATTTACTTTTTCAAGATCAAGCCCCAGGTCATGAATGCAGGCAATACTTTGCGAAGCAAAAGCCTCATTCAGTTCAACTAAATCAAGGTCACTAACGGTAAGGCCTGCACGCTGCAATGCTTTTTGAGTAGCCGGAACAGGGCCAATGCCCATCACCGCAGGGTCAACACCAGCCACTGCCATACTTTTTATCCTGGCAATCGGTTTTAACCCATACTTCTGCACAGCTGCTTCGCTGGCCAGCAGCATGGCTGCCGCACCATCATTAATACCACTGCTGTTTCCGGCGGTAACAGTGCCGTCCTTCAAAAAAGCCGGCTTAAGGGTTCCCAGTTTATCTAAGGTAGAAACCCTTGGATGTTCATCTTTATCAAAATCAAATGATTCTTTACCTACCTGCACTTTTACAGGAATGATTTCGTCTGCAAATTTGCCGGCGCTGAAAGCTTCTGCATATTTATGCTGGCTTTCCATGGCAAATTCATCCTGCGCATTCCTGCTTATGTTCCAGCGTTTGGCTACATTCTCTGCCGTTTCGCCCATAGTGTAAGGATAATACATTGCTGATAAAGCACTGTTGATAAAGCGCCAGCCCATGGTGGTATCAAACATTTGCGGCGTTCTGTCAAAAGCATTGTTTGATTTTGCTATTACAAAAGGTGCACGGGTCATACTTTCTACTCCACAGGCAATCATTAATTCTGCATCACCGCAGGCAATTGTTCTTGCACTATCCATTATGGCCTGCAGCCCGCTTGCACAAAGCCTGTTTACAGTATTACCCGCAACGGTTACAGGCAAGCCTGCCAGCAATGCTGCCATACGGGCCACATTGCGGTTGTCTTCTCCTGCCTGGTTAGCTGCACCTGCAATCACGTCTTCAATTGCATTGACATTGAGATTAGGGTTGCGGGCAATTATTGCCTTAATAACATGCGCCAGCAGGTCATCAGGCCTTGTATTGCCCAAGGCACCGCCATATTTACCTACAGGCGTACGAAGTGCATCTATTATATAAACTGTTTTCATAGAAATTTTTTATGAGACAGGCCTGAGCAAAACATTCACCTGCATTCTTTTTATTCTACTTTAATTATTCCGCAAGATATAAGAATTTTCTCTGCTGGAAGTCCTGCACGGACTGCCAGCAGAGAATGGGTCTTTGCCCACACATTAACAATTATCCATTTTCCTGTTATCCATTCCTTCGTACCTTTGCCGCCATGTTAGCGAAAAAGAATATACGTGAGTTTAATTTGCCGGAATTGAAGGAATATTTTGAATCTGTCGGTGATAAGAAATTCCGCGCCATTCAAACTTACGAGTGGTTATGGAAAAAAAATGCACGTTCTTTTGATGAAATGAGCAACCTCTCCCTTGAACTCAGGCAAAAGCTGGCGCAGGAATTCGACCTGGTAGCGCTAAGGGTTGATGCAAGCCAGCACAGCAGCGACGGTACACTTAAAAGCCGTTTCAAAACACATGATGGACATATGATCGAAGGCGTTTTAATACCTACCGAAAAAAGGAATACTGCCTGCGTTTCTTCACAAATTGGCTGTAGCCTTAGTTGTAAGTTTTGTGCCACCGGCCTCATGGACCGCAAACGCAACCTGGGTTTTGACGAAATATATGACCAGGTGGCACTGCTCAATGAGGAAAGCAACAGGGTTTACGGGCACAATCTTACCAATATTGTTTACATGGGTATGGGCGAGCCGCTGCTGAACTATAAAAATGTACTAAGGTCCATTGAACGCATTACTGCCAGCGACAGCATGAATATGAGCCCGAAAAGAATCACTGTTTCAACCGCAGGTGTGGCGAAAATGATCAAACAACTGGGCGATGACCAGGTGCGTTTTAACCTGGCACTTTCCCTCCATGCGGCTACAGATGAGAAGCGCAACCGCATTATGGCCATCAATGAAACCAATAATATCCAGGCGCTTATTGAAGCGCTCAATTATTTCTACGATAAAACAAAGAATGATATTACACTGGAATACGTACTGCTGCAGGGCGAGAATGACAGCCTTGAAGATGCGGCGGAACTCGTAAAAGTATATCGTAAAATACCTACCCACCTTGTGAATGTAATTGAATACAATGCTGTTGCAGGCATTGATTTTGTAAAAACAGGGGAAGACCAGACGGAAATATTTACTAAATATTTAGCCGACCATAAAGTGAATGTAAGGGTACGCCGCAGCCGTGGTAAAGATATAGATGCGGCCTGTGGCCAATTGGCTAATAAAGGTTAGTAAGAATATGGCTACGGGGAAGTAATCTTTTGTTTTGTTTAAAAATTATATTTGGAGGCTTAACCAAACTTTTCGTAAATTTATTTCCTGCCCTTTGATTCTTGAAATTTCCCTTTAACTTTTCCTTAATTAAACTTCCTTCACCAGCCACAGTCTATTAACCTGTACAACAACAAAAAATTAATAGACATGAAAAAATTAATAGTATTATCATTAGTATTGGCATCTATAGGTTTTACTGCTTCTGCACAGGAAAGAAGAGATGTAAAAACTCCCGGAACAGAAGGTAAAATGAAGATGCAGGATAAGAAAACGATGCAGGAATTGAACCTTACCGAAGCTCAAAAAACACAACTAAAAGCGGAAAGAGAAGCTTCGAAAGCTCAACTGGAAGCCATAAAAAATGATGCAAGCCTGACGGATCAGCAAAAAGCGGAAAAAGCAAAAGCTATTCACCAGGAGCAAAAAAATAAAATGCAGGCCTTGCTTACTACTGAACAAAAAGCCAAACTTGAAGAAAGTAAAAAAGCAGCAAAGGCTGATGGCAAAGAAATGGGCGAAAAGAAAAAACAAGCCTATAAAGACCTTAACTTATCTACCGAACAATCAGCTAAATTGAAGGCGCAAAGAGATGCTTCAAAAAGCAAAATAGACGCTATTAAAACAAACAGCAGTCTTTCTGAAGAGCAAAAAAAAGCACAGGTTAAAGAAGTAATGAAATCTTCAAAAGCTGATATGAAAAATATATTGACGGAAGAGCAGATGAAAAAAATGCAGGAAATGAAGAAGCAAAAACACGGTAAAGGAATAAAAGGCCGTAAAATGAAATCAACTACAACTCCGGCAGTTAGCTAAATAACTTTAAAACCCTGAACAGAAGCGCCTTTTACCCGGGGCGCTTTTTTTACGCCTATAAGTCATGCGTGAATATTTTTGGTGTGAATAAAAAAATATTCACACCAAAAATATTCACATCGGTCCAGTCAAGTTGTTCAAGTAGGGCAGCGGGCAGGCTACAAGGCAAATATCCCCTGCGTAAACAAGCCTGAGTTTAAGCACCGGCACGGCGGGAGACTAGCTGCTTCACTCAAAAAACCTATCTTTACCCTTCATCTACTGTTGGAAAACAGCAAAAACTTCAAAAATATGAGCCAGGCTCCGTTTCAAAAATTTACCGCAAAAAAAAAGAACAGTGTAGTTAAAGAAGAAATCCGCCAGGAAAAGAAAAAAGCACGTGTTGAAAAAAACGCTTACTTCGATAATTTAAAGGAAGAAAAATACCAGGCTATGCTGGCTAAAAGAGCACAGAAAGCCGGGCATGTGCCAAGAGAAAATGCGGCGCCGGTAAAAGCTGCTACAGTTGCAAAAAAAACTGTTTTAAAACCCGCAGATACAAAAACTACTGACATAGCCATGCCGCTCAATAAATTCCTGGCACATTGTGGCGTTGCTTCAAGAAGAGAGGCAGTAACTTTTATAACAGAAGGAAAAATAAAAGTAAATAAGGAAACTATTACTGAACCGGGATACAAAGTTCAGCCTACTGACGAAGTTATCTTCAATGGTAAAAAATTATTTGTAACGAAGAATCTTGTGTATATACTCCTTAACAAACCAAAAGATTATATTACGACTACCGATGACCCACAGGGAAGAAAAACGGTATTGCAACTGATACAAAAAGCCACTGAAGAGAGAGTATATCCCATTGGCCGATTGGATAGAAACACTTCTGGTGTATTGTTGCTAACCAATGACGGCGACCTCACACAAAAATTATCGCACCCCAGCTATGAAATAAAAAAGATCTACGAAGTAAAGCTGGATAAGAATTTAACCAAAACCCATTTTGATGAAATAATAGATGGCCTCACTTTGGAAGATGGAAAGATCTATGTGGACAGCCTGGCCTATGCAGATAGTAAAGATAAATCGAT
>JACMKX010000016.1 GCA_014379905.1 Ferruginibacter sp. | reverse complement strand
TATTTCAAATTTTGAAGATGCTTTATAAATTGAACACTGTGAAGAGGAGCACTGCGGTAAATAGAGAACCTTTCAATGTTTTTTAAACGATCAAGTACATGAAAATCCCGGACTTTGTTTGCCAATTCAAATCCAAGCCGCCTGAGCGTTTTGGCATTACTTTGGAGATCTGATATATCTTCTAATTTGGGAGCAGAATAAATATCTAAAAAATCGAGATGTTTTAATTTTTCTATTCCTGAAAGGCTTTTCAGTTTCTTTGCAAAATCCAATTTAAGCTCTTTGATTTTAGTAAGATGCGACAGCCTGCTTACATCCTCAAATGGCCAATTATTAACAGTAAGTTCTACAATGTTTTTTAAGGAAGAAAAGTTTTCAAACACCTGGTCAGAATAACCAAAATTTAAATATTTTAAATGGGTGAAATTTTTAAAATCTATTTTTCCAATTACCCTGTTATTACTGCTCTCAAAATACTCCAGGTTTTTCAAAGAATTTATAGGGGAAATATCAATAGGGCCTTCTAGCCGAATATTAATACTTCTAATAAAATCTAGTTCTTTAAGAAAATCCAAAGAACTTCCTTCAGGCCAGCTAACCATCGTTAAATGTTCTATTTTTCCCCCCTTCAATACGCTTTTTAATGTTGAATCAATAGGAGGATCAATGGTTGCCCCATTAACCTTAATTGTGTGTTGATAGAATTTTTTGTAAATCATATTTATTCAAAACTGCTCGGATTCACCCCTTGTTTATTTAATACTTTATAACCGTCTTTAAAATTTGCATCTAATTTTGCCTTTTCCAATTCTGCCAAACCTTTTGCGTCTGTTCCGTTATATTCTGTGAATCTAGATCCCATATACTCATAATCATCCCCTGCCTGCCTGCCTCTTTGCCTCCTGCTTTTTCCTGCCCTGCTTCCTCCAAGGTCTTCTGTTTTTCCTGTATAGCTTTGAACATCACTTACTATTTCTCCGGTACCCTTTTTTTGGTAATAGTGTTCATAAACTCCCCTTTTCCCTTTAAAAACACTCATACTACCCCTCTTCATCCTCGTAATCCCATGTGGGCAATTAATATTATGCACCAACACTTTTGCATCCGCCACATAATAAGTATGATAATCCGCTACCTCAAAATTATATACCGTAGTTCTACCCGGCACTAATGTGATACGCTCGATTACCAGGTTGCTTCCATCGTAAGTTTTTACACTGTCACCTACTTTAAGTTCTGCTACACTTACCCATTTGCCGGCAATATAGAAAGGGTGATCTGCAGTAGCTTTTATGGTATCTTTTCCCACCTGTATATGAAAAACAGTATCCCGCTCATACCTGAAAAGTGCGACCACTTTTTTCAGGCCATACTGACCTGTGGTATCATTGAATGCCCAAACCTTATCACCTACCGCAATTTTCTCTATAGGCTTCGCTCCCGCCTCCGTAAAAATAAGCGTTCCTGCAATGAAACAACCACACGGAAGTTTTTTGACTATTTTCCTGATGACTTTTAAACCGCTTCCTATTTTCCCTACTCCTCCGATTCCTTTGGCGATGGTCCCTCCTGGTATTAAATTCACTGCAGCTTTGCCAATAAGATTACCTATGGCTTCCGGGTCCCCGCTTTTGATGGTATTTAGCACATCAATAGCCGACTCTTTGATCCCATTCAAAGCCTCACGGGGATTCTTCACTACGTGTACTACTGTTTGCACCAATGCTTTGGCTGTTCCTATCGGGTCTTTTACAACCGCAACAACTCCCTTGACAGTTTCTACTACAGCAGTTACGCCACCGTTGGCAAATCCTTTGACAAACTTGCCCGCCCCTTTAAGAAACCGTGAAAAACCACTTGCTTTTTTCGAATAAACTACAACAGTTGTAAGTGTTTTTATTGGGTCTGTCGGAACAGCAACGCCTCCGTCTATATCAATATTATTAGGAGGGTTATTAGCAAAACCTACATACCCGCTGGAAAACTGGTCGTAAGGATCTATTTGTATAAAACGACCTATCTGCGGATCATAATCTCTTAGTTCAAATTCGTTCCAGCCAGTCTCTTCGTCAAACTCGCTGTACTCTCCCTGGAACTGGTTGCGGTTGGTAAGCATCCCTTCATTTACATCGCCGAGGCGTTTGGAAGATATGCCGGAAATTTTGAGACCATAAGAATAATAATGATCCTCCTGTACGATCCTGCCACGGTTGTGTGTAACATAAAAGTTATCAAAGTAAACATGCTCATTGCTTTCATTGCTGAGGTATACATAAGCATAGCCATTTTTAGGCGCCTTGATATTGTTAGCTGCGATCGCATTCCAGCCATCGCCGGCAGTTTCTACCCGAACAGCAATACTGCCTTCTTCCACAAAATTGAAACGTTCATCAAAGAAAAGAATGGTGAGGTATGCTTTCGGGTTGGTTCCTGTAGGATCGCCGGCATGGGGAGAAGTGACCGTACTAAAGGGTACACTTGTGTTGAGGCTGCCGGTAATATTAACTGCCCCGTCTTTTACAATGCCACTGGTAGCGCCGCTTCCCGAAATAGCCTGGGTAAGGGATGATATAAGGCTTGAAATAATATTATTGGGACCGCTGCTGTTGGTAACGGGATTGGCATAGTAGTAATAGGCGGAACCGCTCATCCTGTCCCCGGCCATTACTTTCATCAAAGCATTAGGGCCCAGTTTTGCTGCAGCCAGGTTACCCAGGCGGCTTACTTTTGCGGAACTATTTTGTGACCATCCCGGAGGCGTATTGAACCTGCTTACTTCCACTTCGTTGGAAGCACCGGTTTGTCCGAATACCGGTTCTTCATTTGGTTCCCTGGCTGTTTCCATGGTACATTGATTGGAACCCGTATGAACCTGTTCTGTAAGGGTAAGCCGAACATTTCCCTGGTGATCTTTTATAAAATAATCGAAGGCTGCCCTTTTACCTCCCAACATGGCCTGGCTGGCCACAATCATTTGGGCATCGTACCCATTATTTGCACTAAAAGCATTTACAACCCTTAACCTTCCTTCTTCAAATTCAATAAACTGGAGGTCATTATCCCTGTAAATAAATTCGTCAATATAGGATGTGGTGACAGCAGCACCCCCGCCTTCGGGTGTAAATATTTTCTGGAGTTTCCTGCCATCTGCATCATACACAATTTTAAGTGTTCCTTTTCCAATGATGCGTACCTCTTCGGGCCTGTCTAAAAAATTATATTTCACGCCTTTATTGGCTGAAAGGCCGGGCAGGTCTTTGATGGTTTTATTGAGGTCTATAACGAGGTTACCATTGTCATCATAAATATAATCTTCCGGTGAGCCGGGAGTACCTGGTTTAAAATCGCCGAATTTACCATTGTTGTTGGCTGCGGTTCCATTATCCGTTACCTTGATAAGCTTGTTGCTATTGCTTGCATAAGTGTAACTAAGATTGTCTATCTCAACAGGTGCACTGCCTCCTGGCACCACACCTTTCTGAAGCATGTTGAGCAGGTTGCCGTTAAGATCATAGGTTATGGTGCCGGAAGAACCGGATACGCTGAAATCCATTTTGGCATTGCTCCAGGCATCGGTGGTTTTTTGCTTCTCATTGAACAGTGCTTTGGATAAACGGCCGGCCCTGTCATAACTGAAATCATATTTTCTTTGTGCATCATCTCCCTGGGTATTCCACAAGTGCCCCGTTGCATATCCATCAAGCCGGGCATTGGCGAACACTCCGTCGGCATTATTATAACCCAGGTATAAGCCGAAAAAATTATTCCACTTATTATAACTGCCCGTTTTTAATGCATAATCCTTATTGATCCCCGTGAGTTCATTCAGTATGTTATAACTATAGTTAAGGGTTTCAATTTCTGTAAGACCCGTTCCGGTGTAACCCGGCGCCAGCCTTGTTTTCAACAGTTTCCCCATATCATCATAAGTATAGGCGGCCACTGCTTTAAAGGCATTGCTGCCTATTTTCTTTTCAATACCTGCCACCCTTCCCAGCTTATCGTGCAGGTATTTTGTTATTACACTATAGTTGCTGTAAGCTGTGCCTGCTGCCGTATGTTTGGTATTTACACTTAATACAACATTATCCCACCTGTATTGAAAAGTGGTCACATCTGTTCCTGATTTAATATTGTCTTCCAGGTGCTGAAAAATATTGCCTTGTTCTGTATAATAAGTAGTGCTTTGCATAAACGTGCCGGTACCTAACACACGGGTAATGCTACCGGTAGATAAATTGACCGTACGCTCCGTTTTTATCATATGGTTCGCATTCGGAAAACCTGTATTGGGATAAGCCTGGGTATTATCAGAACTGGGATCATAGGCTTTTACAGCCGCATAATTGTAGTTGTCATAAAAATTTACTTTCAGGATGCTGTTGATGCTGCTGTTATTGAGATCAGCTGAGGATATAGGATTTTTACAGGTAGCAACAGTTGCACTGAGCGAACTGATGGTTACCGATGAACTGGCGGCAGCGGCGGCTATATCAGCCTCCAGGTTTGCCCTCGTTTTGGTAGTATTGTAGAGCGTTGTTAATACAACCCTGTCAAGGCCATCATAAATATAACCCAGCCATTGTGGTGGTGATAGCAAACGCTGGTTGCCGTCCTGCGAAAATACCAGCCTGTCCCTGTCGTCATATACCATGTACAGCTCTTTCGCCCCGGGTGATTTTTTAATGATCATTCTTCCGCTCTCGTCATATTCGTACCTGAAACACAAATCCGTAAATACCTGTGTGCCACCGGTATTGGCAAAGGACCAACCATTGTTATCGAGCCATTTTACTGCTTCGGGTTCAATAGTAAACCGCAGTTGCCCGAAATGATCGTACACATTATAAGTGCATATCCAGCCGGCATGCTGGGTGCCGGGGGTTTGATCGATCTGCACCTTCTTAAGTATGAGCTTACCTTCGGTAGTGATGTATTCAATTACCTGGTTACCATTCTCATCTGTTTTTTTAACTTTATAAAGCGTTTTTGTATCATAGGTGCCCGGTGATGTAGGCGCATCTCCCGTATTATCTCCCACTTTGAATTTTCTAACATTTTCATCCGGTTCGTTGTAGGCTTCGTAAACCGTTCTGCCGGAACCGGCAGACCAGGAGGTGCCGGGATCCCTGATATTCATGACCCTGTCGAGCGGACTGTTGTCATATTGCAAAGCAGTAAATGGATTTGTTTCCCCGAGTTTTGTTGTAAAATATTGTGCCTGGCTGGTTATATTAGTTGTTTTATATTTTCCGGGCTGCAGTGCTGAAGAATAGGGGAGATAATGTTTTACCTTTCTTCCGTAACTATCGTATTCAGAAAATTCTACCAGGTCTCCCCAGGAGACGTTGGGAGGAGAGCCTTCAGCGGGTGTTGCTATTTCCTTGTATACTTTCTGAACCGGCCTACCTAAACCGTCTAAATAGGAAGTGGTAACCCGTTTTTCATTAGAGGGTAACTGATCTATAACCTTCCAGTCAGTAGTGTATTGCCCTGTTAAAATATCATGCTCCCTTATATAATTAATATTTTCCCAGTTGGCAGAAACCAACTCAATCTTTAATACATTGGAGTATACAATATTTCCGCCCAAAGTAGCTTTGCGGCGATAATAGCTGGTTTGAAACAGCGGGCCACTGAATGTGAAGGTGGCCAATGTAGCGCCGCTCATTGCCACGAACCCGTCAGCCGGTGTAAGGCTTTCCTCCCATTGCAATGCATAACCGGCAGGATTTGCACCGTCCGACACCAAATTGTCTGGCACCTGAACGGAGTTATAGGAGTAGTTCCCATACATTGAAGTGACCTGGTTGGGTATACTTTGCGCTGCAGCTATGTTGCTGATTATGATTAACAATAGCAATGCTGATAACCGGCTAATAAAATGTAAATATTTCATAGAATATATTTATCCTTTTTTCAAAAGTTTTTTATGCTTGGGTTGTCTTTGCTGAAAAAAAGACTGAAGTTGCTGAACCTTTTTTGGGGTTAAAAGCTGGCTTATTCTTTTATCTCTCGCCTGCGCTATTTTTTTAACTTTATCATCTTTTTGAGGAACACTTAAACTCCTGTCTGCAGCTATTTTTTTTATGCCGGCTGACGCAGAATCAATGCAAGCCAATACCTGGTTTATTTTACCGGCAGGTTCCTGAAGTAAATGTTGCAATTCATTTCTTAAGGAATCTTTATGCCCCGTTGCGCCGGCAGGTTTTGTTTGTGCCCGGGTGGCAGCGGAAAAGAACAGGAGAAAAGTGATTAATATATATTTCATAGTAAGTTGTTTAATAGTTATAATGACAGCCCTCCAGCAGGGTATAGTTGGCATAGTTGGCAAATTGTTCAAATCCTAAAATCCAGAATTCATATGTTCTTAAGTTGCCCAGAACGATCTGTTGAGCACCCGCTGCCGGTTTGACATAATATTCGTAATAGTGATTATCCTGGCCATAAGGGCTTTGTTCTGTTGTGCTCAGGCTGTAATTTATGATCGACTCACCTGTGGCGTAATGCGGAATAGTGTAGGCTGCATTCTCATAGAAACTGATATAAAAATCAGCCTGTTCGATCGTGTAATAAGGGTCGCTGTAATAATAATAGTTATCATATGACACTAATGCATAAAACGGTGTTGGAGCCGCCACACAGGGATCTGTTGTTTGCACCCATTGTGTTTGCCCATAAGTAGCACTGTTTGGGTTGATGTCCCGCACTTGCACACTGTTCTGGTTGTTTACGCATTGTGTACATCCAGTACCTTCCCACTGTGCCGTTGTGTTGATGATACAGGAAGATACTCCCGGGGTATTGGCCCATGCCTGGCCATTGGCATCGATCTCTTCCTGGGCCATCCTGTTTGCATCTGCCTTATCCACAAAAGAGCGATACCTGTTGGCAGGAACACTATAGGTAACAGTAGAGCCTATATAACCTAACGGGCAATCCTCCTTGGAAAAGTTAGTTGCTTTGGCATCATTGTAAAACACAGGGATGCACGATCCGGCTGAATTGGCATGGTTCTGTCCATTCATTTCAAGATCATTATCTACCATGGCATCCACTGCTTCCTGGCTATGTGTAGAGGTATATGTTCCGGCCGGTATGGTATAGGTTACATCGCTGCCAATAGTTCCTGCACCGCAATTGTTTTTGGTAAATGTTTCTGATACTTCCAGGTGGGTATAGGTAACCGGGCAGGCAGGCTTTTTTGAAAAATTATATTCATACATTTTAACAATAACCCCGTTGTCATCTTTTATATACCGTAGCCTGCTGTTATTATCGTATTCATAGCTTGTTATCCTTGTATTTTCATCTGCATCAGAAAGTTTACCTACCAGGGGATCCATGGTCACTGTTTTCATCCGTCCTTCTATAGGATACAAACGCAGTTCATCCACTTTTGAAGAGGCACTGGCGGTTGCACCTGTAATGGTTATAGACGTGGCCCCGGGATTAGTAAGGTATTCAAAATAGAAGGTAGTGGCCGGGTTGAAATAAGTGCTTTGCAAAGTCGCATTGCTAACTGCTGCCATGGTTCCTGCGCCGTAAAAAGTCAGCCTGTATCTTTTCGACGGATTAATGTTTATGCTCAGGGATCTTGAATTGGAAAGTACTAAACATCTTTTCCCGGTAGATTTACCAGCAAGTGCATAGTTAGGGCCAGCGCCTGTATAGGTAAATCCTCCAAAGCTGCTTGTTTCAAAGCTTGAATAAGCGCATACATCATTTACAGGATCGACATTGGTTATGGTAGCGGCAATATGCCTGTCATCATAATCATAAATATGTTTTACAGTTCTTCCTCCTTCATCTTTTATTCCTATAAGATTGGAAGCGTTGTCATAATAAAAGCGTTCGGTTTCTTTATAATTGAAATTTGGTGCCGTATAGGGTGCCGGATAAGCATAAGCTCCCCATATAGTGGCATAGGCCGGCCCGGGATACATTAAGGCAGTCGTGGTTATCTCATAGGCTAACTGTGGCTTTGCAAATTTCTGTTCCAACGTCCTATAAGGCCTTACGTCCCCATTAGCCAGTACCTGGAATTCCGTTACTTTTTCATTCAGCATGTATTGGCCGCCCGCTAGAGGATCCTTAATCCAGTTTGATACAGATACAAGCTCATTATAAATATTATTGCTGGTTAAATTATTAAGCGTTCCCATACTGACACCGGGATAATCGACAAAATCGGAATTATATTTATAATACGTCCAATATATTGTCCCGTCTGAACCGAAAGTTTGTGTCATGGAGACTGCATAATTGACATCGCTATACCAATAGTCTTTTTTTGTCTGAACAAATTCTACAGATTGTCCAGGTTTATAGGTTCGTTCGTATGAAGTTTCAAGTTCTACCCTTCCCACTATCGGATCATAAATGTCAACTAATATGTCGCTGTTAGAAGTGTTGAAATAGGTTAACGGGTATAAATGATTATTTGGATTCGTCCACTCATCACTTCGTTTTGAAACACTTTTTTTGACCAGGTATTTGCAGGAAGGGAAATTCCTGATTTCAAGAATAGGTGGATGATGGTAGGTAAAGTGTTGCACCCACTTTGCATTACTGTAATCATATGTATTTTCAATTTCTTTCACTTTATTGTTACCAGCATCATACACCGTAGTTTTTTTCTCCAGCCCGTATGCGTAAGGAGCAAAACGCTGCTTCATAGAATAAGTGGGGTTAGTAGGTTCCCATATTGCATAATCGGCCGAACTGGTAAATTCCATTACCGTGCGCCCGTTGGCACCACTGCCCTCTTTTGTTTCCACCCTGCTGAACTGACTCGGTAATGCGTTGGAACCATTAACATCTGAGTTATAATACATGTGGGTGGTAGAGTTATCTGAGGGATCTGTAAAACAGGTGAGCACAATGTTTACAACTGTACCAATAACATCCAGCACAATCGCCACGATCGCCGCAGGTGTGGCGCTCATACATACACTGATGATATCAAAAACCTGTGTAACTGCACTTACAACACTCATTACACCGGAAAGTGCCAGTAAAAACTTTTGGCGGCCTGTGAGATCTATTGCCTGGTCACGGGAAAGGATACCCGGGTTTTGGTAACGGTATTTACATCCCATATCGAAAATGGGCTTGTAATAAAAATATTTATCTGCAGGTGAGTAATGACTTAAAACAGTCATGCTGTTTTTGGGTACTTCAACTCCCCAAAGCGATGATTGTGTATAGGCATCATCAAGCGTATATTTATAGTGAGTGATCAAAGCATTATTGCAATCATTTGAAAAACCCCCGTCTGCAACACTTGTTTTTGACACATGCACACCGCCCACCATTCCCTGCCCCGACTGGCCAACCATAACAGCGGTGTTTTGCTCATACTCATATTTTATGGAGCCTCCGGCAGGATAAATTATTTGTTTAAGCAGACCATTTTTTGCGTACCCGTCTTTTGGATTTAACGCCGGGTCATTGGAACCATTTCTTAAAAAACATAAACCTTTCAGCTGGCTATTGTTAAGCATTGAGACGTCATTCAGGATTGGGAACACTGCATTGTTGAAGTCTTTGCTGTTGCTACCGTTATAAAACCCCCAGATATCTTTTAAATGTGTGAAAGGCGCAGGCACCACATCGTCTGGCGCACTTGACCCCATGTAGTAACTAAACACACAGGGAGGTTCATCGCCTTTGAGATCGGGTAATATTTTTTTTACAGATAATAAACATAGCCTTGCATTATTTTTTTGATAAACAGTTTTAGGCGTTCCAATCCTGTTACGTATAAAGTAGCTGGTGGTTAACTCATACCTGGATGAAACCCTGCCGGCATACTTTATATCTATTGAGTTCATTGCATATGAGCCATTCATATCCACCCTTGCCTGGCCATAGTTTAAGGTTAGCTGGTAACCGTCAGGCCATACAATGGTTGATAATTCCGGGGTCTCTGTTTTTGATCTTCCATAAGATACTACCGAATAATTTTTATCCCCTACATTGTTATAATGGGTAATAGCTATTCCCGCTTTTGCATCAATGCTCCTGTTAACATAAGTAAAAGTTATTTTCCGGTGGGTAAGTGCATCTTCAATCTCTTCCAGGTACCATTCATTGATGATGTAAGGATTTACAATCTGGGCATCTTCAAATGCTGATTCGTAATACGTTCTATCATTTTTAAAATTAGGTTGTGTGAGTGCCTGGGTCAGTTCGGGGTTGCAATAGTTGGTTTTAAGGATTTTTGTTTTGCTGAACTTACTGAATTTATAAATGGATCCATTCTCATCCTGGATATAAAAAGTAACAATTGTAGTGCGAATTTGCTGTGATGAATTATTCTCATTTTTTACGAACCATATTTTAATTCTGCTGTCTTCTAAAAGCAGGCCTTTGTTAGTAGTTTTATCAAGCACAAACACACCCGAACGTCCGTTAAAACTAAAGGCAAACCGATCAAGTTCCTTGTCTGCTGCTACATCATTGAATTGCTTATATACTACGTTTTTAGCTTTAAATAAAGGATATTGATTAATAGAGGTTGATACTCCCTTGGTAATATCAAATGAAGCATACAGGTAACCTGCGGGATATTTTTTAGTATCATCCCATGTCTCTGAAGAGCCTATATTATATGGTTTCTGGTCATCGGGCTCGCCATTTTGCATACGGGTGATCACACCTCCCGCCATCAGGTTCCAGCCCTGTCCCACATTAGATGCCACATCACCTGCCTTTAAACCATTGCCCGAATTATAATCCAGGCTAATAATGCTCGCTAGCCTGCTCTTATGATCTTCCCAGCCAAAAATGGGAATACTATGTGTAGCACTACCTGTTTGAAAATTTACCTGCCCGCTTACTTTCAAAAGCACATTGAGGCACAATAAAAACACGCTTAGCTTCTTCATAAAATAGTTTAATAGTCTTTAAAAATCGTACCCCATTCTAAAAACGAATGGTTGTTTTACAGGCAATTGACTGCCATGCAAAAAATCATATAGTAATTGAATATTAGCCTTCATTTTTTTCCTGGCTTGTACTTCTTTGCTAAAACCAAGCAACGCCGACTGTTGCCAGGCCGACACATCTTTCAATATTTCCAGGTTTTTAAACTGGGACATATAGTTCCATTCACCGCCGCCTTGTATGTGTAATTTTTTCTTAAGTTCCCATTTTAAATAAGTTCTGAATCCCATGCCCTGGTGCGTAAGCTTTATTTTATTCCAGCCTTCTCCCAAACCCATCATATAGCTTAAGCCAATGCCTGCGCTGCTTTTGTCATTAATCTTATAGCCAATCTTTAAAGCTATATTACTGGTACTTGGGAGCATACTCACTGTTTTGCCAAACTGAACATCAGCCCCATATTCCAATCGCTGAAAAAAGGTTTTACTTCTCTGGCTGTTTGGAGTAAAATCGGGGAGATTGCTATTACCCATTTTTCCTTTACTGCTAAGCTTTGAATAAAATTGCTCCATGTCAGACGGAGTGGAAGGCATTTTATTTTGAATGATCTGCTGCAGGTTATTTGCATTCAGCAGTGGAGCGTTGGCCTGCGTAAATTGCTGTAAAGAAGCACGGGGTGCAATACCATTCACAATGGGAATGTTTCCTGAAGGAACTAGCGATAAGCCCTGCAATCCAGAAGTGCCGGACAACGATGAGTTTTGCTGAAAAAAATTCCTGAAATCCTCATTTGACTGAAGTCCTTTTAAAACGAGGTCTTCAATTTTTTTTGGATCTGAAAAAAGTTGTTTATAATTAGAAAGTGATGCAACGTAATAATATGCTTCCTGATTTATTTTTTTTAGAATTCTTGCCCGCCCGATATATTTTATTGATTCATCTATCAGCTGGTCTTTTCGTTCCCGGATAAATTCCTTTACATATTCACTTTCTGCAATTTCAGCTTCAAGTATACCTGCTTTTTTTTCAGCGAGTTTTGCATACCGGTTGATGTTGGAATCTACATTGGCAGAAACAGCAGAAATATACCTGGCACTGGTGCTCATCTTGTCAAGGTATCCATTGTATGTTGATGACTGATCATTTACAAGGGCTTCCCCTTTTTGCACTTTAATCAACAGCCCGTTAAATGTCACTGCCGGGTTGGCAAAAAGCCTGGAAGCCGTTTCAGGACTGGCTTTTTCTAATAATTTTTTGACTTTATTTTCCCATTTGCCAAGCCTCTTTAATACTTTTATTGTTTTCCCAGAAATGCGTTGTGAATAAAGTTGCGCTTTTGCAGCTGTAGTTTTAAGGTACCTAAGCGAAGGTTTTTGCAATAATGCAGCTGTACTATCCCCCTGTGCCAGTAAATGGTTGAAAGGAATAGAAAAAAGGATTAAAAATATGAGCATTTTGAAACTCATAAGCTGACAGGTACGTTAGGTGGTGGTATTTTTTTATTAACATAACAAACATATTCACTCGATCAGGTATATACAATAGACATTTTTCTACAAAGGTGTTTTTTATATAAATTATTTTCGAAATATATCAATACCGGTAGTACTTTCGGCTAAGATTAATAAATTGTGAACTGGAAAGAACAAGTATAAATACGCTCCTACTTGCTCAGGTAATTTCATCATGTCAATAGCTGCATTAAAAAATATGGCAGCCTACTTCTTTAAAACTGCAACAAACATCGTATCCGCGTGGTGGTTATATCCTTCCAGGTATTTTTTATGGAGCAATTTCATGCCGGTATCTTTTGCCAATGCTTCCGCTACTTCTTCATTTTCTTTTTTAAAAACAGAACAGGTGATGTAAAAATACAGCCCATCTTTCTTTAAATATTTTGAAGTATTGATGGCTATGCTCTTTTGTAAAGCAGCAAATTCATTGATCTTCCCTGTTTTAAAATAAGCCAGCTGCTCCGGGGTTCGGCTCCAGGTACCGCTGCCCGTGCAGGGTGCATCGCATATGATAATAGAAAACTCCTTTTCAATTTCTTCGGCGATATCGTTGGAAACATCTGCCACAAATGCACGGTTGATATTAATACCTGCTTCCTGCAACCGCTTTTTTAAGTTCTTCAAAATAGCGGGGCGGATATCGGATACCGTCAATTTTATTTTTCCGTTCAACTGGTCGAAGAGTAGGATTGACTTACCACCGCTGGCAGCACAGCAATCCCATACGGGTATTTTTTCGCTAGTAGTTCGTGGAGACACAAACCACGGGAACTCCAACGACGGCGTTAAAGACTGTTCCCTCAAATGATCAAATACTTTTTGCGAATTGCTGTCCTGCACCACCGCATCTTTATTGATGTCGATGATGCCTTCCAGTTTGGTAGCATTGGGCAGGGAAACAGCATTAGCAGATAACATGGAAAAAGAAACTGCTGCGTTTTCCAGTTTAGCAATAACAGCCTTTTCTTTGCCTGGCCTCAAACGCAGGAACAACAGGGGCTGCTGAAAAAAAGATAGTACAAATTTTTCATGGTCAATATTGCCCAATTCATTTTCAAAAGGAAATATACTGCCTGCGCTCAATTGCAAAAAAGACAATTTTTCTCCTGAACCCAAACTTACTTTTTTATTAAGTTCCGGTTGTAGTGCAGCCAGCAAGGGATGTTGTGTGTCAACACACAAAAACAAGGCATGAATAATATTTTCATCTTGCAGGTTCCTGCCAAATAAATGACTTGTCCTTAACCAGGCATAACATATTTCTGCAATAGTTTTCCTATCCTTTGATCCAAAGTTTTTGTTGGCAGCAAAATGTTTTTTTATATGAAAAGGAAATGGCTGCATCCCATCATAAGCATCCAATATTTTTTTGGAAGAATTGATGTAGGAAAAAAATCTGCTCATAAAGCCGAAAGTACTTTATAATCAAAAGCAATGTATCAAAAGCAATATTTTGGCATGAGGTTATAAAGCAACGATATTTTTGCAGTGCTTTGCCTGCAGAAAAATAAAGTACGGCAGTTTATAAATAAAATCGTCCGCTATTAACAGCGGACGATTTCTTATAAAAAAAGATGTTGCTTTTTTACAGTTCCAGCAAAGCATTCACCGGATCTTTTCCAAATAATAACAAGGAAGGATTTTCCAGTAATTGTTTTACCCTTACCAGGAAGCCAACCGATTCCCTGCCATCAATAATGCGGTGATCATAACTCAGCGCCACGTACATCATGGGCTTAATTACTACCTGGCCATTTACAGCCATGGGGCGCTCCACTATATTATGCATCCCTAAAATGGCGCTTTGTGGTATATTAATAATAGGTGTGCTCATCATACTTCCAAAAATACCTCCATTGGTAATAGTGAAAGTTCCACCCGTCATTTCTTCAATAGTGAGTTTATTGTTTTTGGCTTTGGTAGCCAGTTCCACCACTGCGGCTTCTATGCCTGCCATATTCAGGCTTTCGGCATTGCGGATCACCGGAACCACCAGGCCTTTGGGGGCACTAACGGCTATAGATACATCGCAATAATCATGGTAAATAATATTTTCTCCATCTATATAGGCATTAACCGAGGGGAATTCCTGCAGGGCAAAACAACAGGCTTTGGTGAAAAAACTCATAAAACCCAGGTTTACGCCATGTACTTCTTTGAATTTATCCTTGAATTTTTTCCGCACTTCCATTACCGGCCCCATATCCACCTCATTAAAAGTGGTGAGCATGGCGGTAGTATTTTTAGCTTCCACAAGCCGGCGGCTGATGGTTTTGCGCAGGTTACTCATCTTTTCCGGTCGATCCTGGCGGCTAAAAGCTGTTGCACCGGGTATGCGGCCAGGGTTACTGAGTGCTTCCAGTACATCCTGTTTTAATATCCTGCCATTGCTGCCGGAAGCGGTGATGGCTTTACTATCTACTTTTTTATCTGCTATAATGGCGGCAGCTACCGGGGTAGCTTTTATGTCCTGGGCCACAGGGGCAGCGGATTTTTCTGCTTTTTCAGGCGTTGCAGGGCTGGCAGGTGCTGCCTTTTTTTCTTCGGCAGCAACCGGAGATTCAGCACCGGCCGGCTTTTCGGCGGATGTATCTATAGAACATACCACATCGCCTATTGCCAGGGTATCTCCTTCTTTTGCTATTTGTTTAATGGTACCCGCCTGCTCTGCATTGATCTCAAAAGTGGCTTTTTCGCTTTCCAGCTCAGCAATCACTTCGTCCCTGTTGACCCATTCACCATCATTTTTGAGCCATTTTACCAGTGTAACTTCACTAATACTTTCGCCAACTGTAGGAACTTTTATTTCTAACGCCATCTGGGGAGTAAATTTTGTTGTGCAAATTTCGGGTAAAATTGCCGATAAGCAAATATTTTGTTGAAAACTAAGCCCAAAAATAACCCGATTGTGGTATATGAAGTAATGTTAAATTATATAATTTTATGGCTTGAAGATTAAATGATTGATACAGGGTTACCGAATACTAAATGAAACGGTCACTCTAATAAATTAGTCTTTCAGTTAAAAGAATAAGGGTATATCTTTACTTTATTGCTAAAACATAATAATATGCTACCCAAAATTACAACTGCTATTGCAGTATTTGGTTTTCTGAGTTTACAGGGGCAAGCCCAGTTAAATGTACAAAGTGGTGCAACATTCTTTATGCAGGCCGGTGCCCAGGTTACCGTGCAGGGAGATGTGCAGAATGCAGGTACATTAAATAATGACGGCAGCCTGCGTGTACAGGGAAATTACACCAATACCGGAACTTATACCGGTGTGGGAACAGCCGGTGTGCTGGAAATGTACGGAACCGGTAACTCCAATATTACTGCCGGTGCCTCCGTTATCCCCAACCTGCTGATTAATAAAACAGGCGCTGCGGATATAGTGAAGCTGAATGCTTCAGTTACTGTAAACAATACATTCAATCTTACGAATGGTGTATTTACCACAGACCCTGTTGCCAACCCAACTTTTGCTTTAATTTCTCCTGCTGCTGCAGCATATACATTTGCTGCAGGCAAAGAAGTAATTGGCAGGGTAACAAGAACCGGCTGGTCAAACGGGGCAGCAAGGGTATTTAATGGTACCAATATGCTGGTAACAACCAATGCGGGCACAGCGCCTGCATCACTTACTGTTACCATGATCCCATTGTCAGCCGGTGGTGATCCAACACAGGCCGAGAGAGAAGTGAAAAGAAAATTCAATTTTACGCCAACAGGCGGTACGGGCTTTACGGCTGATGTTCGTTATCCATATTTGACGGCCGAACTGAATACCAATAACGAGAACAACCTGGTTCCCTGGACTTTGGTTGCTTCAGAATGGAATGCCCGTGTTACACCCGTTACAAGAAATACAGGTAGCGATTGGGTTAATATAACCGGTATCCCTGCTGCAGATCTTGCACAGGAGTGGAAACTGGCGGATCCTAATTATACGATGAATGTAACGGCGTTTTTGAGAGGAAACTGGAACAATCCTACAACTTTAATGAGAAATACATTAAATACCGGGAACTTAATTCCATTGGCGCAACCTTACAACGCGCTTCCATTTAGTTATACAGGTACAGAATCAGTAGGCGTTATTCCCAATGCAAACGTTGTTGACTGGATTTTGATTGAATTAAGAAAACCAGCCTCCGGCCTCGCACCTGATGCTACTATCGGAACATTAATTGGCCGCAAGGCTGGATTTATTCTGACCAACGGAGCTGTAGTTGACCTGGATGGTGTGACACCGATTTCTGTTCCTATTACCAAGCAAGGTTCAGGTAATTACATGGTTGTAAAACACAGGAATCATGTGTCGGTTATGAGTTTTGCCAAAGCTTCCAATGCTACCGGAGATTTCAGCAATAATTTCTCTTCTCTTGCCAATGTTTACCAAAAACCTGCTGTTTCTGCACCAGCTGCTCTTTTGCCTGGAAATGCAACATTGTATGGCTTGTGGCAGGGCGATGTTAACGGAAGCGGTGCTGTTACTGCAGCAGATGTATCGCTGGTTAATACCGCATTCATCGGGCCGGCAGCCGGAAACACCAACGTCTACAATGTAAGAGATGTGAATATGGATAGAAATGTAACTGCAGCTGATTTATCATTAACAAACAGTGCATTCCTTGGAATAGTTAATACCAGTACAAGCAGACCTGGAACACAAGCGCAGGTTCCAGTAAGAAAACCAGTTGTATCACATGTTCCGGGAGAAAATAATTCTGTTGAATAATCTACCGATACTAAAACACTCAAATTAAAAAACATGAAGCAAATTATATTTACACTCATCTCTGCACTGGCACTGAACATTGCGTTTGCCCAGGACGATGTAGTTTCGGCAAGAGTTTCACAGGTTAGCTACTCAGGAACCGACCCGGATGGCGCTGGTCCTGCAACAGGTACTGTAACCGTTCGGTTTGAAATGATGGCTACCATGACTGTTCAGGCAGATGGTTTTGGAATCGGGTTCGCATTCCAAAATCAAAGCCTTATGGCTTCTCCCACGCCTAACATTACGCCTCTGGGACCGTTGGCCAGCCTGGGCTGGACAGCATCGCCAAACCTGGCGGGGAATCCATTAGGCGATGTACCTTATGGAGGACAGACCTATAATATGAGTACTATTATCGGTTACAGCCAGGCCGCTACTGGTTTAACAATGCCTATTACTACTACATGGCAACCGATCTTACAGATCACTTATTATACTAAAGGTGCATCCTACCCACAGGGAGGATTTATAACCTTACAGCCAGGTACAACGCTGGCACAACATTCAATTTCTGCAGACGGTGGCTTTACAGAATACAAGCTGATGTCTCCGGGTTTCCCTGCACCACTTGGTTTAGGCGGTGCCCTACCTGTTCTCTTCTCCAGCTTCGATGCTAAATGTTCCGGCAACGGCACATCCATATCATGGGCTACAACACAGGAATCAAACAGCGATTATTTTGAAGTACAAAGAAGTACAGATGGCAATGCCTGGAAAACAATTGGCCGCACACCTGCAGCTGGTTTCAGCGGAGGTGCACGTGCTTACAACCAGATAGACCTGGAAGCAGGTAATGCTTTATACAGGATCAAACAGGTTGATAAAGATGGCCAGTCAGTGTATACTGATATCTTCAGACAAAATTGCCAGGTTAAAAATATCAGCAGCGTTATTTACCCGGTTCCAGCCAAAGATGTGCTGAACGTGGTTATCAAATCAGACAGGGCGGTGAGAACGCAACTGATGGTGTTTGAAATAACCGGTAAACTGGTTAAAAAACTGGATGCCAATGTTCAAAACGGTACCAATAATTTCAGGATCGATCTTAAAGGATTAACCTCAGGAGACTATATCATCAAAAGCAGCGATGCAGGTGTAGAACTCAACAGGAAGTTTACAATCATGAACTAAGATTTTCTTCTTCATACAAATCAGAAAAGGCTCCGTTATTTTAACGGGGCTTTTTTGTACCTGGATTTATTGGATAGATGGATTGGTGGATGGTAATCCGTTCATCAGTAGTTAGTGATTAGTAATTGAGAGGTAGCAGCTGATCTCTGCTAACTAATCTTTAATTAACCAGTCTCTCATAAAATGTTCTCTTACGAATAAAAAAACTCCGCAAAAGCGGAGTCTTTTCAAACTATTTTATTCTTATCATCCTGGTCATCCCCTTATTCAACAAATCCAAATCTAGACACCAAGATATCCCCTCAGCAACTTGCAGCGGGAGGCTGTTCTAAGCTTGTTGATCGCTTTATCTTTTATCTGCCTTACTCTTTCCCTTGTTAAACTAAACCGCTCGCCTATATCCTCCAGGCTCAGCGGATGATCAATGCCTATTCCAAAAAAATACCGCACCACTTCTTTCTGCCGCTCGGTCAGGGTACTCAGCGAACGCTCTATTTCAGTATTTAATGAATCTTTTACTACCAGCTGGTCGTCGGTACCTTTTGCATCCTTATTGATGAGTACATCTATTAGTGTACTGTCTTCGCCATCCGATAAAGGCTGATCCATGCTTACATGCCTTGCAGCCACCCCAAGCGTGGCCGATATTTCGTCTGCATCAATGTCAAGAAAAAAGGAAAGTTCTTCGGGAGTAGGTTCTCTTTCAAATTCCTGTTCCAGCTGTGAGTATGCTTTGCTTATCCTGTTGGTTAAACCTACCTTATTTAAAGGCAGGCGCACAATTCTCGATTGTTCTGCCAAAGCCTGTAGTATGCTTTGTCTTATCCACCACACAGCATAGGAAATAAATTTAAAACCCCTGGTTTCGTCAAAACGTTGTGCTGCTTTTATTAACCCCAGGTTTCCTTCATTGATGAGGTCAGGCAGTGTAAGTCCCTGATTCTGGTATTGCTTGGCCACAGATACTACGAAGCGGAGGTTGGCCTTGGTTAATTTTTCCAGGGCTATCTGATCCCCCTTTTTAATAAGGATGGCGAGTTTTACTTCTTCTTCGGGAGTGATGAGTTCCACTTTACCAATTTCCTGCAGGTACTTTTCCAGGCTCTGGCTTTCCCTGTTGGTGATGGATTTGGTTATCTTCAGCTGACGCATACTCATAAGGCAGGTAATTTAAGTGGTTAAATAAACTACATCAGGCAATGTTTTGGTACTCGTAAGAGGGGATTGTCAATGCATACGTAATGTATGTTATTTCTATTATGTATCAAAAAATAATAATAAATGGGTGAGCCAAAAAAAACCGCGTACCAGCTGCATTTCATTTTATTATCAATCCTTTTGAAAATAATGGCCTAAAAATTTTGCCACGTTAATTATTTTTCTATAATTGCAGCCTCCAAGGATTACTAAAATAATAGAATGAGTAAGAAACAATTATATACACTGGAATATCCTGTAAGATGCTCTCCAGGTATCTTATACGAATTTTTGAGCACACCGGCAGGATTACAGGAATGGTTTGCAGACCAGGTTGATGAAAGAGACGGCGTATTTACTTTTGGCTGGAATGGCACTGAAGAGAAGGCAGACCTGCTGGAAAAGGAAGATGATAAATTTATTCGTTTTCACTGGACACATTCTCAAAAAGGCGAGTATTTTGAATTCTCCATTGATAAATCGGAAGTTACCAACCAAACCATCCTTATT
The DNA here is from genome assembly GCA_014379905.1 of Ferruginibacter sp. Taxonomy (GTDB): domain Bacteria; phylum Bacteroidota; class Bacteroidia; order Chitinophagales; family Chitinophagaceae; genus Ferruginibacter. Next base: position 11,043 of record JACMKX010000016.1, on the reverse strand, counting down.
GTAAAGGACTTTGCTGAAAAGAAAGATATTAAAGATCAAAGCCAGTTGTGGGAATACCAGGTGAAAGATCTTTTTCACCGCATAGGTAACTAACGTTGTAGTATAAACGCAAACCTGCTGTAAGCTTCTTTCAGCAGCTGGTTCATATTATTCCATTCGCCCAAATCATATTTGAGTGCAATCTTTATAAAAGAAGGTTGCACTATTTTTTGGTATAAAGCAATGTCATCCAGTTCACCGGCGGGCGTGTAGTTGTCTTCCCCAAAATGATGCTCCCATTCCCGGCACCCGTTGCTGATGTAAAAAGCTGCAGGTGCATGCTTAATATTTTCTGCAATTGTATTTTCAAATACCTGCTTATATTTTCCTGATAAGTGCAGGGTAACACTTATAAAGTTTCCCCACCAAAACATGGTCCTCAATGCAACTACTGAAGTTTTGGAAAAAATGGCCGGGTAATCCATTATTACCCAGGGCAACTCCCGGTACCTTTCGCCTTTTGAAATTTTAGGCGGGCAGGCAGCCAGTTCCGGTAAAGCAACAATAGCATGGCCAATAAAAAAATCATTGATATTGTTTGCCTGCGCCCACAAAAGATCCCCTGCCTTTTGCAGGATGGTATGTTTCGTTAAAATCCATTCGCTGTTGTTTACAAGTTTCGCTTCAAAGGCAGAAAGCGTTACTTTTGCGGGGTTGATCATATTGAAAAGTTTAGGCCATAAATTTTTCTTTACGCCTACAATGTACAATGAAGAAATTAGACAAACTTATTTTAAAAACTTTCCTGGGACCGTTTGTAGCCACCTTTTTTATTACCCTTTTTATCCTGGTAATGCAAAACCTCTGGAAATATATTGATGATCTTGTAGGAAAAGGATTAGACTTACTCACTATCGGCCAGTTTCTTTGGTATGCCAGTGCTACTTTGCTTACCCTGGCAATGCCCATTGCCATTCTTATTTCTTCCATCATGACCTTTGGAAACCTGGGAGAAAGTTTTGAACTGGTGGCTATCAAATCATCCGGTATTTCCCTGCTGCGCTTTATGCGTCCGCTCATGTGGGTGGCGCTGTTACTTTGCGGGATCACTTTTTTGTTTGCCAATTATGTAATCCCCTATGCTTCACTAAAATTTGCCACTTTATACAACGAGATCTTTTATAAAAAACCAGCCTTCGATTTAAAAGAAGGTGTTTTCTTTACTTACATCGATGGTTACGCCATAAAAGTGGGGAAAAAAGACAGCGATGGTAAAACCATCAGGAATGTACTGATATATGAAAAGGGCAATCCTTTACAGGATAATGCTATCGTGGCAGAGAAAGGTATCATGCAGATATCTCCTGATAAAAAATTCCTTGAGTTCAATCTTGAAAACGGGTTTCGTTACCAGGAAAGGGGCAATGCTTACGATTCCAGCACAGAATATATCCGCCTGGGATTTAAAGAATTTAAAAAGTTGTTCGACCTGAGTTCCCTGCAGCAGGGCGCCACCAATCCTGAAATGTTTAAGGGAAATCAAAAGATGCTCAGTGCCAGGCAGCTCAGCAAAAATATTGATTCGCTTAGAAACCTGGCCGACAGTTCAGATAAAAGATTATACAATAACCTAAAGTCCTTCCTGCATTTTGCAGACCTTAAAGACAGCATATGGAAAAAAACAGGCAACGTTATTCAGCCTGCGAAGGCAGATTCCCTGTTTGCCGATTCCAGCCGTGCGGCATTAAATGAAAGAGTTGTTTCCACGGCTACGGATATAAAGAATTCCATCCAGTTTTACGATTCGGATGCCAAAGACAGGGCAAAAAGTCTCAACTTTCATAAACTGGAATGGCATAGAAAGTATGCATTCTCCATGGCCTGCCTGGTATTATTTTTTATCGGGGCCCCCCTGGGTTCTATCATCCGCAAAGGCGGGCTGGGAATGCCATTGGTGGTTGCCATTATATTTTTTCTCATCTTTCACCTGCTCAACATGTTTGGCGAAAAATTTGTTAAGGAAGGTATTACCACTCCTTTTACAGGTATGTGGCTGGCAGTGATGGTATTAATACCCATCGGGGCATTTTTAACCTATAAAGCCATGAATGATTCGCAATTGTTCAGTAAAGAATTTTACCATCGTACTTTCAAGAAAATTAAGCTGTATTTAAAAAGATTTTCGAAAAAAAGTTCATCACAAAATATCTAAATCATGGAAAATAATTTTGATGGCGGGCGCAGGCAGTTTATCCGCAATGCAGCCCTCGGAACGCTGTCGGTATCAGTTGGCTTAACTGCTATGGGTTCTTTGCTGCAATCATGTGGGGCTACAAACAAAATGGCAGGCAGTTTTCCTGCTACAGGATTTGGCCAGCAGCCCCTTCCCTATCGTTATGATGCTTTGGAAGAGGTGATTGATGTAAAGACCATGGAGATACATTACAGCAAACATGCTGCAGCCTACAGCAAGGCATTAAATGAAGCGGTGAGTGCCGAAGCCCCGCAAATAAAATCTACAGAGGCATTACTGGCCAATATTTCAAAGTATACCATAAAAATGCGGAACAATGCCGGCGGTCATTACAATCACGAACTGTTTTGGAAATCCATGCGGCCCAAAAAGAATGATAACCAGCCAACAGGTAAATTACTGGCAGCTTTGGAAAAAACATTTGGCAGCTTTGCCGAATTTAAAAAACAATTGGGAGAGGCAGGTACGCAACGGTTTGGCAGTGGATGGGCATGGCTATATATGGATGCGGGCAAGGTTTTAAAAATTGGCAGCACGCCCAACCAGGATAATCCGTTGATGAATGTGAGCGATATAAAAGGATTTCCTTTATTGGGTTTAGATGTGTGGGAACATGCCTACTATTTAAAGTATCAAAATAAACGAGCAGACTATATCAACAACTGGTGGAACGTTGTAAATTGGGATTACATACAACAACGTTATGAGTCTGTTTTATAAAAGAGCTACATTATACATTTTATTGGTCAGCACAATCGCAATGATTGTGCTGCTGTTGTTACAGGGCAGGCCATTACATACTGCAGCAACTCCTCACGGTATTATTTCGCTTGAATTTGCCGCAACGGCAACGGCTGTGGAAGCAGTGTTGGAAAGCTGGAGCGAAGCGGCCTTACCCGGACAAAATATTATTACCATAGCCGAAAATAATACCTGGCTGGATTTTATTTTTTTGTTTTGCTATTCGTTGTTTTTGTTTACGGCCGCCAGGCAATTAAGCACATTTTTTTCAGCAAAAAAATTATTCAATACCGTTGGCTATGCTGCGCTGCTGTCGGGCATTTTAGACATTGCGGAGAATATAGGAATGCTCCGTAGTTTGCAGGGCAGTATCAATGATACCACGGCTTTTATGACCGCAATAGCTGCCTATTTTAAATGGATAATAGTATTAGCTGTACTACTTTTTTTGCTGGCTGGTTTTATTTTAAAACTGGTAAACGGCAAGAGAGGGGGCGATTTAAATTGACTCAGCCTTTGCATCGTAACGCTCCGCAACAGGCGGGGAGAAACAAGACAAAGGCTGATAAATTGACAAGCAATCGTAGCGCAAATTTAGTGGAGTAACATTCAATTTTCCAAAAACATTTCATAAAATTTTGCCTAAAAAAATAAGCGGTACAACGCAGGAAATAATTCTTAAACCGTTTAGGATCGCTGAAGATATATGAGTCAGTTTTAGTATCCGTGAAAAAGAAATGGTCACTAAAATTTCAGGCTGGTCTATGCACTATCAACCATGGACTATGAACTACAGACCTTATATTTGTGTCCCTCATAACATTCGTCATATTAAAAATAATACTATGCAGGTTTGGAAAGATTACCAGGAAAAAAACAAAGACCGCTTTTTAAATGAGTTGCTTGACCTGCTTCGCATACCAAGCGTGAGCGCCAAAAGTGAACACAAGGAGGATATGAAACGCTGTGCAGCAGCTATTAAAGAAAGACTGCTGGAAGCTGGTGCAGACAAAGTGGAAATTTATCCAACAGACGGGCATCCTGTTGTGTACGGGGAAAAGATAATAGACCCTGCAAAACCAACGGTACTCGTATATGGTCATTATGATGTACAACCGGCAGAGCCATTGGAATTGTGGAAAAGCTGCCCCTTTGATCCTACCATTATTGACGGAAAAATTTATGCCCGTGGAAGCTGCGATGACAAAGGGCAGGTTTATATGCACATAAAAGCTTTGGAAATTTTGGTTAAAACCGGCACGCTTACCAACAACATCAAATTTTGTATCGAAGGCGAGGAAGAAGTAGGTTCTCCCAATCTCGGAAAATTTATTGCTGCCAACAAAGATTTATTAAAAGCTGATTGCATCCTTATAAGTGACAGTGCTATGTTAAGCCTTGATACCCCCAGTATTGACATTGGTGTAAGAGGGTTGAGTTATATTGAAGTGGAAGTTACCGGCCCTAACCGCGACCTCCACAGTGGTGTATATGGTGGTGCCGTTGCCAACCCTATTACTATCCTCGCAAAAATGATCGCATCCCTGCATGACGACAACAACCATATTACCATTCCTGGCTTTTATGATGACGTGGTTATTTCAAATCCCGAAGAAAGGGAACTGATGGCCAGGGCTCCCTACAATGAAAATGAATTTAAAGAAGATTTGGGGGTAAAAGAATTGTGGGGAGAAAATGGATTTACTACCAACGAAAGAACCGGTATCCGACCTACCATCGAACTAAACGGCATCTGGGGTGGTTATATTGGTGAAGGTGCTAAAACGGTGTTGCCCTCCAAAGCATTTGCAAAAATTTCGGCGAGGCTGGTACCCAACCAGGGTTCCGACAAGATAACGGAGATCCTTATCAAACACCTGGAAAAAATAGCCCCGCCGTATGTTACGGTAAAAGCTGCATTGCACCATGGCGGCGAACCCTACATGACGCCTATTGATAGCGTGGCTTACCAGGCAGCAGCTAAAGCCATGGAAACCACTTTTGGCAAAACGCCCATCCCGGTAAGAGGCGGTGGCAGCATTCCTATCTGCTCCCTGTTTGAAAAAGAGTTGGGCATTAAAATAGTGTTTATGGGTTTTGGGCTTGATAGCGATAACCTGCACAGCCCCAATGAAAAGTTTAATATTGATAATTTTTATAAAGGGATAGAAACGATTCCTTATTTCCACCAGTATTTTACGGAGATGAAGCAAGATTAATTACTCGAATGAAGCGAATTACACCAATTAATGTACTGCGCTTTAGTTTCTTTGCGGTAAAGAGCTATGAAATAGTTCTAAAATCATTTCCTGATGTAGCTAAATATCTTTATTTTTGCCGCCCGTTTGCCTTTATTGGCAAACTGTTGCCGGGGTAGCTCAGCTGGTTAGAGCATCGGATTCATAACCCGAAGGTCGGCAGTTCAAGTCTGCTCTCCGGTACCAGAAACATCTCCTTTAACCGGGAGATTTTTTCATTAAACGAGGTGAAATCTTTCAAAAAAGATATCACCTCGCTTACTATTTATCGTCCGCCAGGTTTATTATTCACTTTGCAGTTATAATAAAAATTCGTTTCTTTAATTATGCACTTCCGGCATAAACCGTAAATACAATAATGTGAGAACTGCCCTTCATTTAAAAAATTAGAAGCAAATCTTAAAGCACAACATCACTATAAAAACTACAGCAACCTGTGTTGCTTTTAAACTAATAATAAACAGGAACAATGAAAAATATTCCTACACTTTACGAATGGGCCGGTGACATTAAAACATTTGAACAATTATTTTCAAGGTTTTATGAAAAGGTTTTAAAAGATGAGCTGCTGGGTGAAGTATTTAAAAATATGTCGCCTGAACATATAAAGCAGGTTTCCCATTTTGTTGCAGAAGTTTTTGGTGGTGATAAATTTTACACGCTTGAAGATAACGGCAGCCACGCTAAAATGATTGGAAAGCATATTGGTAAAATGCTTACTGAAGAAAAACGCCAGCGTTGGGTTCAGCTCTTACTTCAAACTGCAGATGAAGTAGGTTTAAAAAGCGACCCCGAATTCAGGTCTGCATTTGTAGGATATATTGAGTGGGGAACAAGACTGGCAGTTATCAACTCCCAACTTATCGAAAACCCAATGGCTGCCGGTGAACCCATGCCTCAATGGGGTTGGGGCGAAACAGGAGGCCCATACATTCCAAACGACAATTAAAATGAGATACCCGCGAATATTTACATTGGGCTTTGTGCTATATTATTTAATGAGCTGCAAAGCCGAAGCTCCTAAAAATACCGGCAATGTTATTCATATTGATAGCATTGTAGATCTTACACATACCCTAACTGCTGACTTCCCCTTTATACCTGTTAAAAAGCTCACTTACCCCTTTGAGCTAATTCCAATGGCCACTTTAAAGGAAAATGGTGTGGAAGCCAACTCCTGGAAAATTCATGAACATTTAGGAACGCATACAGATGCCCCAAACCATTTCATCGCAAATCAAAAATCGCTTGATGAATTAGCATTAAGGGATTTAATTGTTCCTGTATTTGTTATTGATATAGAATCAAAAGCCCGGACAAATAGTGATGCCGAGTTAACGATAGCCGACATCACAACATTCGAAAAAGAATTTGGAAAAATTCCCGAACATTCCTGTGTAATGATGTATTCAGGCTGGGAAAAACATCTAAATGATTCTTTGTTTGTTGGTTTAGACAGTAAGCAGGTAAAACATTACCCGGGCTTTTCAAAAGATGCTATAAAATTTTTAGTAAATGAAAGAAACATTGCGGGTATCGGTGTAGATGTCCTGTCTTTCGACCCGGGAACCGACGAACACTACCTGGGGCATAAAATACTTTTTGAAGCAGGAAAATGGGGCGTGGAATGTGTAGCCAATTTAAATAAAATTCCAAAAAAAGGAGCCACTGTAATAGTGGCGGCGCCAAAGGTTGGAAAGGCTACAGGTGGCTTTTCGAGGATAATAGCGGTATGGTAATTAAAAGCGCCCGGCTCAGATAAAATCTTATCCCCCAACCAACCAACCAGTTAACATTAACCAGGTGGATGCTGGCCGGAGACAACCTGCCTGCCGGGAGGCAGCGGCTTGTGCGGGTTGCGGTGTTGCAGACGGGCATTGGAATACATGCAACGCCAGAAAACCAACATTGGTAAAAGATTACTGGTGCATTCCAACCGAGGAAAAAATAAATGCCTGTTCGAAAGAAATCATAATTAAAAAAGTAGCCTGATTTGTTTGGTTTTCTGCACAGTTCGTGTTAGCTGATGTCTTTAGTTATCCCATTTAGCAAGTTTCTTTAGTTTTCTAATTTTCAGATTTTTAAATGGATAACTATACATGTTTTCAAATCGTTTACCATTAATATCTTCCGTTCTTGAAAAGAGGAATAGTTGGTTTTTTAAATCAATGCTTGGGCAAAATTCTCCAACCTTGCTGTTAATTTCATTGCCTAAATTTATGGGATAACTCCATTTATTTCGCTTTTTAAAACTTATATACAGGTCAGAATCTCCAAATCCATTTTCATACTCAGCGAAAAAGATAATAAAATCCTCATTTTTTGAAATATAGGGATTTGATTCGTTGCCTTCTGTGTTTATTGTTTTGTCAAGCAACACTGCCTTCTGGTATTTATTATTTACAAAATAACTTACATAAATATCATTGCTTGTTGACCGTCGTGTAAAGTATATGTTTTTTTTGTTTGTCATTGTTGCATAAAAATCACCTGAAGTGGTATTTATAGAATCTGAAAGTCTTTCAGGCGTAGTCCAACCTGTTGATGTTTTATTGGTAACATAAATATCAAAGCTATTTTGAGCAGTGTTTAAAGAGTTAAACAAAATTGTATTTCCATCAGGAGAAAATGCAGGGTCAATTTGTCTGAATCTTGTGTCAGCAAAAGTTGCAAGTGTAGGGATTTGCCATTGTCCATTAACTTTCATTGAATGGTAAATTTGTAAAGTGTCTCGCCCACCAAACGACTTTACAAAAAACAGTTCTTTCCCACTTGGCGAAATGGTGAGCCCAAAAGCCTGATTGTCTGAAATTAGGTTTGGCTCAAATAATTTAACTTGTCCAAAAGCAATATTTGAAATTAGGATATACGTTAATAGGTAAATAACTTTTGTCATTTGATGTCTGTTTTTTAAGATGTGCAGCCAGCGTTCGAAACTTTTTTCCGCCGGTTGGAGTTCACCAATTGTCTCAAACCCATACCCCAATCAGCACACGCCAACCTGGGTGTTGTCAGCCACTTTCCTTCATTGAAACCTAACAAATCTTTGTACTTTAAAGGTCGCAATTCCAGGTAGCAGATGGATCTTTCACCGGCTTATTCGAAAATAGTACAAAATGAGTTTGAAATATTTAATTTTTATAAGGCCTGATAATATTGACTTCTTTAAACTGGATGCAGTGGAGGCTCTCTAATTGGATAAAAAAGAGATGGTTAATTTAACTGCTTAGCATGCGAAATAATTATTGTTAACCTTCTCCAGGTGGATGCTGACTGGAGACAACTCCGGCTGCGGATTGTGCAGGTTAAGGCGCTGGCGGACGGGCATTGGAAGACATGCAACGCCAGAAAACCAAATTCGCAAAAGAACAATGGTGAACTCCAACGATGGAAAAAATACCTTTATATATCCGCTTAAATACTTGTTTTTTACAGGTATGTATGCGTATTTACAAGTATTTTTTTATTAATCAGTGCATTATTGTGCTAATAGATAGCCGGTGGAGATGGTGCTACCCTTTACTCATCACACCAGGTGGCCTGCCCATCGTGGCACTGTAGCATTCATACCAGGAAAGCAGCCTCCCCTATAGTCGCCTGGCGCCACGCCGGATGCCTGATCCGCAACTGGTAGCTGGTATCCGGCACCTGGTATCAGTCATCCAGTATCCGGCATCCATGTTTACCACAGGTACAATTATTGCACACATAATACGGTTTTTAAAAAGCGCCCGCAAATAAAGAACTCAAACCCAATTGGTTTGCAAAAACATACTGCTTTATATTAGCTAAACGGGGAATTATTGCCCCAGGTTGATAAAGGAGCAGTGTTTATGACGACTAATATAAAAACTCGAAACAGAAACTAACATGAACTACCAGAAAGTCAAACTAAATGGGTCTGCCAAAGAGAAAAATGTGCCTGTAACCCAGCAGGCCGGCAGGCTTACCTCTTCTCCCAAAAAGAGTAAAATCAATTCCACCCGGGTAAATCAAAAAGCTACAGCACCTTATTCGGAAGATGGCTTCAACAACAAGCAGTTGCTTAAAGTGTTGATGGAAGTAAAAAACGGCAACTTTAGCGTACGGATGCCAATTGACGAAGCTGGCATCAATGGAAAAATTTGCGATACATTCAATGATATCATTGCGCTAAATGAAAGAATGATGCAGGAATTTACTAAAGCAGGCTCTATCATAGGCAAGCAGGGAAAATTAACGCAGCGTATTGAAGTGCCGAATGCTAAAGGCTCCTGGGGTACCGGTGTAGACTCACTAAATACATTGATCTCCGATCTAGTTCATCCCACCATCGAAATTGCACATGTTATCAGCTCGGTGGCAAAAGGAAATTTATCGCAGGAAATGCCTTTAGAAATAGGCGGACATGCACTGAGGGGAGAGTTTTCGAGAATTGCAAAAGAAGTAAACGACATGGTGAAGCAGTTGAATTTATTTTCAATGGAAGTAACCCGTGTGGCAAGGGAAGTAGGTAGCGAAGGTAAACTGGGCGGACAGGCAAAAGTAAAGGGCGTGGGAGGTGTGTGGAAAGACCTGACGGACTCCGTAAACCAGATGGGAAGTAACCTTACGGCGCAGGTTAGAAATATTGCAGAAGTAACAACAGCCGTAGCAAAAGGTGATCTCTCCAAAAAAATTACGGTGGATGTAAAGGGAGAAATTTTGGAACTGAAAAATACCATCAATACAATGGTGGACCAGTTAAACTCTTTTTCATCGGAAGTAACCAGGGTGGCCCTGGAAGTAGGTACCGAAGGAAAACTGGGCGGACAGGCGCAGGTAAAAGGTGTGGCCGGTACCTGGAAAGATCTGACGGATTCTGTAAACCAGATGGCATCTAACTTAACAGGCCAGGTAAGAAATATTGCAGAAGTAACAACGGCAGTGGCAAAGGGTGATTTATCCAGGCAAATTACGGTGGATGTAAAAGGAGAAATCCTGGAACTGAAAGATACCATTAATACGATGGTGGATCAGTTGAATTCCTTTTCGGCAGAAGTAACGAGGGTAGCAAGGGAGGTGGGCAGTGAAGGTAAACTGGGCGGACAGGCAAAGGTAAAAGGTGTTGGTGGTGTGTGGAAAGACCTGACGGATTCTGTGAACCAAATGGCATCTAACTTAACCGGCCAGGTAAGAAACATTGCGGAAGTAACAACCGCCGTGGCAAAAGGCGATCTGTCAAGAAAGATAACGGTGGATGTAAGAGGAGAAATTTTGGAATTGAAAAATACCATCAACACGATGGTGGATCAGTTAAACTCCTTTTCATCGGAAGTAACCAGGGTGGCCCTGGAAGTAGGTACAGAAGGGAAACTGGGCGGGCAGGCGCAGGTAAAAGGCGTGGCCGGTACCTGGAAAGATTTAACGGATTCTGTAAATGGTATGGCCAGCAACTTAACAGGCCAGGTAAGAAATATTGCAGAAGTAACAACGGCGGTGGCAAAAGGAGATTTGAGCAGAAAAATTACCGTGGATGTTAAAGGAGAGATCCTGGAATTAAAAAATACCATCAATACGATGGTAGACCAGCTGAACTCTTTTGGCTCGGAAGTAACACGTGTGGCAAGAGAAGTGGGCTCGGAAGGCAAACTTGGCGGACAGGCACAGGTGCCTGGTGTAGCAGGTACCTGGAAAGATCTCACGGACTCAGTAAACATCATGGCCGGTAACCTTACATCGCAGGTAAGAAATATTGCCGAAGTAACAACCGCCGTACAAACGGGTGACTTATCCAGGAAAATTGATGTGGATGTAAAAGGAGAGATCCTGGAATTGAAAAATACCATTAAC
>JACMKX010000015.1 GCA_014379905.1 Ferruginibacter sp. | reverse complement strand
GCATTTCGTTTAGTTATGTATTGGCCGATAAATGGACTGCTAACGCTTCCATTGGCAGCTATTACAAACTACCCTCTTACACCATTCTAGGCTTTGCTGATAACAATAATAATTTGGTTAATAAAAATAGCAAGTATCAAAAGAGTGACCATTATGTTGCAGGAGTTGAATTTTTGCCCAACGATGGATTAAGATTTACCGTAGAAGGTTTTTATAAAAAATACAACAACGTACCAGTATCTGTACGCAATGGAATTTCGTTGGCCAACCTTGGCAGCGATTTTAATATATTGGGCAACGAAGCTGTAATAACAAATGGCAAAGGAAATACGTATGGCTTTGAAGTATTTGCACAAAAGAAACTGACAAAGCAATTTTTTGGAATACTTTCTTATACCTTTTACAGAAGCAAATACAGCGGTGCAAACAATATTTTAGTACCCAGCAGTTGGGATAATGAGCATTTAGTAAGTGCTACCTTAGGCTACAAATTTCCACGTAATTGGGAGTTAGGTTTAAAATTCCGTTATCAGGGCGGTGCACCCTATACTCCTTATGATGAAGCAGCTTCAAGAACAAATTATTTATCTCAGGGACAAGGAATATTTGACTATACACAATTAAACACCTTACGTTTAGGCGGCTTTAATGGCAGTGATATAAGAATTGACAAAAAATGGAATTTTAGAAAAACAACCATTGATTTGTTTTTAGACATCAGCAATTGGTATGCTGCAAAAAGCGTTGCTGTTCCTTCATACACGTTCAAAAGAACAGCAGACAATAGTGCATTTGCTACTACTGACGGCTTATCAATTAAAGCAAATGGCAGCAATGCTATACCAGTATTGCTAAAAAATGATGAAGCCCAGTTTACTCCTACCATTGGCTTTATTATTGAGTTTTAGCTTAGTCAAGTCCAACAACTTTAAGACACCTGACAAGGAGAAGGGTATGCGTACAACAAAAGGGCTTGCCAAAATACGGGCTTACGGAAGTTAGCTTCATTTTTTTGTAATTCTATTGTGCCTCATATCGGGCTGGACATTTACTATTTAGCTTTAGTTTGTTATCTTCATCATCAGCTTTTCAATCATCATAGGTATAGGGCGGACGGAATACTAATTCCCGTACTTCGCCAAGGCCCTGGACGTTGTACGCAACCCTGCTGCAACATTCCGTTCACCTTCAAGTGACAAAACCAGCAATGCTAAAACCCTAACCACCCGCGGCGCATTGCAGCACATTTGCAAGGCACACAAGACCCAACGCACAAAGCCAACCTTGCAAAAGAGCTGCAATCGCCAACACACGGCAAACAGTCTGCGGTTCGACACATTACCACAACCTTTCTGTAATTTTACAAACCACTAAAAGATGGACAGACAATATGAAACTATACATAAAGAATATGGTTTGCAGCAGATGCACAATGGTAGTAAAAGCCAAATTGACAGATGAGGGGCTTCGCCCCTTATCTGTCAATTTGGGCGAAGTAGAAATTGAAGAAGACTTATCGAAAGACCAGTTAGTACAATTGGACACCTCATTAAAATCATTGGGCTTTGAACTCATTGACGACAAAAAAAGCCAAACGATCGAAAAAATTAAGAACACCATTGTTACATTAGTTCATCATACAGCCCACGACATAAAAACGAACCTTTCCTCATTTATTACTTCACAAATTCACCAGGACTACAATTATTTAAGCAATCTTTTTTCGGAAGTAGAAGGTACAACCATTGAAAAATATTTTATAAGTCAACGAATTGAAAGAGTAAAAGAATTAATCGTTTATGACGAACTCACTTTATCAGAGATAGCCGACCAGTTAGGCTATAGCAGTGTTGCCTACTTATCAAACCAATTTAAAAAAGTAACAGGGTTTACACCCAGTTATTTTAAGTCGCTAAAAGAACACAAACGTAAAAACATAGAGGAACTGTAAAAGTTACAACTCTAATACAAAATTCCACAACAGCTAAGCTACAAGTCCAATTTACCTTTGTGTCAAACAAAAAAAATATGACACATACTTATAAACTTATAGGCATGACCTGCGGAAGTTGCGAAGCAAAAGTAAAAAGCAGTTTGCTCATGTTGCCAAATGTTACCGAAGTGGCAGTCTCAAAAGACCACCAAACGGCAACTATTTCAATGGACAAGCATATTGCATTATCCACTTTTCAAAATGCGTTGGATAAAAAATATGCCATTACGGCAAGCGAACACAACGAAACTGCCGAGCAAGCTAAAAATTGGTTGGCGACTTACAAACCTATCTTACTAATTTTTGGTTACATAACAACAATTGCTATCATTGCAGCCACACATCAAAACACATTTCATTGGATGCAAGCCATGAATATTTTTATGGCAGGTTTCTTTCTTACATTTTCATTCTTTAAAATGCTTGACCTAAAAGGCTTTGCTGAAAGTTATAGTATGTACGATATTGTGGCAATGAAAATTAAGCCGTGGGGTTTTGTTTATGCTTTTATAGAGTTGGCTTTGGGCATAGCCTACGCCACCAACTTTCAACCTTTGGTTACAAACATTGTTACATTAGTAGTAATGAGTATTAGTATTATCGGGGTTTTACAAAGCGTATTTAATAAACGAAAAATACAATGTGCTTGTTTGGGTGCGGTTTTCAACCTACCCATGAGTACCGTTACCATTATTGAAGATGCTTTGATGATAGCCATGAGTGCCGTTATGCTCTATCAAATTGTTTAATTTAAAGCCTTAACAAATAAGTCGCGAACCAATTTCGTACATTTACAAAGTGACAAAAATTATTGCCATATTGCTTTTAGTTAGTTACGGAAGTACTTCTGTAGGGGCTACTATACACATGCACTATTGCATGAATGAGTTTGTAGGTTGGAACTTGTGGCATGGTGACAAAGAAAATGCATGTGGCAAATGCGGCATGAAAGAAAAGAAAGGCGGTTGCTGCAAAGATGAACACAAAAAACTAAAACTTTCTGCCGACCAAAACCACAATCAATTAAAAGCCTTTATATTTGAGCAGTTTTTTACGCCGCTAATACTTACGCCTCAACCAATATATAATTTTACACAACCAACTTCGGGTACCGTTATACTTCCTCAAAACAATGCCCCGCCAAACCGATGGCAAAGCGTTGCCTTATATCTTTCCAACTGCATTTTTTTAATTTGATAAGCAAAAATTAATTTTTTGGGAGTGCCCCTGCGGGTCGGGCTATCCGCTGCAATCTTTTTTACCTGTGGGATAAAAAAGGATTTCCGCTATTATCCCTCACGCAAATACAAACAATGATTTTCCTCCAGTAAAAAAAATAATAATGAAATCAATCATATTAATGGCAGCAGTAGCGTTACTGTCAACCACCGCTTGCCAAGCTCAAATTAAAAATGCCAAAACTGCAACCGTAAAGGTTTATGGCAATTGCGGAATGTGTGAAACCACCATTGAAAAAGCCGCCAACAAAACTAAAGTATCGACAGTAGATTGGAACGAAGAAACTAAGATGGCTACCATTACATACGACAGCAAAAAAACAAATGTTGATGCTGTTTTAAAAAACATAGCCCTTGCAGGCTACGATAATCAAAGTTTTCTTGCACCCGATGCGGCTTACAATAAGCTGCCAGGATGCTGCAAGTACGACAGAGAGAAAAAAACTGCCATGCTTACTCAACCTGCAAAAGACACAATGACTACCATGCAAAACCACACCAATCATCAGCATGATGGCATGGTAAATGCAACACAGGAAACCAACCAGCTGACAGCAGTTTTTGACAGTTATTTTTCATTGAAAGACGCATTGGTAAAAACCGATGGAACTATTGCATCTGCAAAAGCAAAAGACTTGCAAAAAGCTATCAATGCAGTAAAAATGGAAAAATTAGCAATGGATGTTCACAACAGTTGGATGAAAGTTTTAAATAACTTAAAAGAAGATGCTGAACATATAAACATCACCAAAGACATAGCCCATCAGAGAGACTATTTTATGAGCCTTTCAACAAATATGTATGCGTTAATAAAAGTTGCAAAACCTACAGAAACTGTTTACTACCAATATTGCCCGATGGCAAACGAAGGTAAAGGAGCAAATTGGTTAAGCAAAGAAAGCGGTGTAAAGAATCCTTACTATGGTGCACAGATGCTTACTTGCGGAAAAACCGTAGAAACGATTAAATAATTTTCACAGCTGCTTACATTAAAGCAATATGTGAATGATACAATTTATAAACATAATAGTGTAACACTTTCGGGGCATGGTATTTACACCTTTGTAGGTTGTGAATATTCTTTCACAATTAAAACAATAAAATGAAAGCGATCAAATCATTGATGATGGCAGTTTTGACTATCATAACAGTTGCTGTCTTTGCACAACCAGATACATCAGGAAAACATGCACATAACCATACACCAGGCAAAGCATCCACCTACACTTGCCCAATGCATCCACAAATAGCAATGGACAAGCCGGGTAAATGTTCTATATGCGGAATGGATTTAGTAAAGTCTAAAAAAAAAGCAATGAAAATGTACGCCTGCCCAATGCACCCTGCTGTAACAAGCAAAAAACCCGGCAAGTGTACCGAATGTGGAATGGATATGAAACTAACCGAAATGGCGTATTGTTGTGCTAAGCATCCCGATATTGCGAGCAATAAACCGGGCAAATGCCCAGCTTGTGGCAACTTACTAAATCTTTCTCCAAAAGAAAAGATGAAAATGGAAGTAATGAAAACATATGCTTGCCCTATGCATTCAGATGAAGCCAGTAATAAACCCGGAAAGTGTTCTAAATGTGGAATGGATTTAACAAAGCATGAATAGAGTTATGCGATTAAATAGTTTTATGAAATGGGAATATTACCCATAACGGGTATATTAATGCCCATTTTAGAAGTACCATTACAGCCTGCAATTCAAGATTGCAGGCTGTAATGGTAAATTAAATACATCATTGAATTGAAAAAGGAAATGATGGAATACAATTTATAAAACGCCTTAAAATGGAGCAGGAACATCATACATTAACCCCTGAAAAAGCAGTATCAAATAATCATTCAGAAATGAACCATGCAAACATGAAGCATGGAGCACATCCAGCAATGGGCATGGCAGGGCATAATCATCACGCCATGATGATTGCCGATTTTAAAAAACGGTTTTACGTAGTGCTTATGCTTACCATTCCAATTATGTTGCTATCTACCATGATACAACATTTTATAAAAGTTGATTGGCAGTTCGCAGGTTCTCAATACGTTCTCTTTGCATTATCAACCGTTGTATTTTTTTATGGGGGCTTTCCGTTTTTGAAAGGATTGGTTGACGAGGTCAAAGCAAAGAACCCCGGCATGATGTTCTTGATTGGCTTCGCCATTACAGTTGCCTACATCTACAGCGTAGCAATTGTATTTGGTTTGCAGGGCATGGACTTCTTTTGGGAATTAGCAACGCTAATCTTAATAATGCTTTTGGGCCATTGGATAGAAATGAAATCTGTTGCAGGTGCATCAAAAGAATTAGAATTATTGGTGCAGTTGATGCCAGCCGATGCACACATGGTAATGCCCGACATGGTGCATGATGTAAAGACCGACACATTAAAAGAGAATGATATTATTTTAGTAAAACCAGGAGAAAAAGTGGCAGCAGATGGAATAATATTAGAAGGCGAAGGTTACCTGAATGAAAGTATGCTTACAGGCGAAAGCAAACCAGTACAAAAAGTAAAGGGCGATAAAGTAATTGCAGGTGCAATCAATGGCAACGGTTCAATAAAAGTTACTGTTTCCCATGCTGCAAAAGACTCTTATTTATCGCAGGTTATAAAGTTGGTGGATGATACACAAAAATCAAAATCACAAACCCAACTATTAGCAGACAAAGCAGCAAGATGGCTAACCATTATTGCATTGGTTTCGGGTATTGCCACATTTTTATATTGGTATCTCACAGGTCAATCATTGGCTTTTGCAATGGAACGGATGGTTACTGTAATCATTATTTGTTGCCCACATGCCCTGGGTTTGGCAGTTCCGTTGGTTGTAGCAAAATCATCTGCATTATCTGCTAAAAACGGCTTACTAATTAAAAATAGAACAGCATTTGAAAATGCAAGAAAGATAACTACCATTGTTTTTGATAAAACAGGAACTTTAACCTTTGGCAAATTTGAAGTATCAAAAATTGTATCACTTCAAAAGGAGTTCACCGAAAATGAAATCATTCGCCTTGCATCTGCATTAGAACAAAAATCAGAACACCCCATTGCAACAGGTATTTTACAAAAAATAAAAGATTTATCAATCACTATTCCAGCCACAGAAAATTTTAACGCCATTACAGGTAAAGGCGTCGAAGCAACAGTAGAAGGCAAAAAAATATTAGTGGTTAGTCCGGGATATTTAAAAGAAAAAAACTTAGCGATTCCCAAAGGTTTTACTGCAAACGATACAGAGACAGTTGTGTTTGTTATCATCAATAACGAGTTAGCAGGGTATATTGCTTTGTCAGATAAAATCCGTCCTGAATCAGCCGAGGCAGTAAAGACTTTAAAGGAAAACAGTATCAAATCAATACTGTTAACAGGCGACAATAACAAAGTAGCAAAAAGTGTAAGCGACACTTTAGGCATGGATAGTTTTATAGCAGAAGTTTTGCCACATCAAAAATTAGAAAAAATTAAAGACCTGCAAAGCAAAGGCGGGTTCGTTGCCATGACAGGTGACGGCGTAAACGATGCACCGGCTTTAGCAATTGCAGATGTAGGTATTGCAGTTGGTAGTGGCAGCGATATCGCAGCAGAAACCGCCGGTATTATTTTGGTAAACAGTAACCCAAAAGACATTGTGAGCCTGATTCTATTTGGCAAAGCCACTTATCAAAAAATGATACAGAATTTAATTTGGGCTACAGGTTATAATGTTATTGCTATGCCTTTGGCAGCAGGTGTTTTGTACAAGCAAGGAATTTTATTAAGCCCAGCCGCAGGTGCAGTTTTAATGACGGTAAGTACGGTAGTTGTTGCCATCAACGCAAGTATGCTTAAAGTAAAAAGAAATTAAGCATCAATCAAAATGATGATATTTTCAACTCAAAAAATGAAATTTTTAAAATGGTTATACAGAAATCTTTTTGTAAAAAACTGTTGCCGTTAGCAGCGTTTTTTACACTACTCATATCAAATTTATTTGCTCAAAAAATTGTTCGTTACGACTTGTATGTAAAAGATACCATTGTAAATTTTACAGGAAAACAAAAACGAGCCATTGCAGTTAATGGGCAAATACCGATGCCTACACTTACATTTACCGAAGGCGATACGGCAGAGATTTATGTACACAACGAATTAAACGAAGAAACATCCTTGCATTGGCACGGACTGTTTTTACCCAACAAAGAAGATGGCGTGCCCAACCTTACACAAATGCCCATCAAACCACATACAACGCATTTGTATAGGTTCGCCATAATCCAACACGGCACACATTGGTATCATAGCCACACAGTGTTGCAAGAGCAAATTGGAATGTATGGAAATTTTGTAATGCTTAAAAAACAGGGCGACCCTACCTTTAGAAAAGGTATTGATGATTTGCCTGCTGTACCAGTTGTGCTAAGTGAGTGGACAGATTACAAACCTGAGAATGTACATAGAATGTTGCACAACGCATCTGATTGGTTTGCCATTAAAAAAAATGCAACGCAAAGCTATGGCGAAGCCATAAAAGCAGGGCATTTTAAAACCAAACTAAAAAACGAATGGAAACGAATGTTGGCAATGGATGTAAGCGATGTTTATTACGATAAAATTTTAATGAATGGCAACCCAAGTACCGACATTACAAGCATTGACGGAAAGCAATTAAAGGCAGGTGACAAAATAAGGCTTCGTATTTCAAATGGTGGGGCATCGTCTTATTTTTGGCTGACTTATGCAGGCGGAAGAATTACTGTTGTTGCCAACGATGGTAACGATGTAGAGCCAGTAGAAGTGGACAGATTAATTATTGCCGTATCTGAAACTTACGATGTAGTTGTAACCATACCCGCCGAAAATACAGCCTTTGAATTTCTAGCAACAACCGAAGACCGAACAAATTCCGCATCATACTATATTGGCAATGGCATCAAACAATTGATGACGCCACAACCACGGTTGAAATATTTTGAAGGGATGAAGATGATGAACGGAATGATGAAAATGAATGGCGATTTAGATGATATGGGAATGAACATGAGCCTGAACCAAATGGATATGAATGTAGTGATGTACCCGGAAATTACAGGAGAACTAAAGAAAAAAGGCGATGAAGAAAGGAAAGGAATGGAAATGAAAAATGACCATTCCAATCACTCCGACAATCAATATAATTCCAATGCACTTTCTGATATTGTAACGCTGAATTATGCCATGTTGCAATCACCTACAAAAACCAATCTTCCAAAAGATGCACCAGTAAAGGAATTGAAGTTTGAATTAACAGGAAACATGAACCGGTATGTGTGGAGTTTAGATAACAAAGTAGTTTCCGAAGCTGATAAAATTCTTATTAAAAAAGGCGAAAACATTCGTATCATTTTATACAACGGTTCTATGATGCGACATCCAATGCACCTGCACGGACACGACTTTCGCGTGCTAAACGGGCAAGGCGACAATGCACCGCTAAAAAATATTGTGGACATTATGCCAATGGAAACCGACACTTTAGAATTTAATGCTAATGTAGAAGGCGATTGGTTTTTTCATTGCCATATTTTGTACCACATGATGAGCGGAATGGGCAGAGTTCTTAGTTATGAAAAACAGGCAGCCAATCCGTTAATACCAAATCCTAAATTGGCACAACGCAAACTATTTGCCGACGATAGAGCATTTCATTTTATGGCAGAAAATGATTTTGCTACAAACGGCAATGATGGAATGGCAATGCTACAAAATACACGATGGAGTATTTCCACAGAGTGGCGTTTGGGTTACACACCTCATCATGGAAAAGAAACCGAAACACACATAGGCAGATACATTGGAAAAATGCAATGGCTAATGCCTTTCATTGGTTTTGATTGGCGTTATAGAAAAATGGAAAAGGATGGAATGGGAATGATAAAAGGTGAAAAAAATCTTTTCGGTCAAACCAATACCAAAGACAACAGGCGACAATTTAGTTTAGGTGTTGCATATACTTTACCCATGCTTGTAATTTTACAAACAGAAATTTACCATGACGGAAATGTAAGAGTTCAATTAATGAGAGAAGATATTCCAGTAGCAAAACGATTGCGAATGAGTTTTATGCTTAACTCAGATAAGGAGTATATGGCAGGTTTTAAATACATAGTTGGCAAAAACTTTGCACTATCCACACATTACGACAGCGACATGGGTTTTGGTGCAGGAGTGACAATTAATTATTAATGACATCAAAATTTAGCAATAACAGTCAGGCAGTTTGACACAATATATTATTTCTGCCCGACTGTTTTATAAAATCCAAACTCAATACAAATTAATTTGATAACCCCAACAAGCCAACGTTGCAAGTCAGGCACATGGGCAGGCGCACAAAACCATCGCACAGAAGCCAACCTGCCCACGAGGCTGACTTACCCTACACACGGCAACCATCCATCATGCGGTGCGACACAGGCCCACATTGTAGATGACTGCGGAGAAAGGTATGCGTACAACAGGGGTTGCGAAAATACCGGCTGACGGAAGTTGTCTTCATCTTTTTGTAGTAGTAGCTAAAATTTCGCTGGCTGCCGCTAACATGAACTGCGCTGCTATGCTGGCTAACGAATAAACCCTCATCTTTTTCTTCGCTACCAGCAGGAGTTATTGGCAGACCATCATCTAAGAATATTTCTCGCTAAATTTATAAAATAAAAACTTCTATAGGGCTGTACAGGCCGGGCAAATAAATAACATTTGCACCACAGCGGCAAGCCCTCGACCGTTAGCGGCAATTTTTAAATAACCTCCAAATGGTGAAGTTCAGTTGTTTAGTCCTTTTAGGATTTCTATTAGCCGGTTCACTAAAAGCCCAGGATTCGTCTTCACTTTCTACAATAAAACTGAAGATAGATTCGGTCAGGAATTTTATATACACTGGGCCTTCTGCCGATTTATTACCACCTGAATTTAATAAAACCGCATTGGAAAATGAATATTATTGCGATAGAGCTTATCTTAAAGGAATAAAACTTCAAGGACAGATTTCTGTGCTTAGACTTCGAAATAACCATACATTAGTTTACGAAACCTACTATAAGCCCTATGACATGGCCCGAATTCAGTTTCACATTGGCAATTACCGCATGTCTTGTGATACCATTTACATAAAGTACAGACCTTTACTTAAAAGAAAGGAGGATCAAATTTATGTATCCCCAATACTGTCGGTCTCATGGATCCCTCCTACCCCTCCAGAACATCTTTTGCTTAATAAAGAGAGCTTATTTGACCCGAATGAACAAAAAACTTTCTACACACTGACAGATAAACCACAATTTATTTTCAGAAGAGGCAAATAAATAATTAATATTAAGTAAACAAAATCCTGGAGTTGGACAAGCGATAGAACTGCTGCTAGCAAAGGGTTTGCCTCAAGGCTGGCGGGCGTAATAACATTTGGCGGTTGTAGTACTATCAACTAATTTCGGGCCTGACCGAATTCTATCTGGCTTTTAACTTTTAACTTCTGCCTTAGTCCCGTACGTACCGGATTGGGCTTCAGCTCCGGGAGGACACAGCAACAATTCCAGCCCTCTGGTAAGCCTCGAACGTTGCATGTAAAATTTATGCAGCCTTTTCAATTTTAAAGTGTGACATGACAGACCTTACTAAATTTATAATTTCAACAATCTTATTTTGCAATTTCCTTGCATCTTGTACAATGAAAGCACCTTGTGACAATGGGAATATTAAATTAGGTTTCGTTTCATTTTCTGACACAGTAACAGATAGTTTTATACTGCGACAATTTAAAAAGTCAACCAACTTTAAAACGCCCGTTGACACCATTTTGATCACCAGGACAAATGGTTCGTATAAAAAAAGTAATGATAGTTTACAGGTTGAGTATTCATTTAATCTTAAACATGGCTATACAAGTAGCAACTACGGTTTAACCAGTGAATACGACTACGAAGTTTATTTACCAACAATAAATTTTACTTTCCAGATCAGCGATATAGTAGAAGAATATAAGAGCCAAAATAAAGGACTTACTTCAGATACATCAACTTGTGCAAATGTTATAAAATCTTACAAAATTAATAGAGAAGCGATTTACGGGGAGCTTGCAAATTTGACAATCTATCTTCATCGATAATTCTGCCTACAACAAAAGGTTTTGTGCAATTCAGTCCCGACGGTAAAGCAATCATCGGCAATGCATATCCAGGCTTTATATTCGGCGGACGGAATTCTGCCGGGCAGTAGTTCTAAACTTCAGCATTTAGTTATAAATTTAGTCCCGATAGCTATCGGGATTCCGGGCGGACAGTTGGTGAAATTCCCAGCTGCGAAAAACCCCGAACGTTGCCTTTAAACTTAAATTACACTTCACCGATGCAAAAAATTAATTTACTTGTTCTCACACTTTACACTTCCATCATTTCATATGGACAGATAATTGAAACAGTTTATTTAAATGCAAAAGACAGCACAACCAATATGTATGTTGCGGTTGCCCCTGACAAGGAACCAGCAAAATCATTCATGGTTTTACTGGACGGATTTGGAAATGCACCAAAAGATGTTTTGATTCAAACAGATCTCCCAAAATATGCTTCACAACAAGGCATATTAACGATTATTCCACTCCTAAAAACAGGTCCTTCTTATTTCGGAACTGATACCGCTTCTCAGCAATCGTTAAAAGAAATTATAAATCTTGTAGTTACTAAATACCAGTTAAAAGGCAAGGATTTATATATTGGTGGCTTTTCTATTGGCGGAACTTGTGCGGTGAAATATTCCGGGTTATCTGTTCAAGAAAATTATCCGATAAAACCCACAGCTGTTTTTGCAATCGACCCCCCACTTGATTGGGAACGTTATTATAACGCAGCCAAAAGAGTTGTGAGACTTTCAAATCCGGCTGAAGTAAATGGAGAAGTTTTCTACATGATAAACAGGATAGAAAAAGAAATGAAAGGAACCCCAAAAACTGCATTGAAAAATTTTTATGCCCATTCACCTTATTCATTTTCTGACACAGCACAAAAAGCTATAAAAAATTTAATCAAAACACCCATCATGATAATAGCCGAGCCTGATATTCAATGGTGGTTAAAGGAACGGGGATACGACTATTCCTACAACAATATTACAGACCATGCAGCTATGATTAATGAGCTTAAAAGATTGGGTAACAAAAATGCTGTTTTAGTAACAACAACAGGCAAGGGATTCAGAAAACCTGGCAACATGAGACATCCACATTCGTGGAGTATTGCAGAACCTGGACAAATAATAAAGTGGTTGCAATCAAAGTAACAACGAAGCCGGGGTGCAACATTGTGTTTATGCAGGTTGGGCAGCGAATTGTAAAACAACAATTTGCCCATCCAGGCTTCAGTTTCATCAGGCTAATAACTATCGGCTTTTGTGCTTAACTTTATCAGCATATTTCAATCAGCGGGCGTCGTAGGCAAATTGAAGACAAATACCCTACCTGCATAAAGTCCTGCACGTTGTGTGGTATACTTGCGCAGCGTTACAATTTAAAGCAGCGCCAGATAAAACTTAATTGTGTTATGTCTAAACATTAAGTATATGAACAGACGAAATTTCGTCAAGCACATTTCTTATTTCACTACTGGAATGGGTGTATTTGGCAGTATAAGTTGGGAGTACGACAAGTATATAGGTGATACAATTACAACAACTGACATTTTAGGCCCTTTTTACCGCCCCAATGCACCCTGGCGAACAAACTTAAATCCAGCAGACTTTTATGGAGAAGAATTACATCTTTCTGGCAAGGTGATAAAGGAAGATGGTAAAACTCCTATGAAAGATTGTTTGATTGAAGTTTGGCAATGTAAAAACGATGGCGCTTACGACAATATCTCTGAGATGTATCTTTACCGTGGGCGTCAAAAAACCAATAAAGAGGGTGCCTACCATTTCATTACAACAATACCGGTTCCTGAGCCCGTGGACGAAAAATCAACCGTGTTTCGCCCGGCACATATTCACATGCGCATCTCCGCTGAAGGACAACAAGACCTGATCACCCAAATATATTTTCACGGTGACCCCAACCTGGCAACTGACCCCAGTACGAAAACCGGATTAGCAATAAATAGAATTCTAACAATTAAAAAAGTGAACGATAAAAAAAGCGAAATCCGATTTGACGTTATCCTAAGAAAAGAATATCTACCTGAGAGCAGTGTTTATAACAAGGTATCCGGCGTTTACAAAATGGATAATGGAACAATGATGGAATTTTATCGGGATGGGGATTTGCTTTTTTATAAAACTAACAACCAGATATGGGGTGGATTATCTTACAGTGGCAATAATACATTTGGCGCAAAAGAAAGTGATACAGAAGCGAGATTTGAATTACAAATAAAAGCTGGTGCGAAAGTTTGGTTTCGCTTTTCAAGAAGAAAAGAAACAACCCTTCAAGGCACAAAAATTTTAATGTACGAAAAAGAGCTTTGACTATGAAAGTAGCGCCGCACAACAATGCATTTGCGAAATACTGGGGACCATAAATTTTCAACATTAGCTACATGGTAGCTGCTGATAACATCCTCTCCGATCGGGAAAATTTTCTTACGCGCTAATTTCAAGCTTATATCCCTTACCTCGTATAACAACGATTTTGATGGCAGGATCCAATTCCAGTTTTTTTCTAAGTTTTGATATGAACATATCGAGACTTCGACCTACTATAACCCCTTCTTCTTCCCATATCTCTTTTTGTAGCCGGCTTCGCTCTACAACCTCGTTGGGCGACAATGCGAAAATACGTAGTACCCGTGTTTCCGTCCTGGTTAGGTCTATCGTTTTTTCATCTTTCACAAGCTTACGTGTATCCGTTTCGAACGACATTGACCCTAAAGTGAACATACCAGTAGTCTTACTGCCGGGTAAGGCCTTCTGTGTCTTGTCAGATCTCAACAGAATAAATCCAACAAATGCTAAAAATGGTAGGCTACCCAGAAGATATCCATTCTTTGCTGTAATTATTCCTGTCGTTTTGAATTTAATGTTGATCATGTAACATGCTAAGGGTTGGCTTCTTCCTACACAGGCTACAATATCATCGTTCTTATTTTTTGATATAGCATATCCATAAGCTACATTGGCATTGGCACAGTTGAGTACGTTAACCACATAATCACTTCCGAGCGGATCTTTGGCTAACAAACGCTGGGTAGTCTTCACCAGGAAGTCCGGTTCAAAAGTAAAAGCATTCTCAAAACTGACCCGGTATTCATTTTCGGTAACTTTTTTTACCGGAAGTACCCGTGATGTACTGTCGCCAGAATGTAATAGGAGCTCATGCCCTATCCGGCGGATTAAAATTTCCCTCCTGGCGATATCAAAGTCGTTACTGCCCGCCATACTAAAAGCTACGCAGATCAAAGAGATAAACATGAGTAGTAATGATCCATACAGGTATTTAGGTTTCCCGGATAGTAGATTTCGGGTATCAGGCATATGTCAAAATTTTATTTACAAAGGTTACATCTTTATTTACAATCCAAATCTCTCAGCCAAAAAATATCAAAGTATTTTTGTTGCACCAGTTTTAAAAGGATATGAAAAATAAAAGAAATGCCTTAAACGTACCTGGTTTATCAGGAGATAGATATATGTTAATTAAACCTACAAAAAATATGAAAAAAGTTATTTATGCGCTGATCTTATCGCTGGTTGTGGTAAGCGGACTAGTATTTGCCAATGGCGAAATTAAAAGGGAAACTCCTAAAAAATCGACGTCAAAACCACTCTCTGCTGCTGAAAGGAACGCCGAATTGAAAAAATGGGAGGCTACCCCTGGTGGTATACAGTACAAAAAATGGAAAACGTCTGTCGTGGGTAAAAAAGTGCTTGCCGGGGCTGCTAAAATAAGTAAGCAGATAAGTGATTCTAGTAAAATGGAGGCTGTTGTAACGGCTCTTTCTCTTCCGCCAGGCTCACGATTAGGTTTCGGAGTGATGGTTAGGATTAATGGTGAGGATTATATTCTTAGTTTCGGGCCGGAAAAGTCTAATGAATTTCAGCAATTGCATAGCCTGAAAGTTAACGACAAAATAATTATAAGAAGCAATGCTGTATCGCACGCGCCCAAGTATTCATATCCAATAGTATCGGGCCACTATGTAGAACGGGATAGTAAAATAATTTATAAACGTGCTCCCCGCGAAGGCGGTTGCTGAGGAAATAAATTATGAAACAGCTGCACCTATATACTTTGTTCTTAATGTCGGTTTTTCACAGCTCCTGTGAAAAAAACCAAACAAACGTACCACAAGATAATATCAAGTCCGGTAGAACTAATTACTCCGAGTCTCAACTTAAAGAAGCGGACAGCTCCAGGGTGCCTGTAAGTATGGTTCGGAATATAAAGCGAGCCAGGAACGGAAACATTTTAATTGCTTCTTACTTAGGCGTGTTTCGATACGATGCCCGCCTGAATGACGGAGTTGGGCAGGGTAAATCCTTGTCTGCCGGACAGGCAGGCTTCCAGCATTTTTCAACAAAGGATGGGCTTGTCAGTAACAGGGTTGTAAAAATTTATGAAGATAAAGCCGGTAATATTTGGTTTGCGACCTGAGGTGGAGCAAGCCGTTACGATGGGAAATCTTTTCGAAATTTTACAACGAAAGATGGACTTTCCAATAATGATCTTACTACGATAATGGAAGACAAAACTGGTAAAATATGGATTGGCACAAGGGGCGATGCCTGTTATTATGAAGGAAAAACATTTACCGTTTTCAAAAACAAAGACGGTAAACCCTTTTACAACGTTTGGTCAATAATCGAAGATAAAAAAGGAAGCATTTGGTTCGGTGAGGGTGATGGTCTTTAGCGCTATGACGGCAGAACCTTTAATAAGGTTTCGCAGAGGGGGGCCTATTCAATAATCGAAGATAAAAAAGGAAACATCTGGACTACTGGTGAAATAAATTCGAAGGTCTGGGCACTTTCACGTTATGATCAAAAGTCCTTGTACAATAAAAATCCCACTGTAACCGAAATAATGTCGGGAGGACCCGCTTTTTTGGGGCTTTTGGAAGCTAACGACGGAAGTATTTGGTTTGGATCTTATAACGGAGTGTATCGTTATGATGGAAAGACCATCACGGATTTTAAAAGTAAAGAGAGTCAGCAATAATATGCATCGCTGATTTAAGATCATTGTCTATTATTATTAATCAATATTATTTCTGTAGTATGAACAACAAACTATCAATTACTTACTTCATTTTAATTATTGCCCCTTTATTCTTCGGTTGCCGTGCACCTGTAAAAGAGGAAAATAAACCCAATGCACCGGCAAGCTCCGTATCCTTAAATGTTGGGAATGGAGAATATTTTATAACAGCTACTAAGGAAAGTGTGGTAACATGGAAAGGTTCTATGCAAATTGGCACCAACAATCACACAGGGTATGTATATATGTCAAAAGGAGAATTGATGATTGAAAACGGTCAGCTTATGGGTGGTACAGTTGAAGTTGACATGAATACCATTGAAGATGACAAGCATGGACGTGATAATAACCTTATTAATCACTTAAAAGATCCTGATTTTTTTGATGTTAAAAAATTCCCTTTATCTACACTTACCATTACCGGGGTTGAATCAATAAATGACGAGGATAAAAAAATTACCGGCAATTTAACAATCAAAGGTATTACACACACGGTTAGCTTTCCGGCCAAAATGGATGTTAAAGAACAAATGGTGAAAGCGAATGGCAAGCTGGTGATTGATCGTACAAAATGGGATGTGCGTTATAAATCAGGAAAGTTCTATGATCTTTTAGCTGATCAAACTATGTCGGATTCTATTGAATTCCAAATTAAGATCGTAGCGAGAAAATAAATAGCTGAATTCATACAACACTTTTACCTGGTGTCGCTATGCTGGAAACGGATAAATTCCCCCGGAGGCTGGAAATGGTGTGGCAGCCCAACTATGACATTTTGAAATTATAATTCCAACTTGCCGGCCAGTAAAAATATGGATATTAGTAACAACCAATACGGCTGCTAACAGGCGGATTTGTAAAATGAAAATATAAAAAACTGTCTTCTTTTTTTGATTATGTCAACAATTTACATTGCTGTAAAGAGGCCTGCTGTTAAGGGTATAGTAGATATTTTTTCCGCATCTCCTTGTATTGGGATAACCCGGGTTCCCAACTTGCCCGGATTGCATCTTCAGGCACGCCATCAATGATCTGTTGGCGAAATAATCCTGACCCTATTTGTATTTCAATATTATTCATTTGATTACTCAACTTCGAATCAAAGAATTTTTCTTTAAACGGATGCGCTTTATACAATTGCATTATCCATTGCAGGTTTATTTTTTTTGATTGTCGCAATAACCTTGTGTCATATTCACGGAGATCCAATCCATAACAAACCTGGTTCATAAATAAAGGAGTTTCGGCCATTCCTTTTATACCTGCAGGCGTATAGGAAAAACTGTATATGTCCTTCAATTCAGGACTACCCAATACCGTAAAGGGAAAATAAGTGCCCCTGCCGTGGTTGAGGTACACCCCTTCAAACATACAGGTTGAAGGGTACAATAAAACAGACTGCGGCGTATTAAGGTTTGGTGAAGGACTCACAGGAAGTATATAAGGCATATCATGGTTGTAATTGGCAACGGTTATAATTTTAAGCGCACACTTCACCCCGTTATCGAGCCATCCTTCGCCGTTGGCCATTTGTGCAAATTCGCCCACGGTGAGGCCATGGGACATGGGCAGCGGAAACATACCTATGCCCGATTTATATTTCATATCCAGTATAGCTCCATCTATTAAATAACCGTTGGGATTTGGGCGATCCAGTATCAGCAGCTCTTTTCCATTTTCATAACAGGCTGCCATTAACCTGGCCAACGCATTAATATTGGTGTAAAAGCGCACGCCAACATCCTGCAGGTCGTAGATCATAATATCTACATCAGCCAGGTCTTCTTTAGACGGTTTATTTTTTGCACCATACAGAGAGATGATTGGAATGCCAGTTGCAATATCACGTTCATCACTCACATGATCACCGGCACTGGCTTTGCCCCTAAATCCATGTTCGGGGCCAAATACTTTAACGATGTTTACGCCCGATTTTTGAAGGCTGTCAACAAGATGCGTATGGCCAATAATGGAAGTCTGGTTAGCGAGTATAGCAACTCTTTTCCCTTTCAGGTACCCAAGATATTTTTCTGTTTGTTCAGCACCCGTTTTTATTGTGGTGCCCGCGCCGCTGTTGTTTTGTGCTGTAAGCCTTGCTGTGCCACAGGCAGTAAATACGATAACTGTAAAAAGAAATAGTAGGAATTTCATATTGATAATTTGCTATAAATATAGCATGATAAGAAAGAAATACCGTACTCAAATTTTCGCTATCGCTGATCCACTTTCTATATTTTATAGTTAACTGTCGCGGTTAACATTGGTAACGTAGACAACCAGAGAAGTTTTGTGGCGTGCCGGCAAAAAATCTGTTGTAACAATTAGCAGGATAAACGCTCCTCTTTTTATTAGCTTAAGGCATTGGCATATAGACAGCCCAATTTATTTTGCTTTTATTCTTATATTTATCATGATTAACACGCCTGCGGGCTGACAATTATCAAAAACAGTACAACTTATATGCAAGTGCAGCGCAGCAAGTTATGAAAGAGAGCGGTGACGATGAAATGGCATCCTGCAAAATTTGGCTTAGCCCGGTTTGGATCTACACCTGACTATTAAATTTTTATATTTCGATAATGGCAAAGAAAAAAATATCTCAAGAAAAACCAGGTAGTCAACTTAAAAAACTAAATTTTCTTATTGGTAAATGGCATACAGAAGGTGCGCTTTTACAAACTGTTCCTGGCGCCTCAAAAGAAATCAGGGGTATGGACACATACGAATGGATTGCAGGAGGTTTTTTTATACTTCATTGTGTAGATGTTTTTATGGGAAAAGAAAGAACTGAAGTGATTGAAATTATTGGGTATGATGAAAGCCGAAAATCCTACTTCATGAAGGCTTTCGACAGTCGGGGCGAATCGATCACTATGTATGCGGTTTTAGAAAAACCGGGAGTGCTAAAACTGGAAGATAAAAAGATGCGGGCAGTTCTTACTGCGAACAAAAATGGTAGTTCGATGACGGCAAAATGGGAACTACCAGGGAATCGAAAAACCTGGCAACCCTGGATGAATATTACATTAAATAAATAGGGATATAACAAAGCACAACTGACCGCTGAAAGGGTTTGCAAGCCAACCTTACAAAAAACAACTTTGCACTAAAAACGGGTCATTCGACATCTCCACCACATTAACCTGCCCTCCCTTACAAGTTAATGTCCTTCCCTGCTTTTAATGCAACAATCATAGCCTGAACAGCCTGCCTGGTTTTTTCGTTGGATACCAGCAACAAAGCCTTACCGGCAAATTCAGGGCCTTTACCATATTCACCATTTATTGAGTATCCCCGCGTCATTCCTACCAGGGTTATAAATTGGTCCGGATGCTTATTGTAATTGAACTGCAAAACGGATAAAGCTGTATTGGGCTTTTTTAATTATAACAGTTGCATACCTAATTGTTGCAATTTTCTACACAACTATAGCGGGGCCCCGGCAACAAAGCCTGGATATAGTTTTCAATCATCAAATTTTTGTAACTTTAAAAAACATATTCCTGCTATGGACAAAAGAGTAAAATTTGACTTTGAAATATACTTCACCAACGGGGGAAGTATCAAGGGTGAGGACTTTCAACTTGACATTCCAGGTGACAGCATTTCTGATAAAGAACTCACCGGGTTAATTGTATCCGATCTTCGGCTTTTAATGGTTGGAGAAACTAAAATTTTAAAGAAGCAACTATTTGATGAACCCCATAAAAGAAAATCTGTCAATGAAAAGTTGGAAACAACAATATTGATCGACTTAAGCCATACTATTGAAGATGGACTTGTAACTTATAAGGGTTTGCCGGCACCCATTATTTGCGATTATTTAAGCAGGGAAAAATCAAAACAATTTTACGAAGAGGGAACCAGTTTTCAAATCGGGAAAATTGAAATGGTTTCCAACACCGGAACTTATATTGACTGCCCATTTCACAGGTTTGAAAATGGGAAAGATCTATCCGGGATTGGATTAGAATCTTTTACTGATCTTGAGGGTATTATAGTCAAAATACCTTTTACCGAAAGATTAGAAATTACTAAGGAGCAGATCACTAACTACGAAATCAGGAACCGGGCTGTTTTGATTCATACAGGCTGGGACACTCAATGGAATACTGAAAAATATTATGACAACCATCCTTATCTCACAGAAGATGCAGCTGAATACCTGCGAGACTGTGGTGCAACTTTAGTAGGAATTGACAGCCACAATATTGATGATACTTCCGGGAGAAGCAGGCCGGTTCATACAACACTGCTCGGTGCAGATATTTTGATAGTGGAACATCTTTGCAATTTGCAGCTGGTGCCACCCGAAGGATTTACATTTAGTGCAATTCCGCCAAAATTTAAAGCTGTGGGCAGCTTTCCTGTGAGAGCCATGGCTAAAGTTAGGAACACGGCATAGCTGCATTTAGTGACGCATTTAACCAGTATTTGTAACGATTGAATCACTACAGATAAAAGCAGAAATATCCCTGGAGTCATTGGAAAATTCGTCCCTTTAGTCAGCAATATCACCAGGCACAAAACACCAATAAGATAATCAAATAAATATGTCCATTACAAAAGAGGCGGAACTCATAGGAATGCAGGAGGCAAGTGAAGCCGTCGCCGGCACTTTGAAAGAAATGACAAACCATGCCAAACCTGGTATGTCAACAAAACAATTAGACGACTTTGGAGCAAAAATATTAGCTGGCTTAGGTGCAAGATCAGCACCCCAGCTGGCTTATGGCTTTCCTGGCTGTACCTGTATAAGCGTGAACAACGAATTTTGCCACGGCATTCCGTCCGACAATATTATATTAAAAGAAGGCGACCTTATCAATATAGATGTCTCAGCAGAGTTAAACGGTTTCTGGTCTGACAACGGTGGCTCCTTTGTACTGGGTGAAGACATTCACCAACACCAACAACTTATAGAAGCTTCAAAGCAGATTTTGCACAAGGCTATTTATAAAATTAAAGGTGGAATTCGTATTTCAGACATAGGACACCTGATAGAAACAGAAGCTAAAAAAAATGGGTACAAAGTCATCAAAAATCTAACGGGTCATGGAATTGGAAAAAGCCTTCACGAAGCGCCATCAGAAATAGCCAATTACAGGGATAAGTATAACCTGGCAAGATTTAAGAAAAATAGCGTTGTTGCCATTGAAACATTTATATCAACTACATCAACTTATGCGGAAACCGGTGATGATGGCTGGACAATGACAGGCAACAAAGGAGGCTTTATGGCACAGCATGAACATACCATTGTTGTTACTGATGGGAAACCAATTATACTCACAGCCAAGAATGGAATATGGAATTAGCCAGGATGGTACACTCATACTATAACGATAGCCGGCTATTATTTTGACTACTTCAGTAATTGTAAAAACAATTTATAACTGTTCCCTGGAACGGGCTTTCAAAACGCCTATACTTTGTGATGTGTCAAAAGTTCATACGGGTTATGGCATTATGCCCAGGGTAACCCATTGTAGCAATGATGAGCATTGGGGCCAACCAGGCTATAGCAAAAGGGTATATGTTGCAAAGTCATTAACGCAAAAAGGGGGCTGGGCTTCCAATGACAAAGTAATTGAACGGGTTGAAAACTGCTATTGGAAAATTGAAGTAGGTGATTTTAAATCATGGATGTTAGGCTTTTCGAAATTTGTGGGAGAATGGAAAACTACTGAGCTGGAAACCAATACCATTTTAATAGAATACACTTATACTTTACATTCGGATATTGTTTTACTTTATCCCCTTAACTGGCTCTTTGCTAAAACTTTTTGGCGTCGTTACATGAAAAGAGTCTTACATAATGTAAAAGTATTGGCATCCGGCAACGAGCCATATATTTACAGTTAAAGAAGCAATCTTATACTGGATAAATTATCAATGAGTCTAATTCTTATTGCCTCTATTATTGCTTTGTCTTTATCATTTTCCAACGATCATAAAATATACATAAAAAAAAGTAACAGGAATAGGCGGTATTTTCTTTAAATGCAAAGATCCAAATGCTATCAATGAATGGTATAAAACACATTTGGGATTTGACACAAGCCAGTATGGAACAAGGTTTGAATGGCCCGAGGTTGATGACAGTACTAAAAAAGGGCTAACACAATGGAATCCATTTGCTGAAAAAACAACCTATTTTGAGTCTTCCCCAAAAGATTTTATGATCAACTATAGGGTAGAAAATTTAGAAGCCCTGGTAGAAGAATTAAGAAAAGAGAAGATGACTATTGTTGATAGTATTGAAACATATGACTACGGAAAATTTGTGCATATTTTAGATCTTGAGGGAAATAAAATTCAATTGTGGTAACCCGTTGGTTAGCATATGGTAAATCAGTAAAACACAGCAACCGGGCTAGTGATGCGGACCTGCAGTAGTGGCAGGCAAACTGATTGCTTAATTTGGCCAGTAGGTCATTTGAAATCGGTATAAAATATCTTTTATGGCTAAACCAGCAGTAATTAAAACCAAACCTACTTTGCTCAGCGTGGCTGATTTCATTGATAGGATTGCGGATGAACAACAACGCAAAGACGGCCGGGTTATCCTTAAAATGATGGAAAAGGCTATGAAGGAAAAACCGAAAATGTGGGGCAGCTCTATGATCGGTTTTGGAGATATAAGGTATAAAAGTCCCCGTAGCGGGAGGGAAGTAGATTGGTTTAAAATAGGTTTTTCACCCCGCAAAGCTAATTTATCATTGCACCTGGTTGACCTCAACCGACATGCCGCTATTTTACCAAAATTAGGTAAGTACAAAAAAGGCGCTGGTTGCCTGTACATAATTAAACTGGAGGATATTGATATAAATATCCTGGAGCAAATGATTATTGCAG
Organism: Ferruginibacter sp.; assembly: GCA_014379905.1. GTDB lineage: Bacteria > Bacteroidota > Bacteroidia > Chitinophagales > Chitinophagaceae > Ferruginibacter. The sequence continues at coordinate 13,251 of JACMKX010000015.1, read as the reverse complement.
CTGCTAAATAAATTCAGGTAAGGGTATCACAGTATTTTTTACATAAAAAAAGACATATGGCTAAGCCTATAAAACTTACAGACGCTGAACAGGTAGATGAACATATAAAAAAATTGGACCCAAGCATTGGCAAAATAGTGGAAGGTTGAGAAAGATAATTTTAAGCACTGATCAAGAAATTGGCAAACACATAAAATGGAACAATCCCGCCTTTTAATTAAACCGGCGAAATGAAACATTTTGATCCGAAGGAATATAAAAGAGGTATCATCGCTTTTAATCTTTTCAAAAACAGGATAAAAAATTTGCGTAGCTAAATAACTACATATATATTTGTAGTCAAATAGCTACATAATGAATTTAAGAAGGGATGTATTCCAGGCCATAGCAGATCCAACAAGAAGGGCCATATTATTATTGCTAGCCTCGCAGTCTATGACGGCTGGTGCTATAGCTTCCAACTTTGACACCGCAAGGCCAACTATTTCCAAACACCTGCAAATACTGACTGAGTGCGAATTGCTGCAACAGGAGCAAAACGGCAGGGAAGTTTCCTATTATATTAATGCAAGGAAAATGAAAGATGTATCCGACTTTATTGAACATTTCCGCAACATGTGGGATGACAGGTTTAATAAACTGGAAAACATAATGAAGCAATACAAACAGAAAAAATAGCATTTATGGAAAGAAAAACAAAGATTACTGCCGAAGAGGGTAAACAATATCTTGACATCAGCAGGGAGTTTGACCTGCCTTTGGAATTATTATTTAAAGCCTATTCGGAGTCGGCTATTGTTGAACAATGGATGGGCACAAAAGTATTGAAACTTAGCAATGAGCAACATGGCGGCTATCAATTTGAAACAACCAATGCACAGGGGATATTGGTATTCAGAGCCAACGGTGCCATCCATGATTTTGTTCCCAATCAAAAAATTACCCGCACATTTGAAATGGAGAATACCCCCTTCCCTGTTCAGCTCGAATACCTTGAATTTGAAAAAATTACAGAAGAAAAGAGCAGGCTCAGGATCCGGATTGTATACAAAACAATTGCACACAGGGACCAGGTGTTGCAATTACCTTTTGCCCAGGGAATTAATATGGCCCATAACAAATTACAGGACATGGTAAGTAAATTAAATAACGGATCATGAAAAAGAGATACAACATTATTTATTGGATAGCTACTGTATGGCTCGCACTGGGAATGTTATCAACCGGCATAGTTCAGCTATTAAAAATGAAAGCCGAGGTTGATATGATGACAGCTTTGGGTTACCCTTTATATTTACTTACCCTACTGGGTGCCTGGAAGTTATTGGGAGTGCTGGCCATACTTATTCCCAAATTACCTATATTAAAAGAGTGGGCTTATGCCGGTTTCTTTTTTGCTATGTCTGCCGCTGTTTTTTCGCATTTGGCCATTGGAGATAAAGCTATTGCATTATTTGGGCCCGCATTACTATTAGTATTGACGTGCCTGTCGTGGTATTTCAGACCAGCAGACAGAAAAATTAATCCGGTTAATTTTAATAAATAAATTCATCCGAAGCCTTCTTTTCAATAACATTAAAATTAAGACATGAGTAAGATTAGTAGCCCCAAAAAAAAGTTATCAGCAACAGAGCATCACGAACTTCTCAAGCTGCTACAATCACGTTTTAAAAAAAACAAAGATCGGCATAGCAATATTGAATGGGCTGCAGTAGAGGCAAAACTGGAAGCTAACCCTGCAAAACTATGGTCGCTTAACGAAATGGAAATTACCGGTGGTGAACCAGATGTAGTGGCCCATGATAAAAAAAGTGGTGAATATATTTTTTATGATTGCGCTGCAGAAAGTCCTAAAGGCAGGCGAAGTATTTGTTACGATCATGAAGCGTTGGAAAAAAGAAAAGAACACAAACCAGCTAACAGTGCGGTTGAGATGTCGGCAGATATGGGCATTGAATTACTAACAGAAGATCAATACCGCCAGTTGCAGCAACTGGGAGATTTTGATACAAAGACTTCGAGCTGGATCGTAACAACTCCAGCTGTCCGGAAACTGGGTGGAGCATTTTTTATGGATCGCCGCTATAATACTGTCTTTCTTTATCACAATGGTGCAGATTCTTATTACGCGGCAAGGGGGTTTCGTGGGTCCTTAAAAGTCTAATTAATATTCTCTTAATTTATAAATACATGAACCCTCAAGTTGATTTTTATTTTGATAAATCCACCTGGCAGAAAGAAGGGAAGCTTTTAAGGAAGTTAATTCTTGGCTGTGGATTAAAGGAAGAATTAAAATGGGGGGTGCCATGTTACACTTTCGGAAAGGCTAACATCGTTTTAATACATACATTCAAAGAGTATTGTGCGTTACTGTTTTTTAAAGGCGCTTTATTAAATGATCCGGAGGGTATTCTCATACAACAAACAAAGAATGTGCAGGCCGGGCGGCAGGCGAGGTTTGTTAATACAAAAGCAATACTTAAACTGTCCGCCATCATACAAAAGTATATTTATGAGGCTATTGAAGTAGAAAAAGCAGGTGTAAAAGTAGCTTTAAAAAAAACATCTGAATATGTTATTCCCGAAGAATTTCAAATTAAACTAAATAAACTGCCTCACTTAAAAACGGCCTTTTATGCCTTAACACCTGGACGCCAAAGAGGATACCTATTGCATTTTTCGGCACCCAAACAATCTAAAACACGGGAAGCAAGAATAGAGCTATGCATAAAGCAGATATTGAATGGAAAAGGATTAAATGATGAGTAGTGATGATGACAATATCCTTTAGAAAAATGGGTTCCGTAAATAGCACGGAACCCCTGGTATATCTAATCCGCCCTCTACTTATTCTTGAATATATTTTCTGTTACTTTTTTTCCCTGTGCAAGACCGGCGATGATACTTTGCTGGTAATGAATACCGGCAAACAATCTCGAATGGCCTGCCTCTACAGCAATTGCATCAAACGAAGCATAGGTTCTTGGCGTAAACCCCATGTAATCGTAGGTATGATCCGTGAATGAATGAATGTTGTCAAAAAGTTTTTGTAAAACCGAAGCAGCAGCACCTGAAAGACTGGAGGGTGCAGATATATATTCCGGGTGCGAAGGCGCAGGGATGTATGGTTCCCAGGTACTATACCCCATCACATTCCGGATATAGGTGATGGGGCCAACCAGGTCATATTGATATTTTGATTTAAAGCAGCTAATCAATGCATCGTTGATGCTTGTTCCGGTAAGTGCATATGCAAAGGCTGCCTTATCCAGTGATGTACCTTTTTGCCTCATCACCTGTTGTAATATGCTAAGCCAATGGCCCGGTGAAGTTGCTCCCGGTACATCTTTCCAAAACAATGCCTTTGCTTTTTGATCGGCGGTGAGGCCCTGAGAAATATCTTATACCTGTTTCCCATTTGGTAAAAAGGAGACACCGGATCATTTGAGTAAGCAGGTGGTGCTGCTGGCGTGGTGCCTGCAATACTGCCCAAACAGGGCAACCTAGATGATAATGTTTGTTACAGCTTACCCCAAAACCAGTTCTTCTTTTAATGCAGCAGCCGCACAGGTCATAACTCAATAAAAGCCGCGAAAGTTTCCAGCGTTATCATTGTACCGATATTTCTCTATATTCGTAGTGCACGTTTTATTGCCCCAAAAACATTATCAAATCTTAATTCCACTATCATGAAGATGCTGCATGGTCTTTCCCTGCTATCCCTTGCTTTTTTATTATTATTTTCCTGTAAAGACGGGAAAGAAAGTGTTTTTCCATCGCAACCCGCTGATGTTGCAGCGGACAAAAAACAAATTGCCGCTATGCTTGATTCTTTTAATGCTGCCGCAGCCAACGCTCAATACGACCGTTATTTTAAATATTATGCAGCCGGTGCCACATTTAATGGCACGGATGCCACTGAGAACTGGGATAAGGATGCCTTTATGGCCTGGGCAAAACCTTTTTTTGATAAAAAGACCACCTGGAATTTTTCTGTGCTAAAACGCAACATTTATTTTGGCAAACAGGCAGACATTGCCTGGTTCGATGAACTGCTAAGTACACAAATGAAAATATGCAGGGGTTCCGGTGTGGTGGTAAAACAAAACAATGAATGGAAAGTACAGCAGTATGTTTTATCAACTACTGTACCCAATAGTGTGCTGGATACGGTTATTAAAATAAAAACAGCGGAAGAAGATTCCCTTATCAATCAATTAAAAAAGTAACCGGGCCTTTAAATTTTTTCCAGACAAAAACTTAACTAAATACCTTGGTTCCAACAATTGTAAAAGAGATTGGTTTCGCGTTTTTTCACCATGTATACTGGGTTTCATTATTTGCTTTTTTTTATTAATTGGGCCATCATTGATATAAAAAATAGTGAGTGATGGAGTTTTACAATTGTACTGATTTTGCGGCCGGTATTGATTGGCCTTTTGATCACTGATTTAACTTTAAAATTTTTATTCAGCCCCACACAAACTCAAATTCGTTCAATTATAATGACAGAACAAAAACCCGGGTATAACCTGGGTTTTGAATGACTGGTTCACCGAAGCCCCACATAGAGTCAGGGGATGTCGTTTTTTTTTCTGGAAATCCGGGCTTGTCTGTTTTTCCATTAAGCTGAAATGCTATATACACAAACATTGTTTATCTTAATAGCATGAAAAAAATACTGCTTCTTATACTCTCAACAGGGTTATTTATTGCGGCATCGGCACAAACTCCCAAAACAGAATTGTATGACATCGTAAAAAAACTGCTCTACGATAGCACCGGTTATGAAAATGTAGGTGACTGGGCGGTTGGCAAGCCAAAAAAATACCCGGTAAAATGGAATGCTGATAAAGTAGAGATGAGCTATGATACCAGTATAAATTTCTATCGCCGGGGTACTGCAGATATCAGTATAAAAGGGAAAACTTTCCTAACAGGAACGGAACCGGTAAAATGGAATGTTATGCTCAAAGGACCACGAATGGGATATGCTTCCTTCAGCATCCTTAGTTCAAATTCAACAGCATTTAAAACACATTATACCATTGATAGTTTATTTGGCAACAAATCCTTTAAAGCAACATTGCTAAAAAGTTGTGACAGCAAATCATTGGGCGGATATTATTATTACGAATTAAAAATTCCTAAAAAAGACCTGGCTTATATAAAATTCAGCTGGATATCTTTACATGGAAGTACAGCCATTCGCATAGATGTTTACGATAACTGGAGCAAATACGCTGTAAAGCTCAACTGCCCACAATAAAATACATTGCTAACAACGCTTTCTTCATGAAGATCATAACATGGAATTGCAATATGGCGTTCAGGAAAAAAGCAGCACTCATTCTTGCACATAACCCTGATATACTAATTGTTCCGGAGTGCGAACATCCTGATAAATTAAAGTTCGACAGTGATACTAAAAAACCAACAGCCGTACTTTGGTTTGGCAATAATCCTAATAAAGGCCTGGGAATTTTTTCTTACAGCCATTACAGCTTTAAACTAAAACGAAATCATAATCCTGATCTTAAAATGATCATTCCTGTTGCAGTTAAAGGCGGGCAGCTTGATTTTACGCTCTATGCTGTATGGGCAAATAATCCGGCAGATCCTGACGGGCAATATGTGGAGCAGGTTTGGAAAGCCATACATCATTACGATAAAAAACTACGCAATAAACAAACCATCCTCGCAGGCGACTTTAACAGCAATACTATCTGGGATAGAAAATACCGTGCTGGCAATCATTCTAACGTTGTTAAGGCGCTCGAAGAGAAAGGAATTTTTAGTTGTTACCATCTCCACCATCAGCAAATACAGGGAAAGGAATCTCATCCAACGTTTTATCTATACCGGCACCAAAACAAACCTTATCACCTGGATTATTGTTTTGCCTCAAAAGACATAGCTGATACAATTGTAAGCGTAGAAGTAGGCGAATATGAATTCTGGAAACAATACAGCGATCATGTTCCCTTAATAGTCACTTACGCCATCGGCTAAAACAACATACAAAAAAATTGTATGGAACAAAAAAATAAGATGAGTGTTTGAACTGTTAAAAGAATTTACCCTGGTTTTTTTAACTTTCAAAACACTTGTTATGGCATTATTTTTTCCCCTTGCTGGTGTATATTTTATAATCATAAAAAGAAAATTACCAGATGAAAAAAATGTTCAATATTGCCGGATTTTCCCGGCTTACAATTTTAGGCCTTGCATTTTGTGCGGTGTTATTATCAGCATGTTCTAAAAATGACGGTAATGATTTTGTTTACCCACCAACAGCCCAGTTAATGCTGGTAAACCTTGCACCCGATAAACCTGCGGTTGGATTTACACTTTCCGGAAACCAGTTAGGCACCCCCGCCTTGGGTTATACTAATTACAGCGGCCGCTATCTTCCTATATACCCGGGTAGCCGTGAGTTGCGTTCTTTTGACTTTAATAACGGGACTACCATCGCTACTGCTACAAATACCTACACAGACAGTGCTTATTATTCTGCATTTGTTGTAGGAACAACAGGGCAATACCGTAATATAGTAGTGAAGGATGATTACAGTGCTGTTGCGCCTGTAGCAGGCAAAGCCTGGGTACGTTATATTAATGGGGTTACAGATACTGCAGCCACCCCTACTGTAACACTCGCGGGCACTACTGAAGAAACAACCTTTGGTGGGGTATCCGGTTTCAGGCAGGTTGATGCAGGAAGTGTAAACGCAGCAGTATCTTCGGGGGAGTTTGGTGCCACCCGCACACTTACAATGGCAGAAAATAAAATTTACACAATATTATTTGTTGGGCAGCCGGGGGCTACAGATCCTGCCCTGCAGGTGCAGGTGAAGGTTATTGAAAACGGTATAGCTTCCAATTAAAATTTATCAATAAAAAGAGAACGCACCGGTTTACACCCGGTGCGTTTTTATAGGTACACTTTCTCAAATAAAGGAAATATCCCTGCCCGCATTTTCGGACAGGGATATTATTATACGGGTGGCTGATGTCCTGTTGTGTTGTAGGGTATATTTAACTACGCATCAATAAAAAAAATGAAGATATATATACTGCTGCTGGCAATTTGTTCTTTTACAAAAACTGTTTCGGCCCAAAAGGATAAGGAACACATAACCCTTGCATGTCTTAATTACATCGAAGGTTTTTATGAAGGAGATACCACTAAACTGATACAAAGTTTAAAACCCTCCTTGTATAAATTTGGCTATTGGAAAGATAACAAAACGGGTAAATATGGTCCTGATGGAAACATGACCTACCGCCAGGCGATGGATTATGCCACCGGCGTTTTAGAAAAAAAACATTTTGCAAAACCTGGCTCGCCGAAAACAATAACAATATTAGATATTGGCCACACAATTGCCGCTGCAAAAGTTATTGCCTGGTGGGGCATTGATTATGTCTTGTTATCAAAGCAGGATAATAAATGGATGATAGAGCAGGTACTGTGGGAAGGACCTTTGCCCAAATAACCTCCGTTATCTTTTTACAAAACTGAATTGCTGTTTGCCCTTTTTATCATCAATAATTGCATAGTAAGTACCTGCAGGTAATGTTGCTATATCAAACGTGTAGGGAGCATTACCGTTAAGTCTTTTCGTAAGTACCACCTGCCCTGCTGTATTGCTAATTTGAATGATACTGTTATTGAATGTTGATGTGGATAGTATTTTCAACTCCCTGCTTGCCGGGTTTGGATAAATGTTTATGCTGCTACCTTTCCTTATATCTACCGTTTTTACATCACTAAAAGTTTTATCCCCGTTTGTATCCTGAACCTTTATCCTGTAATATGTTATTCCCGCGGGCGGGTTTATATCCTGGTATACGTAAGAAGCTCCTGCCCCATTTACACCAGTACTATTTAAAGTTGCAATATCATTGTAGGCTATACCGTCGGCACTTCTTTGAACAGTAAAATCCAATACATTTACTTCTCCTGCTGTAAGCCATTGCAATGCCACTTTATTATTGATAAGCGCTGCATTTAAATTAAGCCCTGTTACAGGTAGCACCGTTAAGAACCTTCGGTACTGCAACATCCATTCATACACATTTAAACCATTTTCCCTGAAGGAAGTATCGTATGTCCTCGACCACGCATCATGGTTGTTGGAAGGAACGGTAAAGATTGTTTTTTTTGCCAGCGGATTGGGTGGCACAGGGGCCGTATTAATAAGGTTTACATAGTCAATTGTGTAATAGGGCGGAACCGTTCCATCAATGCTGTTGTGGGTGGCCCATACAGGTAAATTTGCAGAAGCCATTGTCCTGGCATGAGACTGGTAAGGATAACCAGCGCCACAAACTGGTACAATGCCTGCCACCCTGGTTGCATGGCTGATATCATTTCCTGAATAATTCCATACGGTACCGCCCCCCATACTTAAACCTGTTAAATATACCCGGTTGATGTCAACAGGATAATGGGCAATAAGGTAATCTATAATATTGTCTACATCATTTTCTGTTGGCCATTCATTGAACTGTGGCGAGATAACAAGAAACTTGTAATTGACATTATTAACAGTAAAACTTTTAGGGAATTTTCCTTCGTTGATGAGTTTTGGAGGACCGTTTCTTAAAACTGCAGGCAAACTGGCTGCAGTACCGGGACCTGTTTCACCCAAACCATGTAAAAAAATAAGGAGCGGATATTTTTTATTGGGCTCCGGGTAACCTTCCGGAACATATTCGTAATAGGCATTGGTATGCGGAACCATAGAAGTGAAACGGGCTGTTTGAACCTGCGCCCCGGCCTCTTCTACCTGTAATAAAGCCAACAGTAATACTGCTAAAAAAATGGTTTTTGCCGATCTCATATTGGATGCTTAAATAATGATAAAATAATAGGGGTATCATTGCTTTTAACAAAAATGAAGCCAACTGTAGGAACAATGAGGCGCATTTTTAACAGCCGGGTTCCACAACTTTTAAAACCAGGCATTTGCGTACACAGAAATGTTTCCAAAAAAAGTGTCCCTTGTTGTTTTACAGCCCCTTTTTTAAGTGGATCAGCCCTCATTAGTGCGGAAAAGTTTCCGGAAGATCGCAATATTATATAAATCATTAGATTTACGCTACAATCAAATTAACCTGAGAAATGAAAAAAAGGTTATTATTCGCTTTCACCTGTTTGATATTCTTTGCTTGTTCTAAATCTGACGATGATCCGGCACCTGTTCATTGTGAGGGTTTGATTACTGACACAGCTGGCAGCGGCGATAACGGCAGGGTGTATATGCCCACTGCCTTCATTCCCAATGCAGATGGATTGAATGAAAACATAAGACCATTGTTAGCCAATATCGCTTCTTTCACTTTTACTTTGCATGACCAAAACAACGCGGTAATATTTACCAGCAGTGCAGCAGGCCAGGGTTTTACTTCCCCGGTAACGCGGCAGCAGGCAGTTTTATAAAATACTATTACAGGGTGCAGGCAACCACCAATGCAGACAAAAAAATCGGGCTATCCGGAGATGTTTACAAACTGAACAATTGCAGGCCGGCCAGCCCAATGGAATTACTAACCTGGTAAAATATAAAGAATGAAAGAACAGGATTCACTTATTATCCCGCCGGTGAACTTCGATAATGCAGGCGAATTAATTATTATCCCTTCACCCGGATCTTCGAAACATGATTTCGATTTCTTTGAAGGCAAGTGGAAACTGCGGAATAAAAAACTAAAAACGAGGTTGGACCATTGTACAGAATGGATAGAATTTGAATCCACACAGGAAATGTATCGCATATTGAATGGAACAGGTAACATCGATAATTTCCTCACCAGCTTTGACGGCGTTCCATTTGAAGGAATGACCTTAAGGCTTTTTGATCCCCACACAAAGTTGTGGAGTATCTATTGGGCTGATTCCAACTTAGGAAAACTAGACCCGCCGGTACTGGGTTCATTTGAAAATAATGTGGGTCATTTTTTTACAAAGGATATTTTTAATAAAAAAAACATCCTGGTTGTTTTTCGCTGGGATGCAAGAGACCCCGAAAATCCGGTCTGGAGCCAGGCCTCATCGGCCGATGCTGGCCAAAACTGGGAATGGAACTGGTATATGTTTATGTCGCGGTTTGCCGGTTGAGCCGCTACAGGTCGGCAGTCAGGGACAAGAAAAAGCTGATGTAAAATTTTACCTGTTATTATAACACATCAGCGCTGATCATTCTTTCATAAGGTTCATTTCAAAATGTTGTTGCCAGGTTATTCCATCCAGGGATTTATAACCTGCTTCGTACCATTTATTACCTGTTACCCTGATGATGTACTTTACTTTATAGGACGCTGAAATTTTGAGGCTCCATTCCAGTTCTCCAGGACTAAGTAATTTTACATCAGCAACCACAAATGATCCGTCTGCCTGGTAAATATTTAATTCATAGCGTTGCTTTTTGAAATTATATTTTATAATACCCAAGGCATCATTTATAATTTTTGCAGAATCGTCTATAGCTTTGCCGTAAGCTTCCAGTTGTATAGCAGTGCCGCTAAGTTTTATGCTTCCCGTTTCTGTTTCCGAAAAATACTCCTTTTTATTTTCGTTAATAGTCCACCCTGTTCCTTTCCATATTCCCTGCAAAAAATAGAATTGCTTAATACCGGTCGTGTCCTGTCCCCAGCAATTAACCGCTACTAATAACATAAGTAATAAAAGAAACTTTATTTTCATTACAGGCAATATTGATACCATGAAGTTAAGTTGCGGGGTTACAGCATTGCAAAAAATTATATGGCTGGTTATTTATCTATTTGCTCCTGCAGTAATAATGCAGCGCAGATATTAGCCAGTACAAAAGCTTCCTGTTTATCTGTTGTATTCAGGTAAACTTTTCCTTTATCTAAAAAAGAAACCGTGGCTACGGATTTATTTTCTTTGTTCCTCAGGTCAAGTCCAATGCTGCCAAACAGGATATTCCGGGCTTCTCCTCTCTTATCAAGCATTTTATTTACAGGTACGATCGTGTAATAATTATCATCGTCCTTTACCAGTTTCCCTGTATAAGATTTTGCATCAGCCTGTACAGCATTATTGTCGAGTAATAAATGCCAGGGTTTTATTTCATTGTTGGTAAACAACTGTACATAGAAAGTATTGGTACTTCGCAGGCCGCGGGCCAGGGCAATAATTATATTGGGTAAACTGCTTTCATTATTCCCTACAATAAGGTCATCGCTGCTAAATTTTGTTACACATCTTACTTCGCTGTTATTGATCCCGTCAGTCAGTCCAAAGTTTACCGCCTGTTTTCTTTTGGTATACTCCATGCTGATAATATTCTGGTAGTCGGGCATCCCCGGGGCACCTATACTCAACCCTGAACGGGTGGTATTTCCTTTCGTCCACGAACGTTTAACAGCAGTCGTTTTAAAATCTCCGAAAGAAAGTTTTTGATTAATAAAAAAACCGTTCCTGCCTTTTACCGGCATTTCAGTAAATCCTTGCCCGTCGAGAGCGATCCCGGGTGTCATGCAACTGGTCTGCAACAATAAAACTGCAAAAAAAGGTAACTATTTTTTCATGTTATACTTTCCGCAAAATAACAGATAATGATTTTTTATACAACAAAATAAAGTGTGAAAATTGCCAGGATGTTGGCGCATTTGCCTTTTTTATTGTCGGATTATGCTACCCCGAAAATCTTTTTGGCACGTAAATTTGATACATCTATTGTAAACCGAAAAATATAAACAATGGCAAGCGTTAGCACTTATCTAAATTTTCCAAGCAACACAGAAGCGGGATTCAATTTTTACAAATCAGTGTTTGGTGGCGAATTCTTTGGAAACGGTATCATGCGTTTTGGAGATATTCCTGCCTCACCCGATCAGCCACCTATGGCAGAAGAAGATAAAAACCTTGTGATGCATGTGGAGTTAAAAATTCTCGGAGTACATAGTCTTATGGGCACCGATGCTCCCGAATCGATGGGTTTTAAAGTAAATTTTGGCAATAACAGTTATATCAACCTGCAGCCGGATAAACGAAAAGAGACCAAAGAACTTTTTGATAAATTATCTGCCGCTGGTAAAGTAGAAATGGATCTGCAGGATATGTTCTGGGGCGATTACTTTGGAAGTTGCACAGACCAGTTTGGTGTGCAGTGGATGTTTAATTGTGGGGAAAAAGTATAATTATCAGAGGCCGGCCACCTTATATAGCATGGCCAGCCATTTCATTAATTTTTATAAGGTCTCTTCACATTAGTAATCGGATGAATTAATTTTTCTTTTGATTACTTCTAAATGCCCTATTTTAGCCATTCACTTAACATTCACTCATTTTGAAATTTGATAAAAAGAATCTTTTTGTAAAAGATTCCACATTGCCCAATTCCGGCAAAGGCTTATTCAGCAAAACGTTTATACCCAAGGGAACCTATATAATTGAATACACCGGCAAGGTAACCAGCTGGAAAGATGTTGACCATGAAGAAGGGCTGAATGGCTACATTTATTACCTCAACCGCAATCATGTAATTAATGCAAGTAAGCATAAGGCTGCATTGGCCCGTTATGCAAATGATGCCAGGGGCTTAACCAAAATAAAAGGCCTGCTCAATAATGCTATTTACGAACATGTAGATAAAAAGGTATTTATCAGGTCAACAAAAAATATTGATCCCGGCCAGGAAATCCTGGTTGCTTATGGCAAGGAATATTGGGATGTAATAAAAGAGAACTATAAAAAATAATATTCACCAGGTAATATGAAACTACAACAGCTCCTTACAGGAGCTGTTGTAGTTTCGAGACCGGCTGTAACATACTACTCCTACAGGCTAATCACTTCCTGAATCCCGCAGTGTCTCAGGCTGAAAAAGCTGTCAGCAGGAGCCGGCCGGCCGGCAGACAGGCTTGTCGAAGGCGAAGCTGAAAGATGAACCGTATACTAACCCAAATCCACCGATTTCCCGAATTCGGAAAAATTCCTTATTTTCAGTCTGATTGCTTGCTGCCATTTTCAATAAATGAACGTTTATGGGGCAAGAAAGAAAAATACACAAAGGTCTTTACGATCCTGCTTTTGAGCATGATAGCTGCGGCATTGGTTTCGTGGCCGGCATTAAAGGCCGTAAATCTCATCAACATATAAGTGATGCGCTAACCGTATTGGAAAATATGGAACATCGCGGCGCCTGCGGCTCTGAAAATAATACCGGCGATGGTGCAGGCATAATGATACAAACCCCGCACGAATTTTTTCATGAT
>JACMKX010000135.1 GCA_014379905.1 Ferruginibacter sp. | reverse complement strand
TGACCTTGCGGAATAAAATCTTCAATGCTAGGTGGAAGCAGAAATAATTGATCTGTAATTACAGGCTTGAATTTTTGCATACAGAAATGACAACTATTCGACTAATTTTGTTGCATTAGGTTGAATTCTCGGTCACCCTCAAAACACCCACGTTGGCGTGTGCTGGTTGGGGTATGGGTCTGAGACAATTAGTGAACACCATCGGCGGAAAAAAGGGTGTTGCAAATTGCATAGTGAATCACTCGCGGGTACCACAAAACAGGCTGTTGCCCTTAGTAGGATTTACTACCCCAAAGTTTGATTTTATAAAACTCCACTTAAAAGACCATACTCCTTTTGGCGAGGCCGATGCAATGAAGATACCTAATGTGCCTTTTTGACTCTGCATAAGTTTTTGAACAATAAGGCCACCTAGCGAATGTCCAATCAAAATAGGTGGCTGTTCCAGCAGCGTAATAAACTGGCGATAGTGTTCAACTACATCTTTGAATTTTATTTATTTTTTTTTTTGCTCTAAGTGGGGCGAAGCAGACTTTGAACCTGGAAGGAGGGCTGCTTATAGAGCGCTATCATGTCACTTTCAGTCGACCGTTTTTTTAAAGAAGAAAAACAACTCAAAACCACCATCGAAATTGCGGGTAATCACTGATATTAATTCCCATCCACTATCTCCCAGTAGATCCAATGCTTCATCGCGGTTATTAGCCGCGTTAACGGCCGTTATTAGTTGCGGGGGAACGGTTTTTCCCACAAGTCTGAATTTGGGAATGCTGAAATGAACCTGGTATAGCAATTCGGCATAAGCGTATTTTTTTGATACTGCGTCCCTTGCAGGAAGCAGACTATCCAAAGTTAAATGCCCGATTAACAGCCTCCTGTTTTCGAGTTTCCAGTTGCTTGTTTTTAAGGTCTTAGCAAGGATGGGTTCAGATAAACCCAGCAGAAGGATGATTGGTAAGACGTATTCGATTTTTAAGTTTTTGTATTGCATACTGCTAATCGTTGATAGTATAAATGGGGCGGGGCACCTCATCAGCTGGTTTTAATGTTTCTATGTAAGTAAAATTAAAACCTGGCTCGCAGTGCAAGAAATTTGTATATCCGTTTATTCCAGCTGTTTGTAGCTGCTCTTTTCCCCGAATGGCTCAAAAGGAACATTCCATAGACAGATGGATGCTTCTCGTCATCATACAATAGTTATTGAAGTTCCCGAACTTTGGCTAAAGTGTTCGGCATTTTTTGCCAAGGTTTGTTTTACTATAATGTAGGAGCCCACACCTCAACTTTTGCCACCAGTTCTACCAGCTGCTTGTCCTCCACTTCATCGGAGTTTACCCATGCCCTGAAATTTCTTTCTTCACCAGGCTCAAAATTATGGCCCGGCCATTTAAGGTTACTACTACTATTTGATAATTATATCCGACACTCATATATTCTGCAGGTAGCAGTAAATCCTTTCCTATATAATGAACGGTTATTTCAAAACCTGTATCCAATTGTTTCGGTTCCCTTTTACTACCGCCTTTTCGGTTGATCCCTGCTATTACCCAACCTGGCTATTAAAGTAACTAATAATCTTTTCTTCGTATTCCCCTTTATGTTCCGATTTCATTATTGCAGCATGTTCTGCATTGTCAACAGTCCACAACTCGGTTGGTACAGGGCTGTTTGCTTTAAAGATCTTTCCCATGGCAACCGGTGTCCAGTTATCACTATTGGAATAAATAAGCAGCAATGACTGGAGTCGTTTTGCTTCCTTTATTCTTTCCTGCATATTGATTTTCTTTTTAAACCTTGGCAGCAAAAAATTAAACACTTTCAGGGCTTTGTATGCAGCCGGAAATTTTATCCAAAAATCGCCTAAGGTGGTGGCAGCGCTTTCAATAATGGCAAAGTCATAGGTATGCGTTTTATCTGCAAAAGAAATGGTAGCCATTTGCCCGCCAAGAGAAATGCCATGGTAACCGATAGGTAAGTGCGGGGTAAGCCCGGAAGCGGCGATACCCACAGCAACGATGTCTTCAAAGTAAGAGAAGTTTCCATGCGGACTTTCACCAAAACCATTAATGTCGAAGATCAATGTATTGTAGCCATTTTTTCTTAACAGGTCGGTATAGCCATTTTTAATAAAGTAAGCTTTGGCTTCTTTACCCATGGGATGCCCTAACACTATGGTAGCTTTTGCGTTACTTGTCAGTGCCTTTGCAAACAATCCATAAATAATGCCACCTGATTTGCTTTTTACGCGTAAAGCTTGCCAGTCTTTTTGTTGTTGAGCCGTAAGTGGGTTTCGCCACTTTACCATAACCCGTCCAAAAAAAGGTTGCTTCAATAATTTATAGAAATTCATATAACCACAAAGATGAGTTATAAGAAAGCAGTTTAGAATTAACCTATGTTAGAAAATGATGGATTTACGGATGCGGCTTAAACTTTCAGGGTGGATACCGAGGTACTTTGCAATTTTATTTACGGGGATGACAGATATAATGTCTGGTCTTTTTTCAAACAGTTCCAGGTAACGTTGTTCTGCCGTTTTAGTTAAAAGGTCTTTTTGCCTGCTGCTGTAATTAATAAATAACCGCTCTGTAACATACCTTCCCAGTTGGTTGGCTAGCAGGGAATGTTGATAGGCATTTTGCAAATCCCTATAATCTATTACTTCCACTTCCGTTTTTGCTAAAGTGGTCAATTGGGTATCTGATGGCAGGTTGGTGAGTAAAGAAGTATATGCACCGAAAAAGTTGTTTTCAAAAATAAAATCAAGGATCCTTTCATCTCCATTGTACAACATGGAGATTTGTACAATCCCGCTTTTAAGGAAGTAGGCATTTTTTTCTCTTTGGCCACAGGCCGTTATTATTTGCCCTGCTGCAAATGTTTGCTCCGTTATTTTAAAAGGGAGTTCTGCATGGCTGTTTAAACCAATGTTAAGGTGCGTATGTATAAATTGGATTATGGTCATTACCTGGACAAATAATACGAACGATCGTTGTGCGTTAATGTTAACTTAATCCCTTCCTCTGTTTTATTAAAACCAGCATAATAAAATGTATCCGGAAAAGTAAGGTTAGGATTTGGATTGTTGTAAAAGATTTTTAAGCCCGGTGTTTTTAAAGTCCAGGTAAAACTTTCTGCAATTCCCCCGTTTAATTCCAAATTGCCAGTTCCATTGTTATTAAACCTGACAGCAGGGCATACATTAAATTGTGTAACCATACCTTCTGCATAGGTAGAACACATGGTCCACTTTCCAAAAATGTTTTTAGTACCTGATACGGTCGAATCTGTGGGATTGTTTTGATTTACTGCTGTCTTGGAACTTTCCTGGTTGCAGGAAAGCATGGCAAGGTATAAGTATAGTAATGATAATTTTTTCAATTGAATATCACTGCTTTTAGGTTTAAAGCCCCCGGGGTATAAGCAAGCTAGGGCATAAACAACAATAATACCCGGGGCAAGTTATGCCTCATAATACTTAATGTGGTTGTCAGCCAAAAATTCTTTTATAACATCTACATGTATGCAATGCCCCACATGTAAAAAGGGCTGGTTAGTTACCCTGATTTTTTGGCCACCTGCATTGTACTCAAAGTTTTTCATATCAAAACCCAGGTGAAGATGGTTGGTACCGCTTTGCATGCCTGCTATTAAGCCATCTTCATTAAACAATGGTCCGCCGCTTTGCCCTCTTAATCCCGGTGTGCTTAGTTCGATACCTGAAATTTTGTTGGCATCCGCCAAATGCCTGGTCAACATTCCTTCAATGGGAAAGCGGGGCGTATCGGTCTGGCCGGTTAAAGTCCATTCAATATTGTCGGTAGTTGCGTTGTATTGAAAATTGGTAAATTCCGGAAAAGGGAAGCCCAGCCTGCACAGGTATTTTCCCTGCTTTAATACAGAGCTGTCTTTTAAAAACACGGCATGGGATTGATAGGCAGGGTTTTTAAAATTTTCAAAAATGATGATAGAAAGATCATACTTTGGATGATTTATCCACCTGTAGTTAAGCGTGGGATCGGTGGTACAGCCCATAAAGCGCTCATCGAGCTGTACCAATGTATCGTTTGTATAATTATATTTTGCCTCAAGTTCCTTTACCCGTTTATTATATTTATTGTTACCAATAGTTGCTTTTTCTTTGATAAAATTGGCATAATGTGCGTTAATGTTTTGCCGGTTTCCGATAAGATCAATAACATGTTTACAGGTAATGGCACAGCCCATTTCATTCACAAAGAAAAGGGTGGCGGCTCCCGGGCTTACAACTGTTTCATTGTAATTTCGGGAGATGGTATGTATTGGCCGTGTAAATTTTCCTACTTCTTCAATTGCTTTTACGAACATAAAAATTAGTTTGGTGGTGGTTGACTATTAATTTTATTGTTAAACCAGTTGCAAGTAACATGCCCTGTAAATTTTATGACAACCTGTCAAATGCTTACAAAATAGAGACCGGCAAACAGCATTTTTTCATTTCCCCCTTTTACCGTATTTTTAGCAAAGTGTATTAATTACACGTTATCACTATCAAACGATTGCTATGTCTCAAAATGATTTGATTACTCCATTGGAGTCTGCCACAAGGCCACGCTTAACATTTAAGCAGATCATCAATATGAGTTTTGGTTTTTTTGGAATTCAATTTGGCTTTGCTCTCCAAAATGCCAATGTATCCCGCATTTTTCAAACTCTTGGTGCCGAAATTGATAAGATCGGTTTTTTATGGATAGCCGCACCTGTTACAGGTTTGCTGGTGCAACCAATTATTGGCTACCTGAGTGACCGCACCTGGCATCCCCGATGGGGCAGGAGAAGACCTTTCTTTTTTATTGGAGCACTGCTGTCCTCCATAGCGTTGTTTTTAATGCCACAGAGTAGTGTGTTGTGGATGGCTGCCACCTTGCTTTGGGTACTGGATGCATCTATCAATATTTCTATGGAACCTTTTAGGGCCTTTGTAGGAGATAAATTACCCTCTTCTCAACGTACTACCGGCTTCGCCACACAAACATTTTTTATTGGCCTGGGTGCAGTCATTGCTTCTTTGCTCCCTTATATTTTTACCAATTGGTTTGGGATAAGCAACACTGCTCCCGCGGGTATCATAAGCGACTCGGTAAAATATTCATTTTATATAGGCGCTGTAGTTTTCCTGGCTTCTGTTTTGTGGACAGTTTTTACTACAGATGAATTTCCACCAGAAAATATAGATAACTGGGAAAAAGAAAAGCTTAGAACAAAAGGGTTGATGCACGGTATAGTTGAAATTACTACCGGGATTTTCAAAATGCCTAAAACAATGTTGCAGCTGGCAGTGGTGCAGTTTTTTACCTGGATCGCTTTTTTTGCTATGTGGATATACACAACATCAGGCATTGCGCAGAATAGTTTCGGCACTACCGATACCACTTCAAAAGCTTACCAGGATGCGGGAGATTGGGTTGGCGTAATGTTTATGGTATATAACGGAGTTTCTGCCATTACTGCATTTTTGTTGCCCATGCTGGCGAAAAAGATCGGCAGGAGAGCTACGCATTTTATTGCATTGATAATTGGCGGCATAGGCCTCGTTAGTATGTTATTTATAACAGATCAAAATATGTTATTGCTGCCAATGATTGGTGTTGGCCTCGCCTGGTCATCTACCCTAACCATGCCTTATGCCATACTTGCAGGGGCATTGCCGGCAAATAAAATGGGTTTTTACATGGGCGTATTCAATTTTTTTGTAGTGATACCGCAAATTGTTGCCGCAGCTATTCTCGGGTTCTTTGTAAAAACCTTTTTTAATGAACAGGCAATCTATGCATTGGTAATTGGTGGGATCAGCATGATCATTGCCGGCTTTTTAAATTTTATTGTAACTGATACGGATGATACCATAAAATAGTTCCAATACGCTCATTTTTTATCGCAGAGAAAAAAAGCAGCAGCGTTTCGCATAGCTTTTCTCTGCGTAACTTATTCTCTCTTTTTCTCTGCGTTGAATCTTATAAAAATATATCATGAAAAAAATATTACTGTTATGCCTGGCCGCTAGTGCAACTGTTTTTGCTCTTGCACAAAACGAAACAACTAAAATTTATCCTTCCCATTGGTGGACAGGTATGAAATGGAATAAAGTGCAGCTGATGATCCATTCGGAAAATGATAAAAATGTTTGGGCAGATAAATCGGTGGTAAGCATCAATTATCCCGGTGTAAAATTGCTTAAAGTAAACAAACCTGAAAACAGGAAATATGTTTTTCTTGACCTTGAAATTTCGACTGCAGCAAAGCCGGGTAAAATAAAGATCGATTTCAACTTCATTGATCTGAAAGATAAGTTTAGCTTAAACTACGAACTGAAGGCACGACCCGCTGGCAATGGCACACAATATGCCCTGGGCGTTACTTCCAAAGACCTCGTGTACCTCATTATGCCCGACCGCTTTAGCAATGGCGATGAAAGCAATGATAAAGTGCCGGGTATGCTCGACCAGAGTTTAAAAAGAGATACCGTGTACATGCGCCATGGCGGCGATTTGAAAGGCGTGGAAAATAAACTCGATTATTTAAAATCGATGGGTGTTACGGCTGTATGGTTAAACCCTGTGCTTGAAAATGATATGAAAGACAGAACCGAACATGGTTATGCTTTTACCGATCATTATACCATAGACCCAAGGCTGGGTGGCGATGCGGCTTACCTGTCGTTAATTAATGCGGCACATAAAAAAGGGATGAAGATAATACAGGATGCTGTGTACAATCATGTGGGCATCAATCATATTACGGTGCTTGACCCGCCCATGAAAAACTGGCTGCACCAATGGGATAGTTTTACACAAACAAGTTATAAAGACCAGGTAATGTTTGATCCCTATGCCAGCAACAGGGAAAAGAAAATAATGAGCGATGGGTGGTTTGTGCGTTCTATGCCCGACCTGGACCAGCAAAATCCTTTTGTTGCCAACTTT
The DNA here is from genome assembly GCA_014379905.1 of Ferruginibacter sp. GTDB lineage: Bacteria > Bacteroidota > Bacteroidia > Chitinophagales > Chitinophagaceae > Ferruginibacter. The sequence goes on along the minus strand of JACMKX010000135.1, from coordinate 37,957 downwards.
TTAATACAGCATGCTTTGTGGGCGGTGCAGGAATTTGGTATTGACGGCTGGCGTATTGATACCTATGCCTACAACGATCTGCCATTTATGAATCGCTGCAATGCGGCACTGGAAGCAGATTTTCCGAGGATCACTATGTTTGGTGAAACATGGGTGCACGGGGTCATCAATCAAAGTTATTTTTGCCAGAACAATTATTATGTTCCTTTTAAAAGTAACCTGCAGGCAGTAACAGATTTTCAAACACTGTGGGGCATTACCGATGCCATGACAAAAGACTTTGGCTGGAACGATGGGGTGAATAAATTGTATACCAACCTTGCGCAGGATTTTGTTTACAAAGACCCGATGCGCAACGTGATATTTTTAGACAACCATGACCTGTCCCGCTTTTACAGCGTGATTGGTGAAGATGTGACCAAATACAAATCTTCCATGGATTGGTTACTCACCTGCAGGGGTATTCCGCAGTTGTATTATGGTAATGAAATTTTGATGACGGGGCTTACCAATCCAAATGATGGGTATGTGCGCCAGGATTTTCCGGGTGGATGGAAAAACGATTCAAGCAATAAGTTTACAGCGGCAGGGCGTTCGGTAAAGGAAAATGATGTGTGGAACTATATTGCCGGGCTGGCAAATTTCAGGAAAACATCTTCTGCATTAACTACGGGAAAAATGATGCAGTTTATTCCCGAAGATGGAGTATATCCTTATTTCAGGTATGATGATAAACAAAGCATTTTTGTAGTAATGAATACCGCAAAGGAGAAGAAGAATGTAAGCGTAAAACGTTTGGAAGAAAGAATGAAAGGTTTTACAAAAATGAAAAATATACATACGGGTGAAATCACTGCTGCAGGAGATTTTTCTCTGGAAGCAAAGGCTTCGGCAGTGTTTGAATTGATGCGATAGTTTTTTGATTTAAGAGGCACTGATAAGGCGGATGAGATGATAAACAACGGATCTTCCTGGCAAAGACCTATTAAGGAGAAATGTCTTCTTCTAATACCGACTTCGACAAGCTCCCCGCACTTGCGGTAAAGGCGGCCCTGGCAGCACTATTAGGTTTGATCATTTTGTTTAGTATGCAAAAACTTCCCTTTGTCATACTGAGCCTGTCGAATGTATTACAAGCAGAAATGCGTTTTTTTTAACACCGACTTCTAGAAAATTCCAGCATTCGCGGTAAAGGTACCTAACAGCATTTTACCTGTTATCCCGCGCTGCTACCACCAACAGCGCCATTATCAGGATAAAACTGTACTCCACTCCACCGGTTCCATGCTCGCCTACAAACCAGCCCAGGTGGGCATGAATTAGTATTATGCCCATAATAAGAATGGCAATAAAACCCATGCATAGTTTTTTTGTACAATAGTTTAAAGCGAGCAAAATGCTCCCGGCAATTTCAAAAGCAGTAAGGGGCCACACAATGGCAGAGCCGTACATCAATCCTTTTTCATTCATAGCGGCAGCAAACTGTTCAACCGTTCCGTTGATGATACGGACAAGGACATGTAGAAAAAAAACAAGAGCTACAGAGCAGCGAAGTAGCAGGATGGATTGCTTCTGCGTGATAAAAGGAAAAGAATGTATCATGGCCTGGCTGGTGGGTTAAAGTGAAAATAAAAAGAGTAAGAAGGCAGGCATGCCTTCTTACTCCCTGCAAAGATGAAACCCCGGTAAAAAATGCGTGTTTGTTTACCATCAAACTATTTGAATAATTTCTTTAAGGGAATGTGTAAGTTACCTGCCCGGGTATAGTAGAGGATGGTGTATCCCCGGTAAAGCTGGCGGTTTTTACCACAACATTATCAACCAGTATCTCGCCTTTCAAATTTCCCATACCAGTATGTCCAAAAGTTAATACGATAACATCGAACCTGTTCACCGTTTTACTAAAGCTTTTTGAAAAAGGCATTGCCACATTGGTGCCGTTGGTAAGTCCACCTGTTTCATTGCTGTACGTCATTTGCATTACCTGGCTAAAACCCGTGGAAGAACTTACCTTGTATTGAATATTTACAGTTCGGGGATAGGTGCCGGATCCCGGGTTATCATCCTTGTCTTTTTTACAACCGGGTGTTACGAATAAAATAACCGAGAGAACAAAAATTAAAAAAATAGTGCCCCGGTTTAATGTTGGCGTCATACAATAGATTTTAGTAGTGATTTATATAATAACAAAAATAGGAGTGTCATGGCTCCATGCCCGTTTTGCTTGTGCTGTTAAACGGGTTGTATATAATTTCGAAATGCATTTTCTACATTTCCTGGTTACTCGTATGTTTTTTATGGTTGTTGGTAGATTAAAGTATTTTATTGGTGATTGCTCAAACAAACACAGCAGATTTCTACGATTTTTGCGGCGGCGAATGGAAAAGGTTTCCCGCAGATCTCCGCAGATAGAGCGTACACAGATCTTTCGCATATTTGATATGCGCAAATCCGCCTTATATAATCTGCGAAGACCTGCAGGAAAAATTTCTTTTACCAGGTAACCAAAAACTTATCGCTGAAGGTTGCAGCAAATACATCATAAAAGGATGCAGGCTGGTCTTGTACAACAGCATGACTGGCAATCAATGCCCCGTTTTTGTAAATGCTTATTGTACCTGCAGGATGAGTAGCCGGAAGACCGGCAGTGATAATGACAGAAGAACAACGTCCGGCGAGAAGGGAGGGAGTCCAGCTGGAACCTGCGGCCACAGAAGTATTTGTTACAAGGTTATTGCAGTTTTCAAATTCCACATCGGCAAAATTGCTGGTTGTGGGCTGAAACTGGCAGGAAACTTTGAAGGAACCTTTTGTTGTTGTAAAAGAGCTCATAACAACAAACAACGACAAGACAACAAACGCCGGAATGGCGAGCAATAATAATTTTTTCTTTTTCATAATAATAAATTTGTTTAAAAATTAAATAATGCAACAAAGCTACCCGCCTGTTTTTATAGTGTCTTCTTTTTCTGTAGCCATACAACTGTTGTGTGTCTTGCTGGTAAAGGGTTACAGCCGTAGCACCTGGTTGTATGTATACTATGCAGGGTTATCAGTAATTTTTTTATTGTTGTCGATTGTATATTTAAAATTCCAGTTTTAATTCACCGAGTTTTGCATTATGAAGAGATTGGTTCAGCACATATTATTCTGGTCGTTTTATGTAGCCTTATGCATGAATATGGAATACCTGTGGGTAAGTAAAGCCTTTCCGGCTATGGATAAATTTGTTTTGTGGAAAGGGATCCTGCTGTCAGCCGGCCTTACCAGCTTACCCGAAATATTATTTGCGTATTACATGATGTACATAGGTTATGAAAGGATCGTTCAAAAAAAGACCCCGTTGTTATTAAGTTTTTTAGAAGTAGCCGCTGCATTGTTGCTTTCGCTGTTGGCTATCCGGCTTTTAAGTTTTTACGTGTTAAAATATTGGGCATACGATGGCAAACTGGGGGAAACAGATTTATTGTGGGATATTACTGTTATGTGGCGCTCATTGATCTACGTGGGATTCTCCTGCGGTATGGCGCTTTCTTTAAAATTATTCAGGAGACAGGTAGCTGTTGCAACAAGAGAAAAAGAACTGGTACAGGAAAAATTAAGTGTTGAATTAAGATTACTGCGCAGCCAGCTTCACCCTCATTTTTTATTCAATACCCTCAATAATATTTATGTGCTTACCCGCAAAAAATCTGACCAGGCGCCGGAAACTGTGATGAAATTATCAGAGCTCCTCGATTTTATGCTGTACAGGAGCAACAGCGATACCATTCCCGTATTACAGGAAATAAATTTTTTGGAAGATTACATCTCATTGGAAAAGATCCGCTACAGCAATAAATTATCTATTGAATTTTTAAAATCAATTGAAAATGATCGGGCAACTATTGTTCCTTTTTTATTGTTACCGCTGGTAGAAAATGCATTTAAACACGGCACAGGCGAAGCCAGGCAAAACTCTTTTATTCATATAGAGATCATTGAAAAGAACAACGGGCTTCATTTTGTTATTCAAAATAATTATGAACAGCCTGCGGCCCTTACCGGCAAAGAAAAATTAGGACTGCAGAATGTTAAACGACGCCTGGAATTACTCTATGAAGATTATAGTATTGATATAAATGAAGAAGGCCATAATTTTAAAGTTAGTCTTTATATAAACCTGGGCAGTTATGGAAAAGCTTGAATGTATTATTGTTGAAGATGAGCCGCTGGCTGCAGAGCTATTGGCTGACTATATTAGCCAGGTGCCATTTTTGGAACTGAACGCCATTTACAGCGATGCCATATATGCCATGGACGGATTAAAATCAAAGGGGGCCGATGTAGTATTCCTGGATATTAACCTGCCCAAATTAAAAGGATATGATTTCATTAAGATATTGGCCCATCCACCGCAGGTTATTATTACCACGGCCTACAGGGATTATGCGGTTGATGGGTACGAACTCAATGTAACAGATTATTTACTGAAGCCGGTTAATTTCAATCGTTTTTTAATGGCGGTAAACAAGCTTAAAAAAAAGGAACCTTTGGCTGAACCTGCTTCCGCTACCGTTTCGCCTGAAAGGAAAAGCCTTACGGTTAATATTTCAAAAAAAAGGGTAAAGGTTTTTTTAGATGAGATACTGTTTATTGAAAGCCAGCGCGAATACATTCACATTATTACCGGCACCACCAAGTATGTTGTAAAAATGCAGTTAACAGAAATGGAGGCACAGTTGGATACCGAAGATTTTGTAAGGGTGCATCGTTCTTTTATTGTGGCCATAAAAAAAATAACAGCCTACAATGCATCACAGGTGGAAATAGGGGAGCAGGTGATCCCTATTGGAAGGAGTTATAAGGAACCTGTATTAAAATGCCTTGCCAGGTAACAAGGCCGTCTTTTACTATTGTTTGAGTATAGCACTTTTATTGATTGCGCTCCCCCCATTTGGGGAGTGCTGCAACATATTTAGTGAAAAGAAATGGTATTTTTTAGGGGCAATTTGCATCAATAATTTAAACCGGGGCTGATTAGATGGCAAACGAATTAAAAATATTTTTTACAGAGTTGTTTGAATACAATTTGTGGTGCAATCAACAACTGGATACCCTTTTTGCAAAAAATGGTAATGTTGTTACTGAAAAATCGGTGAGCCTGTACAACCATATATTAAATGCGCACCAAATATGGAACAACAGGATATTGCCTAAATTAAAAACCGCTTCAGTGTGGGATATTCACCCCGCGGAAGAATGCGTGCATATAGATAAATTCAATTATGAGCACTCCCTGTTTATTATTAATAATGCGGGGCCCGGCCACGTTATCACTTACACCAACAGCCGGGGGCAGCAGTTTAGCAACAGCGTGAACGATATTTTGTACCACGTTATTAATCACGCTACCTACCACAGGGCACAAATAGCCACTGAATTTAAACAGGCAGGCATTACACCGCTTTCAACAGATTACATTTTTTTTAAAAGATAAGCCGCAAACTTTTAAACATGAGGATAAGAACCGGTACACAAAACGACCTTACAGCTTTGCAACAGCTTTTTGCCAATACTGTTGCTACCATCTGCAGGGATGATTACAGCGAAGAACAAATCAATGTATGGATATCTTCCGCATTAAAAAATGATGAGCGCTGGCAACATATTTTTGCCGGGCAATTTCTATTGGTGGCAGAAGAACAGGATAAAATAACAGGCTTTTGCTCATTGGCAAAAAATGGATACCTCGATTTTTTATACGTGCATATAGATCACCAGGGAAAAGGAATTGCGGCGGCACTGTACAGGCGGATGGAAGAAGCAGCCATAAGTAAAGGCGCAGCGCAGCTCACTGCCGATGTAAGTACAAACGCCAGGTATTTTTTTGAAAAAATTGGATTCGATATGCTGGCAGAACAAACTGTAATAAGGCAGGGAGTGGAGTTGAACAATTTTAAAATGAGAAAAGAATTGTTTAATTAATAAACATCAAATAAATATACTCAATAGCTTATCTCTTAAGGCCTTTGATACAGCTTCGGTACCCGAGTGAACGTGCAACTTGGCGTAGATGTTTTTAATATGCGTTTTAACCGTATCCAGCGATAAAAATAATTCTGCCGCAATGAGTTTATAACTGTTTCCATCGACCAGCAACTGAAGGATTTTTTTTTCCTGTTTCGTTAAGTGGTATTCATCCCCTTTGGAATTGGGCTGTAGGTTATCACGAAAAAGGGCTAACACCCTTTTAGCAATACCCGGCGTAATAGGTGACCCTCCGGATTGTACTTCGGCAATGGCTTCCAGGTAACCTGCGGGCGTAGTAGTTTTTAAAATATATCCTGAAGCACCAGCACAGATGGCGTCAAAAATATAATTGTCATCAGAAAAAGCCGTTTGAATAAGGATTGGGATCTCCGGAAAATTTTCCTTCATGATCTTGGTTGCTTCAATGCCATTGATGCCGGGCATTTCAATATCCATCAACACAACATCGCAGTCTGCGCTATTGATTTTTTTTATAAGATTGGTACAATTAGGGTAGGCAGCTGTACAACAATAGTCACCTGTTTCATCTAACAACAGCTGGAGGGTTTCCCGAAGATGGGTATTGTCTTCAAAAATTATAACGTTTATCAATTGGATCGTTTTTACAAAAATGAATCATTTTAATGGTTGTACAAATCCCTATTACGGGTGAATTAAACGGGTATTGATAATGATACGTTTGTTCCGTTGCCGGGTACGGAAGCTATTAATAAATTGCCACCTGCTTCTTTGGCCCGGTGTTTCATATTATCCAGCCCATTGCCTTTTGCCAGGCCTTCTTCTTCAAATCCTTTTCCGTGATCCTGTACAGACATAAGCAGCTGTTTATTTACCATAGAAGTGCTTACTTCTATTTTGTTGGTATCGGCATATTTTACTGCATTGTTGATCGCTTCTTTAAAAATGAGGTAAATACTTTTACGCTGATCCATATTGAGTTTTACATTTTCGAGTGCATTTAAACCCAGCAACAGCTCGATGTTCCTGCTGCTGCAAATATCTTTGGCAAAGCGTTCCATTCGCTCTGCCAGGTCTGTAGCCTGTGTATCACCGGGTTTTATCATCCACACTATATCACTCATTTTATCCATGGTTTCTTTTGCATTGCTGCTTACCTTATTCATGATACTGCGCTGGCCTTCGTTTACGTCGGCTTTACCCGTTGCCATCTGGCTCAACATATGAATACTGCTTAGGGAACTGCCTACTTCATCGTGCAGGTCTGCCGCAATCTGGTTGCGCAATTCCAGTTCCTTCATGCGCTGGCGAAGCCGGTTGCGGTTAATGGCCAGCCAGATGCCCAGCAAGGCCAGTATAGCAAAAGCCACGGAGGCAATGATGTAAATATTTTTTTCTTTTAATCGTTGTTTTTGTATTTCTTTATCTTTTGCAAGTAGTTGTATCTCTTTGTCTTTTTCATCCACTTTGAATTTTGTTTGCATACCCGCAATCTCTTCGTTGTATTTTTGCCTGGCGGCAGAGTCGTTGTAGGTTTTGCTTAGCCGCATGTATTCATATCCCTTTGCATAATTGCCCGTACCGGCGTAAGATTCTGCCAGCATATCTGCATTGTTTTGTATTTCATCCAGGGCTTCCAGTTTTTGAAAAACGGGTTGTGCTAATGTCAGCCAGGGCAACGCTGCTGCATACATTTTCTGATCCGTGTAAATATGCCCTTTCATTGACCAGGCGCTTGCCTGCTGCCATTCATTTTTTTGCAATGCTGCATAATCAATGGCCTGGTCAACATAAAAAATAGCTTTTTTAAAATCTTTTTTTAGAAAGTATATATCAGCAATATTTCCCGTAAACACACTTAGATTGGTAATGTCTTTTAAGCTATCTGTTATACGTATGGCGTCCAGGCTGAATTCCGTGGCTTTGTCATATTCTTTCAACTCTTTGTAAATAAGTCCTAAGTTGTTGAGAACAGAAGCGGCCATACGCATGTTGCCGATCTTGCGGTACAATACAATTGCTTTATTGGAATATTCTATGCTTTGTGGGTATTGGTGCTGGCGGTAATAAATGGAACCAAAAGTTTGATTCACCCTGGCTCTTACATCATCATCATTCGCTTTATCTGCAAAAGAAATGGCTGTATCGCAATCAAGTAAAGCCTCTTTCATATCCTGTAATTGCCGGTAGGTATCGGCCCTGTTGAGGTAAGCCAGGCCTAGTCTCTTATAGTCTTTTGCCTTGTAGGCATACCGCATGGCCGTGTCAATATACAACAGGGTTGTGTCCAGTTTGCCTAAATAGCTGTAGGCGGTAGAAATGTTGAGGTAACAGGCAGCAGTGCCTTTATCAAAACCCAGTTTTTTTGAAAGTGTAAAACCATCTTTACCATAACCGATGGCTTTTTGCGGATCCGTAAAACGTACCTGCCGTGAAATGGCTGTAAGCAGGTTAACTTTATTGGTGTCTTCGCCCGCTTTTTTTAACTCTGTAAGCAATGAGTCAAGATTGCTGTTTTGCCCAACGGCAGAAAAAGACGATAACAGGACAATAAAACAAACGATGATTTTTGTCATGAGTAGCAATAGTTAGGTTCGATAAATATACTACAGCTGTGGTAAAGCTGATATTATCTGTATAAGATATTTGTTTGCAGGATGCAGGTGTTATTTATCTTTAAAGTTGTAAGCTATTAGCTATAAGCCCTGAGCTATCAGCACCAGCGTAGCAATTGTTTTAATAGTCGTCGCTGAGATTTTACTTTCTTATTCCTTATTTTATATTTCTTATTTATTTTTGTCCCCATTATTTGGCAATTTGAAATTATTGTGTAATTTTTACACTTTAAATTGCTTGTATATGAAGAAGATTTTACTCTCTCTTGGGGTTATAGTATTGTCTATACCCGGGTTTGCCCAATTGTTATCATGGTCTCCTGCATTTCCCACAGATAGTTCTCCCCTGGTGGAGATAACGATGGATGGCAGTAAAGGAAATAAAAGCCTTGACTTTTATACACCCACGAGTGATGTATACGTTCATACGGGGGTTATTACTAACTTAAGTACCAGCAATTCTGACTGGAGATACGTGAGGCCGGCCAATTTTAATACCCCGGTACCTGCATTGAATGCTCCCTTTGTAACAGGCAGTTTTCCACAAAAATGGAAGTTCAGTATCAATGGCGGCATACGGGCGTATTATGCCGTACCTGCAGGAGAAACTATTTTAAAAGTTTCCATCCTTTTTCGCAATGGTAACGGCAGCAGGGTGCAGCGAAACATAGATGGCTCGGATATGTATGTGCCTGTAAATAATGGTACCCTGGAAACAAGATTTACGAATCCTTTATTTCAGCCAACGTTCACACCTGTTATTGAACCTGCTTCTTATACAGCAGGAAGTTCTATTGCGTTAACGGCTGTTGCCAGTGCAGCTTCCAACATGCGGTTGTTGTTTGATGGCGGGCAGGTTGCATCTGCCAACGGTGTAAGCACGCTTTCCTTTACCCAAACCAACCTGCAGGCAGGGGCGCATACGGTTACTTCGGAAGCTGTAGCGGGCGTGACTGCAACCAATACCTTTAACTTTTTTGTGCCGGGTCCCAATACCGTGCAGGCTTTACCGGCCGGTGTTAAAAACGGGATCAATTACGAAGCAGATCAAACAGCTGCAACGCTGGTATTATATGCCCCCAACAAAACGAGAGTAACTGTTATCGGCGATTTGCCCGGCAACAACTGGCAGGAGCAACTTGCCTATCAAATGAAAAAAACACCGGATAATAATTATTACTGGCTAAGAATAACGGGCCTAACACCGGGTACGGAATATTCTTTTCAATACCTGGTAGATGGTAACCTGAGAATTGGGGAAGCTTATGCAGAAAAGATATTAGACCCCTGGAATGATCAATTCATTACTGCCACCACCTACCCGGCGTTAAAACCCTACCCGGCAGGCCTGACATCGGGGGTAGTGAGTATTTTGCAAACCGCATCGCCAGCCTATACCTGGCAAACTACGAGCTTTACCAGGCCCGACAAACGCAACCTGATGGTGTATGAACTGTTGCTGCGTGATTTTCTTGACAGGCACGACTGGACAGGTATGACCGATACGCTTAATTATCTTAAAAAATTAGGGATCAATACAATTGAACTAATGCCCGTTAATGAATTTGAAGGCAATAACAGCTGGGGTTACAACCCTGATTATTACCTGGCACCTGATAAATATTACGGACCAAAAAATGACCTGAAGCGTTTTATAGATATGGCGCATAGCAAAGGAATAGCAGTAGTAATGGATATCGCATTGAACCATTCTTTTGGATTGTCGCCCATGGCCCAGCTATATTGGGATGCCATTAATAACAGGCCCGCAGCCAACAATCCCTGGTTTTTCCCCACAGCAAGGCACCCCTTCAATGTTGGGTATGATATGAATCATGGCGCGGCGGTTACCAATTATTTTTTCAGCAGGGTAGTGGAGCACTGGTTAACAGAATATAAAATCGACGGTTTCCGTTTTGATCTTTCAAAAGGATATTCTACCCAAAACTATTGTACCACTGCTAACTGTGATACAGATACAGAAGTAGGAAACTGGGGTAATTATGATGCTACCCGTATCGCCATCTGGAAAAAATATTATGATACACTGCAATTAAAATCGCCCGGTTCTTACACCATACTGGAACATTTTGCTGCCAACAATGAAGAGATAGAATTATCCAATTACGGAATGATGATATGGGGCAATATGAATTATAGTTTTTCCCAGGCAAACATGGGATACACGGATGGATGGAACTTTGACGGGGCTTTGCACATTAGCAGGGGCTGGAGCAATCCTTATCTTATTTCCTACATGGAAAGCCACGATGAGGAAAGGATGATATACAGGAATATTAATTTCGGGAACCAGTCAAACCCGGGTCACAATACCCGCAGCCTCCCGGTAGCCTTGAGCCGTGCGGGAATGAGCGCTGCTTTTTTATTAACGATGCCCGGCCCTAAAATGATATGGCAGTTTGGAGAAACAGGATATGATTACTCAATTAATTACTGTTTTGATGGCACCATCAATAATAATTGCAGGGTTGACCCTAAGCCTATCCGTTGGGATTACCTGCAAAATGCAGACAGGAAAAACCTACATGATGTATATGCCCATTTGTTGAAACTAAGGGCCAACCCTTTGTTTGCAGAAACATTTACAACAGGTACTATTTTCCGGAATTTTTCCGGGGGTTTTAAATGGATGACCATAAACAGTGCTGCAGGTAAACTCGTGGTAATAGGAAATTTTGATGTAACAGCACAAACGGGATCAGTTACTTTTCCTGCAGCGGGTACCTGGTACAATTACCTTACCCCACCTGCAACTTTTGCTGCAACGGGTAGTTCGCAATCATTTACTCTTCAACCGGGTGAATACAGGGTATACCTTAATTCATTTGTTGTGTTGCCTGTAACCATTACCAATTTTAACGGGCGCAATAGTGGTAATAACAACCTGCTTACATGGGTGGTGGAAAATGAATTGAACCTTTCCCGTTATGAATTACAAAGAAGTGAAAATGGCCGTGATTTTGAAACTATAGGATCCCTTGCTGCTACTGCCAGCCGCAGCTACAGCTATACCGACAATGATGTTAAAGCTCCGGTATATTTTTACCGGTTAAAAATCATTGACCTGGATGGCACTTATTATTACAGTACTATTGTAAAATTAAACGGGCCTGTAAAAAATATAAATATTACTGCCACACCTAATCCCTTTGGTAATAAATTGAAACTGACTATCGCAGCGCCTTCAAAAGAGTCAGCTACGCTGATATTAACCGACCTGGTGGGTAAAAAGATCCTGCAAAAAAATGTAAATCTTTTACAAGGTGTCAATTCAATTGAAATAGACCAGCTGCAATCTCTTACTGCAGGTACTTATATTCTTAATCTTGTTTCGGCACAAAATAAAACAAGCATACGTGTTATTAAATCTTTAGAATAAATTGAACCCTTATACAATTTTATGGAAGAAACTATGACTGCTGCCAAAAACAGAATAAAAACCTTTAAGACCATACAATCGGAAGTTGAAAGCACCAACAGGGTTGCCCTGAGTGTGGATTGCGTGATTTTTGGTTTTGATGAAAACAAGCTTAAAGTATTGCTCATCCGATCGGATCTTAAACAATACCAGGGGCAGTGGTCGTTACTGGGCGACCTTGTGGAACCCAATGAGGGCCTGGATGAAGCAGCTTATCGCATTTTAAAACAACGAACAGGATTGAACGATCTTTTCCTGGAACAGGTGCACACGTTTGGGGAGGTAGAAAGGCATCCGGCCAGCAGGGTAGTAACAGTAGCGTATTGTTCGCTCATTAACATCCAGCATCATAAACTTAAAATACTCGATAACGAGTTACACTGGCATGATATAGACAGTGTTTCTGAAATGGCTTTTGATCATAAAGAAATATTTGATACCAGTTATTCACAGCTGCAAAAAAGAGTGAGAGAGCACCCGCTGGGATTTAGTTTATTACCTAATAAGTTCTCTTTAAGGGAATTGCAAAATTTGTACGAAGCCATTTTAAACATCAAACTGGACCGCAGGAATTTTCGAAAAAAATTCTTTGCCATGGACTTTTTGATAGATATGGATGAAGTAGAAACAGATGTACCCCACAGGCCGGGGAGGTTGTACCGGTTCGATTATGCCAAGTATGAAAAAAGCACAAAAAAGTGGAATGGTATTGCTTTTTAGCCCTTTAAGCATTTTTGTTTAAATTATTTAATTTTTTTTTAAAAAAGTTTTTCACAAAACGAAATAATTCGTCAATTTTCTTTTTATTTGTGTACAAAATACACATTCTTCAAACTTAACGATTGCTTTATGAGAAAAATCACTCCACGATTCTTCAGAAACTTCTGTGTATTCTTTATTCTCCTTTTATCATCGGGTATTGCGAAGGCGCAAACAGGTATATCTGGTAAGATAACGGATGCAAACGGAACCGGTATACAAGGTATAACGGTTGCGGTTAAAGGCTCCAATGCAGGTACTTCAACAGGTGCCGATGGAAGCTTCTCCCTCACAGTTCCCGCAGGTGCCAGGATCCTTGTTATATCGGGTGTAGGCTACCAGCTCCAGGAATTGGCTATTAACGGACAAACAAATTTTGAGGTAAATCTCCAGTCTACTGCTACCAATTTAAACGAGGTGGTAATAGTAGGTTATGGTACTGCAAGGAAAAAAGACCTGGTAGGATCTACGGTGAACGTTACTTCCAAAGATTTTCAGAAAGGTGCGGTTACAACACCGGAGCAACTGATTCTTGGTAAGGTGGCGGGTGTAAACATCACCTCCAACAGCGGTGAACCGGGATCGGGAAGTACTATCCGTATCCGTGGAGGTACTTCTTTGTCTGCCAGCAATGATCCTTTAATCATTGTTGATGGCGTGCAATTAAGTGGTGGTGGAATTGCAGGTTCTGCAAATTTCCTGGCTACCATTAACCCGAATGATATTGAAAGTTTCAGTATTTTAAAAGATGCATCTGCGGCCGCTATTTATGGTTCCCGTGCATCTAATGGTGTTATTATTATTACCACCAAAAAGGGTAAAGCAGGTAAAACAAAAATCAATTTCAACAGCCTTTTATCGGTAGGTACCGTTTCTAAACAAATGGAAGTGTTGTCTGCTGATCAGTTCCGCGAATTTGTTAAGGCAAAAGGAAATCCCAACCAGATAGCTCAACTGGGTGTGGCAAGTACCGACTGGCAGGATGAAATATATCAGCGGGCCATTGGTAATGATAATAATTTGAGTATAGCGGGTAGTACCAAAGGTTTTATGAAATTCCCGTACCGTATATCACTTGGTTATTTAGACCAGGAAGGTATCATTAAAACCGGCGAACTGAAAAGATTCTCTGGTGCAGTTAATGTGAGTCCAAGCTTTTTTAATGATCATTTAAAAGTAGAACTGAGCGTAAAAGGGTCTAACAGCAGAAGCAGGTTTGCCCCGGGCGTAATTGGTGATGCAGTAAGGTTCAATCCTACTGTTCCGGTGCGTACAGGCTTTTATCGCTATGGTGGCTTTTTTGAATACCTGGACCCCAATAGTACAACCGGCCTGAAAGCACTTGCTCCTACTAACCCCATGAGCCAGCTGGCGGCAAGGGATAATCAAAGTAACGTGAACAGGAGCGTAGGTAACCTTCAACTGGATTATAAATTGCATTTCTTCCCTGATGTAAGATTGCACACCAACGTAGGTTATGATATTGCCAAAGGAACAGGTGAAATTATTGTGAGCGATAGCTTAAGAAGTAGTTACATGAGGGCTGATAATGTAGGCAACCTTAAAAGAGGCGGAGAAAGAAATCAATACAAGCAAAGAATAGAGAATAAATTCCTGGAAGCATATATTAATTATAGCAAAGATGCAAAAGCACTTAAAAGCAGGTTTGACGTAACAGCAGGTTATGGTTATTATGACAATGCTTACATGAATTATAGCTTTGCAGACTATTTCCTGGACGGTTCCAAAAGAAAAGATTCAGATCCTTTGTTTGCATATGATAAACCTCAAAACAGGCTCATCTCCTTCTATGGCAGGTTCAATTATACTTTCAATAATAAATATATAATCGAAGTAAACGGAAGGAGAGACGGATCATCACGGCTCAATCCTGACAACAGGTGGATCAACTATCATTCGGAAGCGCTCGCATGGAGGATCAGTGAAGAAAATTTCCTGAAAAACAGCAAAGTGATCTCTGATCTTAAAATTCGTGCAGGTTATGGTATCACCGGCCAGCAGGATGGTATCAGCAACTATTCTTACCTGGCAAGATATACCATGAGTAATAACACAGCTATGTACCAGCTGGGAGATATTTTCTACAATATGTATCGCCCGGAAGCATATAATCCTGCATTAACATGGGAGCAAACTGCTACAACCAACGTAGCGCTGGATTTTGGGCTCTTTAGTAACCGGATTACGGGTAGTGTGGATTTCTACCAGAAAAAAACAAAAGACCTGTTAAACGATGTAGGCCAGGCAGCGGGTGCAAATTTTGCCCCGGTAGCATTGGCCAACGTGGGTAACATGGAGAATAAAGGGGTGGAGTTTAGTATCAACAGCCAGGTAGTGCGTAAAAAAGACCTGAATGTTGAATTTGGTTTTAATGTTACCTACAACAGAAACAGGATCACCAAACTAACCTTCTCTGAAGATCCGGATTATGAAGGCATGCGTTTTGGCGCGAGGTCAGGTGGTACCGGTGGTAGCATATTGATCAACTCTGTTGGATATAGCAGGGGTTCATTTTATGTGTACAAACAGGTATACGATGACAGTGGTAAGCCAATTGATAATTTATTTGAGGATCTTAACAGGGATGGTTCTATCACTGAAAAAGATTTGTACCGCTATAAAAGTGCAAACCCCGATGTTTTCATGGGCTTTACAGGAAACGTGGGATACAAAAGGTGGAATGCAGGATTTATAGCCCGGGCAAGTTTTGGAAATTATATGTATAACAATGTTGCTTCTGCTACAGGTACTATACGTAATATCCTAGATCCGCTGGGTTATTTGGCCAATGGTTCTACGGAAGTACTAAAATCTGGTTTTTCCGGTGACGGGGATAAATTTTTTAACTCGGATTATTTTGTACAGAATGCTTCTTTTTTCCGTATGGACAATATTAACCTGGGTTATAATGCCGGAAAAGTATTCAATAGTAAGGCAGATATGCGTGTGAACGCAAGCGTTCAGAACGTTTTTGTTGTTACAAAATACAAAGGGGCAGATCCCGAGGTAGGCGGCGGTATTGATAACAATTTTTATCCCAGACCAAGAACTTTTACTCTTGGTGTAAACCTTGACTTCTAAAAATTCGTATTAACTTAAGTAAAATGAAAAATATGAAACATAATTTTTTCAAAATAGCCGGAATTGTAATATTGCTGGGAGCTGGCATTACTTCCTGCACAGATGATCTTAACCTAACGCCTACCAACGATGTAACATCGGATGTAGTGTATAGTACTCCTTTGGGATATAAACAGTCGCTTGCTAAAATTTACGGCACGCTGGCTTTAACGGGTAATAGTGGTCCGGCAGGTTCTTCGGATGTATTCTACCCGGGATCTGATGAAGGACAGAATACAGATTTTTTCCGGGGTTTCTTTAATGCGCAGGTGTTAAGTACAGATGAAGGCATTACCGCCTGGGGAGATCCTGGTGTTCCTGATTTTCACAACCTGAGTACTTCGCCTGCCAACCTGTTCCTGCACGGGGTATATTATAAATCTATTTACCAGGTTACTATCGTAAATGAATTTTTACGCCAGGCAACAGATGAGCGATTAAGTTCTAAAGGAATCTCGGGGGCAGAAGCTGAAGCCATCCGTCAATACAGGCCTGAAGTACGTTTTTTGCGTGCATTTGATTACTGGGTTTTGATGGACCTTTTTGGTAATCCGCCTTTTGTAACAGAAGAAAACCTGATAGGCGGGCCAAATCCTCAACAAACGACCAGGGCGGAACTCTTCCTTTATATCGAAAGCGAGTTGCTGGCTATTGATGCAGAATTGATGGCGGCAAGGACAAACGAATTTGGCCGTGTTGATAAAGCAGCTGCCTGGGCATTGCTGGCACGTTTGTATTTAAATGCCGAAACCTATACAGGTACGGCGCGCTGGACAGACGCAGCGAATTATGCTAAAAAAGTAATTGACGCGGGTTATACATTGCTTCCAAATTACAGGAACCTTTTCAGGGCAGATAATAACCTGAATAATACGGAAGCCATTTTTTCGATTAATTACGATGGCTCCAAAACCCAGGGCTTTGGTGGTACTACCTTTTTAATTAAGGGGGCAACCGGAGGCGATATTGCTTCTTCAAGTGCAGGAATGAACGAAGGCTGGGCAGGTCACAGGACAACAAAGGCGCTGGTAAATAAATTCTCAGATCCATCAGGTGCCACTGATAAGCGTGCACAATTTTTCACGGGTGGCCAGCAACTTGAAATTGATACCGTTGCAAGTTTCAGGGATGGATACGCTGTTAGAAAATTTATTAACCTGACTAGCACAGGTGGAGCAGCAAGCAACACCATACATTCTGATGTGGATTTGCCGTTATTCCGTTTGGCTGAAATGTATCTTATATATGCAGAAGCTGTAAAAAGGGGTGGTACGGGCGATCTGAATCTTGCCATTGGTTACATTAATAACCTGCGCACAAGGGCTTATGGTAATACCAATGGAAATATTGTTAGTGCAGATCTTACGCTGGACTTTATACTGGATGAGCGGTCAAGAGAATTGCATTGGGAAGGACATCGCCGCACTGATCTTATCCGTTACAACAAATTCACCAGCGGAGATTATTTGTGGCCATGGAAAGGAGGTGTGTCATCAGGAACATCGGTAGGTGGAACAAAAGCGCTTTATCCTATACCATCAGCCGATATGAACGCCAACAGAAACCTGGTACAAAACCCGGGCTATTAACTAAATTCATAAAATAATTATCATGAAAAAAATAGTAAAATTATTGGCCTTACTTGCAGTTGGTACAACGCTGTTGTATTCCTGCAAAAAGGATGAAAACCAGGTTGTATTTGAAGGCGGCACTCCACCGTCTCTCACAGCATCGGCCAACGGCCCGCTTGTGTTCAATATTGCGCAAAAAAATGATCCTACAGTTAACTTCCGTTGGACAAATCCCGACTACAAGTTTAATACAGGGTTAAGTTCACAGGATGTTACCTATACCCTGGAAATTGATACCGCCGGTTCAAATTTTAGCAATGCCTTCCGTGTTCAGAAAGCAATAGCCAACGATCAGTCCTACTTTCCAACAGTAGGCGAACTTAACACGCTGCTTTTAAGCGCAGGCTGGCTGGAAGATGTTCCGCATAATTTTGAGATCAGGTTAAAGTCGAGCCTGGCCAATTCAGCGGTTCCGCTGTATTCCAACGTAGTAAAAATAACCATTACACCTTACCTGGATGTAGTGTACCCCGTACCTGCTGATCTTTATATTACAGGGAATGCTACACCCGCCAGCTGGCAGTGTGGTTGTAATGAAGCGGATGCGCCGGGTCAGAAGTTCACAAAAGTATCCTCCTCAAAATTTGAATTATCAATTGAATTATCTGCCAATAACTCCTATTTATTCTTACCGGATTATGGTAGCTGGAGCGCCAAATATGGCTTTACTGGCGATGGTAATTTAAATAATGTAAATGGTGCTGATTTTAAACCAAACGGAAATGATATTAAGGCGCCGGCCACTACGAAAGTGTATAAAATAACGGTAGATTTTAAGACCGGTAAATTTTCTGTAGAGTAAAAACTGATTAAGCTAAAAATTTTATTATGAAAAAAATATTCAACATCTGCCTGGTTGCTTTGCTTGCCCTTGCTTCCTGCGATAAAGTAGATGATCTGCCTTCCTATGGAGAAGGTACCGCATCGGTACTAACAGCATCCGCAATATCTGTTGCCCCGGTGCCCGCCGATTCCAGCAATACTGTATTAAGACTGAACTGGACATATTCCGGCCATTCAACCGATTCTTCCAACATTAAATACACTATTGAGATTGATTCTGTAACCAAGAATTTTTCCAACCCTTTCAGGCGTGTGGTAATGGGTGCACTAACAGACACATTTACTGCCAAACAACTCAATAGTTATTTATTAGACAGGGGATTTGCATTTAATGTACCCGTGAGCATGGAAGCAAGGCTCATATCTTCTTATGCAAATAATAATGAGCGGATCATTTCCAATACGCTTGCTATTTCAATGACACCTTATAAAGTTCCTCCGAGAGTGGGATTGCCGGCCGGAAGCAGGCTTTGGGCAAATGGCGCTGCATTACCCTGGAGCTGGACTGGTGCACCCCCGGTTGAGTCGGAATTCAGCAGGATGAATAATGAAACATGGGGTGGTATCTTTGATTTCTCGGCCAACAATCAATTCCTGGTGCTGAGCCAGAATGGGGGAACTGATCCTTACGATAAAAAATACGCTGTGCCAAGCAACCAGGTACCGGGCATTTCTACCAGTGGCAGTTTTGGTTTTTATCCTCCAGGTACGGGCGGCGACAATTTTGTAGCACCTGGCAGTGGCGGATGGTATAAAATGATCATGGATTTCCAAACCGGAACTTTTACTATTTCAAGTTTTGGCAGCAATGCTCTGCCACAGGAATTATATATTTTGGGTGATGCCACCGCAGGCGGATGGAATAATGCGCCTCCACCGGCACAAAAATTCACAAGGATAAATTCGGCTGAGTTTGAAATCACTGTTGCGCTGGCAGGAAGCGGCGCCTATAAATTCATTTCTTCTTATGGCAACTGGCAACCACAGTTTGGCGGTAATGCTGCCACCGGTGGCACTTTGGGAGCCAATTATGGAGGCGGGAGTGATCCTGATGCGGTGCCTGCACAAACGGCCGGCAACTATAAGATAAATGTAAATTTTCTTACCAATAAATACACCGTTACAAGGTTATAAGATCATAATATATACCAATAGTTGAAAAGAGAGCAAAATGCTCTCTTTTTTTATTTTAAGGATGGCCCATTTCCCTTGTTTATGCACATTAAAATAAGATTGGTACGGTTTTTTATTAGTTGTATGTGTAACCTAATTAATTATTTCTTTAAAATTACCATTATGACAAAAGGACAAAAAACAGGGGCACTGCTTCTTGCAGGATTGGCTGCCTTTGCAGTATATAAAATTGCTAAATTAAGTTCGGAAGATAAAACCAGGCTGGCTGATAATATTAAAGATAAAGGCCGCCAGTTAATCGATCATTTGAATCCAAAGAATATTAAAGAAAAGTTTGCAGACGCTGCAAATAATGTTTACGAAAACAGCCAGAGCTAAAACTGGAACTATTTCGTATCAATAGAAATGCTGCTGATTAATTCTGCAGCATTTTTATTTAAGGTGGGTATATTCATTCCTGTTACAAGTAGAAAAGCCTCCACGTATTTTTATTACCATATATTCCAGTCGTCTAAAACTTCTACACGACTGGAAGGTTTTTGCCTTCCGCCTGTTACATTTTTCACCGCATTAAATGCATTTTTCCTCAATTCTTTTACAGCGATCTTTTTATCGCCGTTTTCGCCTGTAGGCGGATCTTTTATTGCCCGGATGATGCTACCGAAAGACAGCAACAAGTTTCCATTTAAATTAGGTTTCCAGGGATACAGTTCCCGTTAGGTAGTAAAGACAGACCTGGTAAAAGTAGGGGACACGCTTTCTATCTTTCTGGAGGAAGAAAAATCAGCAGGTGGCCGGAAAAGCAACTACAGCACGAGATACATTTATGTTTTTTCGATTGACAGCAAAGGCAATATGAACCTGTTGTTTCCTTCTGTTGAAAGTGGTAACGTGGAAAATAAATTTCCGGTAACCAATGTAGAAAATATGTTAACAGAAAGCCGGACTCATATTGCCTATATACTGGTGGTGCAGCCAATGGGAGCCGATAATTACTTTATTTTGACAACAGGGCAGGCCATTGAAAATCTTAGCATTTTTCAGCAGGAAGGAGTTTTAACCCCGGGGGTGTAACCGAAAAAGGCAGGGGAGATTATAATCCGTTGGAAGATCTTTTATACACCGGAACCAAAACCAGGAATACCAC
This sequence comes from Ferruginibacter sp., assembly GCA_014379905.1. Taxonomy (GTDB): domain Bacteria; phylum Bacteroidota; class Bacteroidia; order Chitinophagales; family Chitinophagaceae; genus Ferruginibacter. The sequence continues at coordinate 17,257 of JACMKX010000135.1, read as the reverse complement.
ATTTATTACACCCGTAACCTGGAGCATCAGTAAAACCATCTTACGCACAAAAGACCAGGCATGTTGAAAGAAGTTTATATATTATGCAGACTTCGTTGGGCAAAAACTGGATGGAGCGTTGAAAAAGTAATTGAATTAATCCCCTGCTATTTTCTACAATGCCCCGTTTTTCACCCGTATTAATTTACCATTCACTTCATCAGTGAGCATATATAATTTGCCAGCCGGGCTTTGTGTAACCTTTCTAATTCTCACCCGATCGTTCACAAATAATTCTTCTGTACTTCTTATAGTGTCAGCCTCTATCACCACACGCCATAAACTTCCTTTAGATAACCCACCTACCAATAAATTCCGGTTCCAGGCAGCAAATTCATTACCTGTATAAAAATGCAAACCGGTAGGTGCCACTGTTTGCGTCCATGACCACAAAGGCGCTGTATATGTATTTCCGGGGATAGGTTTTGGCGCAAATGTTTCAAACCGGTATTTGCCCGTTGTTTTCATTGGCCAGCCATAATTAGCTCCTGCCTCCAATATATTGATCTCATCTCCCTGGTGCGTACCATGCTCGCTGAACCAAATTTTATTAGCAATGGCTTCCAATGCTAAACCCTGTGCCGCCCTGATACCGGTTGCAAACAGACCGGGAATTGCTTTATCTCCAAAAACAGGGTTGTCTGACGGAATGCTTCCATCAGGATTGATACGGTAAATTTTTCCTCTCTTATCTTCTACATCCTGGGCTATAGGTAGCGCAGGTTCATCTTTTTCATTGAATAATCTTTCGCCGATGGTAAAATACAATTTACCATCTTTTCCAAAAATCATTCCTCCCCCATAGTGAACCCGCTCATGGGTGTAAGGTTCTGCCACAAAAAGCACTTTGATTTGTTGTAAGGAATCGTTGTTCAATATTGCCCTGATGATTTTTGTCGTTCTTCCTTTCTGTGTTTTGGCAGCATAAGAGAGATAAATAAATTGATTGTTTTTAAAGCCAGGATCAGTCAATACCTCAAATTTGCCGGTATTGTCTCCAAAACCGCCCAGGCTGTCTTCAAGGTCGGTTGGAAAACCCCGGATAATGGTCTTTTCTTTTTTCACCAAATTCATCCGGAGCAGGTTTCCTTCCTTCTCAGAGATCAACACTTCTTCTTCCGAAATAAAAGCCATGCTCCATGGACGCTTAAGCCCTTCCAGTATCGTTTCCTTTTCGGGCCTGATGGTATTTACATCAAAGACTTTGTGGGGGGTTCGTGTAGAAACTTTATCAGCGATTACCCAACCCTCATCAGTTTTCATCAGGTTAAAATAATCAGTAAACAGATCTTTTGCTGTACTGATGGTTACCTTCGCACTGCCCATGTTATTGGTAATATCTATGGCAACTATATGGGTGCTAAGATTTTTTGGCCGCTCATGTGGTTTGAATAAACTGAGATAATGATTCCTGCTATATTCTGTAAATTTTCCGTTGTTGTAATTTTTTAAACGACAGGATGCATGCATCGCTTTACCTACTTTGTTGGTATCTCCTGTAGCCCATCCATCAAAGTACAGCTGTATAATGTTTTCTATCAATTGTCTTTCTGTAAAAGCGTTTTGAGAGAAGGCAGGAATAAAACCCGCGGATAAGCAAAATAATAAGATCAGTTTTTTCATTTTAAAAGTATGTTTTTGAAATCGAAATGACTCATTCCATTTCGGTTCTCAAATGTCTGGTATACTTTTATTGCACAGGTATTGTAAAGGGAATTTGGTAGTACGGATTTATAAATCAGGAGTAGCAGACTGCTGGTAAGCACTGGGGGTCATGCCTTTTATCTTTTTGAAAGTGGCGAAAAAGGTAGATTTTGCATTAAATCCTACCTCATCAGCAATAGCGTCAATGGTTAAGTTGCTGTTTCGAACCAGCAGCCCGCAAGCTTCCTGGATACGGTATTCATTTACAAACAGTGTAAAATTTTTTTCGATATTATCATTTAGAACCTGTGACAGCTGGTGGCCGGAAATTTTGATCTCCCTGGCAAGGTCATTCACTTTAAGGTTAGGGTTCTTAAACAGCTCTTTTTCTTCCATCACTCTTTTTAGCTTATTAATGATAAGCTGTGCCTCACTTCCGCTTAGTTTTTTGTCGGCATACTTTTGTGTAGAAAAGGCAGACAAGTCATTTGTTTTTTTTCGGTAAAGCAGTATAAACACCAGCAGGTAAATGATGATAGAAAAAAATAGCGCCCCATTAATGTAGCTGCCTTTGGTAATATTTAAAATTGCCCAAACATAGGAAACGAATAAAATTAATACGCCCGCACAGATGGTTAAGATCCATTTTTCAAAAGTTTTTAAAGATTCTTTCCTGCCTATTTTTTTCAATATCGGTATTAATAATACAATGGTAAAAGCGATGTAGATGCCCCATTGCACATAAATAAGGGGTATAATGTATTTCCCCCAATATGCTGGAAAACGTTGATAAGGATAAAGGATCCCTGTTAATAAAATAAGGAACAACCAAAATAGCAACTGCCATGCCCAGAACCTGGGTAATTTCCTGGTTTGTTCTGTTTCCGACCTGGTAAAGAAATACAAAAACGGGCCAATAAAAAAACAGGCCGTGAGTCCCATTTGCAGGTATATTTTAGGCAAGCCATAGTCGAAAAAGTAAGCCACAGATTTTCCTATTCTTATGCTCAATACCAGTAACAATGCCCCCAGGAAATAATTGGACAGGTTCTTTTTGGCTGAAAAAAAAATAAAATAAATTCCCAACAGCAATCCGTTGAATGCGCCCAGCGCACTAAAAAAGAATAACACTTTATCAGCAAAGCTCATTGCCGGAGGTTGTATTTAGTTGGCATCAAATATACATTGAATGTATAAACAAGGAATAGGAGCAAACAGAAATGTGATAAAAGGCTAAGCCTGTAATTTAACTAAAAAAGCCCTGTATGACCAGGGTCTTATATTTATTGTTTCACAAATTTTAACTGTCGTATATTTTCCCGGTCAGTAATTTTTGCCACATACATACCCGGCGGCAGACCAGGAATTTTTACGGAAATATTTCCGCTTCCGTTTATAATCTTTGTAAATACCTGTTGCCCGCTGCTATTAAGGATCCGGAGGGTAGCATTTTTTAATTGCAGCCCTGTTTGAAGATTCATCGTTTCTTTAACAGGGTTAGGGGAAATAAGAATGTCAGCATAACCATCCAGTGTAACCAGGCGAATATCGCTAAGGGTTACTCCACCGGTTAACTCCTGAACTTCCAGCCTGTAAAAATCTTTGCCGGAAAATGGATACTCATCAGTATAGGTGTAAGAAGCTCCGTTACCTCCTATACCTGCCGGATTTACAAAACCAATATTTGTAAAATCGATACCATTGGTACTGCGCATGATCCTGAAACCGGTAATATTTGTTTCTGATTCGGTTGACCATCTTAACTGAACTCTTTTTGCATTGGATACCTGCTGGGCAGAAAATGACAGGCCGGATACTGGTAGTACAATGAAGTTTCTTCTGTACTGCAACATCCACTCATAAATATTCAACCCATTTTCCCTGAAGGAGGGATTGTAGGTTTGTGTCCAGGCATCATGCCCACCCAACTGGAAAATTGTTTTCTTTGCCAAAGGATTGGGTGGCGAAGGCCTGTTGTTAACCAGGTCCACCATTGTACTGGTGATGGAGGATGCAACCTGCGGATCATTGAGGTTATGGGTAGCCCATACAGGAAGGTTTGCAGCAGCAATGCGGTCGGCGTAAGCCTGCGATACCTCTGTTGCGCCACATACAGGAACAGTAGCAGCTATGCGGTTGGCAAAATAAGCATTGTAGCCGGGATAATACCAGCTAACGCCGCCACCCATGCTTAAACCGGTTAAATAAATGCGGTTAATATCTACCGGGTATTTATTAACGGCATAATTGAGCATATTATTTATGTCATTCACACTCGGGAAACCAGAACCTCCAAACTGGGGAGATACAATTATAAATTTGAAGGTTTGCCCGTTTACTGTAAAACTGGTAGGAAAAGTTCCGTCATTGATGAGCTTGGGGATGCCATTTCTTAAAACAGCGGGAAGCGTGGCAGCAGTACCCGGCCCCCTTTCACCAAAGCCATGTACAAAAAGTATAAGCGGGTATTTTACACCGGCAGCAGGATAACCTTGCGGTAAATATTCATAATATGCATTTACAGCCCCGGAAATGCTTGCATATACGGCTGTTTGCTGCTGTGAGTAAGAAAAAGGAGTAGCATTCATACATACAATAAACCACGCTAAAAAAACATTTTTTTGCTTTGACATAAGAATAATGTGCTTGAACATGAACGATTATTTTCTTATGGGAAGGGATGTAGCAGCCATTTAACAAAATACATGCCATGGCCTGAATGTATTTAAAGATAAGAAGGAACACGAATTTTTGAGGACATTGCTCATTATTATTGAATTAAATTTTCCACATTCATCCGTTTTTATTTTATCTTACTAATAAAAAAGATGAGTGATACCCGTAGATTTTTCCTGCAAAAAGCAGGTTTGCTTGCCGGTACCTTTTCTGCCGGCAACCTGTTTAATGAATTGCATGCTGCTGAATTTAGCACCATCCGGAGGGATAGAACCGGCGTTCCTGCTGCAAAAATAGCAGCTGACGAAGATTACTGGTCGGTAATACAGCAGGCTTACACAGTAAATCCATCCATCATAAATTTAAATAATGGGGGCGTGAGTCCGGCACCCAGGGTAGTTCAGGAAGCCCTTGATCGATACAACAAACTAGCCAACGAAGGCCCTTCTTATTACATGTGGCGGGTGATGGATATGGGCCGTGAACCGTTACGGGAAAAACTCGCAGAGCTGGGAGGCGCTTTGCCCGAAGAAATTGCTATTAACCGGAATAGTACCGAAGCCCTGAATACAGTGATTTATGGATTAAGATTACAAAAAGGGGACGAGGTTATCGGCACCCGGCAGGATTATCCTAACATGATCAACGCCTGGAACCAGAGGGCCAGCAGGGAAGGCATTGTTTACAAACAGGTTAATTTTGATTTTCCGATAGAAGATGACGAAGCTATTGTAAGGGCTTATGAAAATGCTATTACATCCAAAACAAAACTGCTGCACATTACCCACGTGATAAACTGGGTAGGGCAAATAATGCCTGTAAAAAAAATAACAGCGATGGCCGCCCGGAGAGGGATAGAAACCCTGGTAGACGGCGCCCATTCATTTGGCCTGCTCAATTTTAAAATACCGCAACTTGGCTGCGATTATTTTGGCGCCAGCCTGCACAAATTTTTAAGTGCGCCTGTTGGTAGCGGTATGTTATGGATAAAAAAACAAAAGATAGCCAATACATGGCCATTGGTTTGTAATGATAAACCAGAGAGTGATGATATAAGAAAATTTGAAACATTGGGTACGCGGAGTTTCCCGATAGAGCAGGCCATAGGAGAAGCGGTTAATTTTCATAACGCAATCGGACCGGAGCGTAAGCAGGAACGCATTCATTATTTAAAAAATTACTGGGCATCAGCAGTAAGCAAAATCCCTGGAGTAAAATTGCATACTTCATTGAACCCGCTTTACTCCTGTGCTATTTGTGGTGTAAGCGTGGATGGATTAACAGCACAAGAATTGGACAGCCAGTTATTCGCAAAATACAAGATTCACACCGTAAGTATCAACTGGGAAAATATTCATTGCGTTAGAATTACGCCGCATGTGTATACCAAAATTAAGGACCTGGATAAATTAATAATGGCTATCACCCAAATTGCAGCAAAAAAATAATGACGGATAAAATACGATGGGGCATCATAGGTTGTGGTGATGTAACAGAACTCAAAAGTGGCCCGGCTTTTAATAAAGTTGCCGCTTCTTCATTGGTGGCGGTAATGCGCCGGGATGTAGCAAAAGCGAAAGACTATGCGCAACGGCATAATGTTTCAAAATATTATAGAGATGCAGCCGCATTGATTGCAGATCCGGATATCAATGCGATCTATATTGCTACACCTCCCGGTAGTCATGAAGCTTATGCGCTCGCAGCCATAGCCGCAGGCAAACCGGTATATGTTGAAAAACCGATGGCGCTTAATTTTGCTGCAGCAACGCAAATAAAAAAACGGGCTGAAGAAAATAACATTAAACTCGTAGTGGCACATTACCGGAGGGCGCAGCCTTTTTTTAACAAAATAAAAGAGTTGATAGATGAAGGGGCTATAGGGGAGCCTACCCATGTTGATCTTGCCTTCGACCGTATAGCACTAAGTGAAGAAGAACTGGAGCAGCCGCAAAAAGCATGGAGAGTAGATCCTGCCATTTCCGGTGGCGGATTGTTTAATGATATGGCTCCGCACCAGCTGGGACTAATGCTTTATTATTTTGGGAAAGTAAAAAATGCCTCGGGTACATCTGCTAACAGCAACAGCCTGTACATGGCCGATGACCGGGTAAAAGGAAATATTGTATTTGATAATGGGATTAAATTTACCGGCAAATGGGATTTTAATGCTGGTTCCAACGCCGATGAATGTATCATCTACGGAAATAAAGGCAGTATTTCTTTCCCTGTTTTTGGAGAACAGCATATGATGATTAATAAAAATGGTGCAAAAGAAAAAATATCTTTCGAAGCGCCTTATCATGTTCAGCAGCCCATGATAGCACAAGCCGTTCAGTATTTTTTAGGCAAGGCAGAAAATCCATGCCCGGCAGAAGAAGGGTGTGAGGTGATGAGGTTGATGGAAGTTTTTACTGGTAAATAAGAAATAAGGAATATCCAATAAGGAATAAGGAAGTTTAGATTTTTTGTTACTTATAAAATGCTTCCCCTAATCAATTATAGTTTTTAATTCATGAAATTCGTGCCTAAAATTCCTGTTATAAAAAAATATCAATCCTGGGTTTTACCTGAAACGCCGGCCATGTAAAATTCGTGTAATTCGATTCAATTCGTGTAATAAAATTTACTTCTTCTTCATCTTTTTCAAATCCAGGTAATCCAGGAAATATATAACCTTAACAGAAAAATTATTTTCTTTCGGGTCTCTTAAAGTGTTGCTCAGGTTTTTATAGTAAGGTATTTTTACTTCCGGGCTTGAAGCAAACCCGGCATTCTTCCAGCCAATATTAATAAAACTTCCCAGGGCAAACTGCCAGGTATATACCATGTCGATGTTAAAGAAATTTACATTGTTTTCGGGGTTACGGGGAACATAGGAAACATCTTCCAGTAAACCGTTTTTTTGCAACAAAAAGTATTGATTGTAATCTACTTTTCTCCAATAATGTCTTGCCCTGAAAGTGAGGCCCATTTTGATATTAAAATTATATTTGGCAGTTAAAATATTTTCTGAGGTAGTAACTTTTCTCAAGCCAAAAAAAGAAGAGTCTGCGGGCTGGTTAAGTGTAGCAAATCCTACATCGTTTTTCTTTGATTCATTGAACGAAGAAAATCCAATAGTCAGCTTCTTGTTAAAGCGGTATTGATTCCAGATAGAAACTGCATGATTATTATTATCATATTTTTTTGAACCGGCGTAACTATATTCCAGTTCGGCAGCGTATTTTTTTGCCCTGTTACTGTTTATAAAGAAACCCATTCCTCCGATGGCAGGCCTTTTAAACATTGCTCCATACATGCGGGGTTCATAAAAATCCTGGCCCTGTTGATTTAAATAGCCGTTGATACCTATTGTCCACAAACTTTTTAGCTGGCTGTTTATATTAAAATTCGTTTCGAGTGACTGGTAGCGCCGGGGGCTATACTGCTCGGTATAATTACCTTCCAGGTTAAAATTTACACTGTTATAAAAATAACGTGGCTTGTTTACTTTATACCATACCTGGAACCCCGACAAAAAATAATTGCTGTTGGTAAAATAGCCCATATCATTTTGCTGGTACTTATTGTCCGCCAGGTAATGATGCACTTCGAAATTAAGCGGGCCACGAAACTTACCCAGGTTCAATTCGTACAATAGCCCCGAAACATTTTTATTATTACCCGTGAGCCTGCTATTGGCAACCCGTCCCCATATATTCCAGTCTACTTTTTTATCGTACAGATCAAACATAGCCGCTGTTACATTGGCATCATATGTAGTGCCACTTCTTAATACGTTGGTATTGATCAATGTTACACTCGAATTGTTTTTCATTGTCTGGTCCAATACAATGATGTTGTAATTGGCTATGGGACTTGTTTGAAGTTTGTAATGAAGAAGCGTGCTGTCGTTAAAAATGGATGCATGCTGGGCTTGTGTTATTGCATTAAAAATGCCTATACCCAAGCCTCCGCGGGTTCTTCCACTTATTTTGGTAGCATTAATCAGTTTTGTTTCGCCCGGGTTTTTCAGGATGGTATCTCTTCGTTGTAGTTTATTGTAGGGTTCTTTATAATTAATGGGTTCGCCGCCAATTCTGCGGCTGTAAAAAAAGTTGCCTTTATTAAAAAGTTCTGTGCCTTCTGTAAAAAAGGAACGGTTCTCATTGAACTTAACCTCAAAAGGAGAAAGGTTGAGCACCTGGTTATCGCTTTGTACTTGTCCAAAATCGGGTATCAGGGTCATGTCCAATGTAAAAGCTTTGGTCAGGCCGTACTTTACATCCATGCCCCCATTAACCGATCCATTATTGGTATGCCGGCCATCCGGGGTTGGAAAACTATTGCCATAAGCAGAAATATAGGGACTAAAGGAAAGCCTGACAGGGGGTTTAATATTTTCCAGTCCAACCAGGTTGCCTGCCTGGTTCATTAAACCAAATTTGTTTGGACTAATAGGACTCCAGCTAAACTGTTTTCCCGATTTTACCCTTTTGCGGGTTACATTAATGCCCCAATCCTGGATATTTTTTTTGCTGAAGCGAAGCGCCGCATAAGGAATGCGCATTTCAAATGTCCAGTTGCCGGCATTTACTTTGGTAGCAGTCTGGTATACTGCATTCCAGCTGCCGTCTTCCTCACCAAGTGAATATTTTGCATCAAACTGTTCTCCCAGTGCGGTAACATAAAATCCTACACCATTGATCCTGTCCTGGTAAGTGTCGAACATAATACCAATAAAGTCATTTATCCCAACAATATCCCTTCCCACCAGTTCTGAAGAAATGGAATCAAGGGATGGCTCATAGCAGATACCTCCAAAATAAACAGCGTCATTATCATAAACGATCCAGGCTTCAGTGCGGCTGGACGCATTTTCGGGATTATTAAAAGTTGGCCTCATTTCAACAAAGCGGTCAAATACAGGGGCAATTTTCCAGGCTTCGTCGTTTATATTTCCATCAATCTTTATTGGAAGGGTAGTACGGGTAGCTTTTATCAATCGCATACTGTCCTGGGCTTTTATGGCTGTTTGTAATAACAGCACTAGCATTACAGGCAGGAATATATTTTTCATTGCGTTTTTATGTTTTGGCTAAATCCCGGGGAATATGATCGCAAAGAGAATAATGTTTAGGTTAACGATATAATAAAATTAGATGAAAGGTAGTTTTGGGTTGATAAGTAGAGTGAAACGGCAAACCGGATTGTAAAAGGCTTTATGTAGAAAATTAAAGAGGAAGCGTCAGGGTTTATCTGAAAATAACTAAATCCTGAGCAAATAACTCCCCAGCAGGCCTTCAAAGTATACTGAATATTCACTGGTATAATATTTTCAGGTAATTGTTAAACAGATCCATGCTTAATCAATCCCGCACTCCTGACGTAGAAATCCTTGAAAAGATCAGGAACAATAATTTAAAAGGCTGGGAGGAGTTGTATGATATCTATTCAGCTTCCATGCTTGGGATTATTTGTAAGCTAACCAACGACAAGCAAAAAGGACAACAAATACTGGTAAGGATTTTTACAGCTACACAATTTGGACATTTTCTAAATGGCATTACTAATTCATTACCTGGCCGGTTATATCAATATACATTCAGCCACACATTGTTGTTACTGAAAGATGAAGGTATAAATATAGATGTCGGTACAATTGAAGGCCTGCCGGGGATTTTTAAATTCCTGTATAAAAATGATGATGGCGAAAACAAGCATAGCCGCGTTCAGCTTACTTCAAAACAATATAACTGGTTGCCTGTTTACGGGTTCAATATATATGCTGATATGATAAGTTATTCCTGAAACACAATTCTCTTCTCCTCATTAAAACCGGCTATAGTACGATTGCTCAAATAGGGGATAAGGCAGGAGGGATTCCTGTGTTTTGACTTTTCTATTTTTTTAAACAGCGGCAGATCAGACTATCTGGCTCTTCAAAAAACTTTCTATAGCACTGCAGGGAACCATAAAAGGTTTGCTTTCGATCACTATATTAAGATCGTTGCCGGTAACAGTATAGCCACCTACAATTTCCTGCCCAAAAAAACTTACAGAAAAGTTTCCCTGGGACGCATCGCCACTAAAGGTTCCGCTTTGTTTTTCAACTGCCTTTTTTGCTTTGTCTAAAACTGTTTCTGCCGATCCGCTGAAAGGGATGGTAAATGTACATGCTGCCATAACATCAAAATTAATGTCTTATAAGAATAAAAAACACCCATGCTGAAATTAATTTCGAACATGGGTGTAATATATAGAAAGTAAGAAGCTAATAAAACAACAATAAAATATGATTTTTAATTACCCACCCTTCCATCTTTTTTATCTTTGGAACGACCGATAATATAACCGCCCGCAGCACCTACTACGCCGCCAATAACAGCACCCTTGGCATTTTTACCAATAACTCCTCCTGCAACAGCACCCCCCACACCACCAATTATGGCGCCTTTGGCGGCTTTACTGATTCCCTTTTTTTGATTGGTAGCAGTGGTACCGGTTGAACCGGTTGAACCCTGCGAACTTCCGCCGGAACTACTTGCAGTAGAGCCACCGCCACTATTAGAAGAGTTTCTTGGCGCAGTCGCTCTTTGCGGAACGGTAGCTTTACCGGACACTACGCCATCGTTGGCATACTCATCGGCATTAGCCACAGCACCGGTATCTGTTAAGTAACTACTATTATAACTTGAATCGGTTAGGGATACCATTTCCTTACTGGTTTCCAAATCCGTCTTCTTTCCTTTACATGCTGCAAAACTTGCAGATACTAATAATATGTAAAATACCTTTTTCATAATTTTTGCTTTTAAGTTTTAATAAATGGGTTTTTTGTGTTCGTAATAAATGACAAGGTGTTTAGGTTAGCAACGGCCTGTTTAACCCGTTGGCTAACCCTCTATAGACGAAAACTATGCCATAACAATTTTTGAATATGTGTATATGCAGGCAGAACAGTAAAAATCTGACCCTTTTTTTTAATATTACCTATTATGCGTAGAGGTATCTAACTGAATTTCAACATTTAATAAAAATTTCTTTGGGTATGTTAACATTAATTCGGATATTAGTAAAACTTTAAGTTGGATTGGTTTGAGTGGGTCACCGCAAGATATTGGCCCACTCAAATCAATCCGGTTTAAAATGGCTATTCCAGGTAGCCGGCAGAGTAACCCGCAACCCTCCACCGGCATAATAATGTTAACTGCCTGGCGCAATGCCAGGTTATTATTGATGTATCAATACTAACGTTTATGCCATACCTGTATGATGTTTTTATATCGTATAAAAGAGGACGAATCAATGAGCAATGGCTCAATGAAATATTTCTCCCTTTTTTTGAGAACTACCTCGACAATGAACTTCCCCACAAGCCACGAATTTTTTTGGATACAAGCGGGTTAACACCCGGGGTTGATTTCAGCAATGAGTTATTCAGAAGCCTCATCTACTCAAAATGTATGTTATCCATCTGGAGTCCACCCTATTTTCGGCGCAGCGAATGGTGTGTAAAGGAATTTCTTACCATGCAATACAAACAGGAAATTCATAAACTGGGCGCATCCACGGTGCCACGTACTTTAATATGGCCTATAGTTTACCGGGATATGGATCCTTTGCCTGACCTCGTAAAAAATATAAATTACCTGGACTACAGTGATTTTAATGTAGTGGGCGAAGCTTTTTTCAGAAGTGAAAAATCATTGAAACTACAGGAAAAGTTGCAGGAAGATATCTGCAGTATTGTAGACATTATTAATAATGTACCCGAAATGCATCCCGATTTTGAAACAGCGGAAGGACAAGCCAATACACTGAAAGAACTGGAGAACTATTTTGAGAGCCGTGTAGGTGAAGCAGGCGACAGCATTCAAAAACCTATTTCATGGTAAACCATAAAAAAGTTCCCAGCAGGATTATCACCTTCTATTCCTATAAGGGCGGGGTAGGCCGGTCTATGGCCATGGCCAATATCGGTGTGTTGATGGGAACCTGGGGTTATAAGATATTGCTGATTGATTGGGACCTGGAAGCACCTGGTATGGAAAACTATTTTTGTCACCAGATTGATGTGAAACAGGTGCAGCAAAAAAAAGGGTTGATAGACCTGTTAAATTTAAAAGCGCAATGTGACGAAATACTGGTAGAAGAGATTCCATGGAAAGAATACATTAGCCATATAAATCTTGGAAAAGATGTTTTGGTTGACCTGATCACTGCCGGTAAAAGAGACGAAAATTATTTTAATAAGGTAAGGCAGTTTGATTACACGGGTTTTTACAACGAATCAGATGGCGGTCAGTACCTCGAAAACCTGCGGGAACACTGGCTGGAAGAATATGATTTTATTTTGATAGATAGCCGGACAGGTCTTACAGACAGCAGCGGTATCTGTTCTATTCATATGCCTGATGTATTGGTTTTACTGTTTACTCCCAATGAACAAAGTTTCAATGGCATAAAAGAAGTGGCCCGCAAAGCTGTAGAAGGGCAGAAACAAATTATTTATGATCGGTTTCGACTGCGGGTATTACCCATACCCAGCCGCATAGAAAATGCCGAGACGCAACTGCTGGACGAATGGATGCAAAAAATTTACAGGGAATCCGCCGGGATGCTGGAATGGCTCCCAAAAAAAGAATCGAATGTTGAAGAGTTTAGTATTACCCCGGACCAGGTGATTGGCCAGCTAAAAATTCCCTATAAAACTTTTTATGCCTACGGTGAAAGATTATCTGTTATAGAAAGAGGAACACTGGATCCCCACGACCTGGGTTACGTGTATGAAAACATAGCGGCTGTTTTGGTAAATGATTTGCAGAATATTCACTTGCTCACAGATGCCCGTGACCTGCTTATTAAAAAGGCAAAAGGCGAAGAAGTAATTGATTACAGCGACCTGGAAAGAAAATTTGCAGAAGAGCAGGATGCCAAAGCAAGGCTTCAGGAAGAACTGAAACTAAAAGAAAGCCTCATTGAACAGAAATCTGCGCTAAGCCAGAAAAAAAAATCCACTTTCATATGGATTGCCATTGTATTGGGATTATTAATAGCAGGCATATTTTATGTAGTTGGCTCTTTCAACAATAATTCAGCAGTTGAATATCCCCGTCCAGCTGATAGTACTATTGTTGCCGGAAACGACGACAAGGTTCGGGCAGCAGATTTTGCCACGGCTTATTCTACTTCCAACCAGCAGGCCGAACTGGGTTTTAACCTTACCATGGCTCAAAAATATTATGAGCTGGATCCGGCTTACCAGGATACTTTTAAAAACATAAAAAGTAAAATTGAATTTGCAGTGGCTTATCGTTTCCAGGAGCTGGCCGATTCTTTTTACTTACTGGTGCGAAAAGATCCTGCTGCATTGAAACTCCTGTTGAGCGATGTGGTGGATAGATTTGGTTACATAAGGAATATGCCTTCAACCAACATCATCCAGGGAATTAGAAATTTTAAAAAGTTAAACCTGGCCAATAATTTCCCTGTTGATAACAGCTTTGATCTTCAACTTGATCCGGCGGGGTATAAAGTTTTTTATACAGTAAATGGTAATGCCCTGCTTGATTCTGACAGGAAATATAAACGGGTAAAAACAATGGATGTATTATTGTTTGACAATGCACTTAAGTTGAAAGCCTACGATTACAAGGTAATTGATTCAGTAGCGGTTCAAACTGCCGTGGTTAAAACAACAGTGGAGCTTTTAATTTGTAACTCCGTCAGTAAAATGGATTATAGCAGGTTTAATTCTATCGCCGGTTTGTTAAGGGCCGACAAACTCTTTACCGTAAGTTCTAAAATAAATTTCAGTAGCAGTAAAGATCCGGGCTCACCTTATTATTTTTCTTCAGCAGCCATTAAATACAGCGACCCCGCTTTGCAGGCGCAGGCTTTGCAGGTTCAGCAGGTCATTAAAAAAATTTCAGGCTATACCATTCCTTTAAAAATGCAGCGCAGTTCAATGAAAAACTATATCAGCGCCTATTTATGTTCCGACAAACAACCTGCTATTGATGTGCGGCAGCAGGATATTCCCAATTATAAAAAGAACTAACCTTAAAAACATTATATGAGCGTCCGTAAAATTATTATGAGGGGCAGCAAACAAGTGACTCTCCCGTCCGGAACAGGGGATCCGCTACAGCACAAAGAATCTTACCTGCTTTCTGGCAGCACCCGTTCTTCCGGCGAAAGCTACGAAGTAAATTTAAAGCCGGATGATGTGGTCGAAATGATCTTTAACGACGATACCACCTGGTTTTGTAATCCCGATACAATTGAAGATGTATTTCCGGAAGCTACTACCAGCAATCGTTCCGGCAACACAAGTTTTGTATTACCCGCCGGTTTAAGCGGTTCGGAAGAAAACAGGGGTATCATTGGCGATGTGATACTGAAAGCCGTAAATATTTTTTCAAAGAAAAAAATCACCAAAGAAGTAAAAGAACTCGCTGCCGACCTGGAAAAAAAACAACTCGATAATTTGAGCGGTTTATACCAGCTTGATAAAAATTTTAACCTCCTCCCGTTTACTGCCTCGGTATCTGCTAAGCCATGGCTCATTTTTTTACATGGCACCGGTTCTTCCACCAAAGGTTCTTTTGGAGAACTAAATAATACCGCACCCTGGAATTTTATACAGCAGCAGTATGAAGGCCAGGTGTTGGCTTTTCAACATGAAACATTAACCAAAAGCCCCTTACAAAATGTAGAAGAACTGGTGAAGCAATTGCCTAAGCAGGCAGAAGTTCACCTTATCAGTCACTCCCGTGGTGGTTTGGTGGGAGATGTGCTGGCCCGTTTTTGCAATGGAAGTGAAATGAACAGGGGCTTTGATAAGAACGAAATCGTTTTGCTGGAAAAAGAAAATCGTTCTGCTGATCTTAAAAGTATTGAAGCCATCAGCAAAACGCTGCTGGGAAAACGTATAGAGGTCTCCAGGTATATAAGGGTGGCATGCCCGGCAAGCGGTACTACGCTTGCATCGGGGAGAATGGATAATTTTTTCAATGTAACCTTTAACCTGATTGGCCTGGCAGGTATGGCAACCAACCCGGTTTATATTTCTTTCAGGGCGTTGGCATCGGCAGTTATCAATTGTAAAAATGACGTTGACACATTGCCGGGCCTGGAAGCAATGAACCCGGATTCTCCTTTTATTAAAGTGCTGAATAATTTAAGCAGCGGGGTAGTGCTGGATAATCCACTGGCGATCGTGTCGGGCAATTGCAAAACCAAAATGAATTTAAAAGCCCTGCTCATTATCGCTTCCAGGATATTTTTTCAGAAAAACAACGACCTCGTGGTTAATACGGCTGCCATGTACAGGGGCGCACAAAGAGTCAGCCGGGTACAATATTTTTTAGATGCCGATACCAAAGTAGATCATTTTCATTATTTTAAAAATACCGATACGCAAACCGCTATTCTCAATGCATTGAAAACTGCAGCTGATGCAACGATCCCCGGCTTCCAGATAGTAATGAAGGGCGACGCTTCACTGGATAGAAACGCATTATTGAAATTAGATGGCGGACAGGTATTCCCTGTTTCAGTAACTGGTACAAGACCCATCGTTGTATTGTTGCCGGGCATCATGGGTTCAAATTTAACGGCAGACGATAAGCTGGTATGGATCAATTACCTGAGGTTTTTGGGTGGGGAGTTAAAAAAGATTGACATCAAATCTTCTGATATCGACGCACCATCCATTGTGAGATCTTCTTACGCAAAACTGGTAAAACAATTAAGCGCCTCTTATGATGTGGTTGTATTCCCCTTCGACTGGAGGGTACAATTAAATGAATCAGCCAAAAAATTAAAAGATAAAATTGAAGAACTGTTGGGATACAAACAGCCCATCAAACTCATCGGCCATTCTATGGGAGGTGTATTGGTAAGAGATTTTATGGTAACGCAAAAAGCCACATGGAATAAACTCAATCAATCAGCGGGCTTTCGTCTATTATTCCTTGGGTCACCATTGGGTGGCTCTTATCGTATTCCATTTGTATTGTTTGGCAAAGATCCTATCATTGATAAAATAAGCAAGCTGGATATTTTCCATAGTAAAAAAGAACTATTGTCCATCTTTGGAAAATTTCCCGGCCTGTTAAGTTTACTTCCCTACAGTACCGATGCCTCCAATGATTTTGGCCAGGCGCTAACATGGCAGGGAATGAGTGATGCCCACGGGGAAAGCAACTGGCCACTGCCTTTATCTGCCGACCTGAAAACATTCACTGAGTATCGTAACCAGGTTTTAAAAAATATGAATGATGCCGACCTGTTGAATGCTGTATACGTAGCAGGTAAGGATAAATCAACTCCATGTGGTTATCGTATTGATGATACATCAATAGGAAAACAGTTAACATTTCTGAGTACGGCAGAAGGTGATCAGAGTGTTACCTGGGAAACAGGAATTCCTAAAAAAATGATCGCTGATAATACCGTGTACTATGTAAACGTGTCACACGGGGCGCTGGCCAATGAACCATCTATGTTTAAAGGGATAGAGGATATTTTGTCAACAGGATCAACTTCACAGTTCAGCAAAACGAGGCCTGTAGTGAGGGGAGCGGAAAAATTATTTAAAACACCCAACCTGGATGATCATGATCTGTCGGCAGAGGCAGTAGAAAATGCCATACTTGGTTTAACGCCGTCGGAAAAACCGGTGCGGCCGCAAATGGAACTGAGTGTAACAGTTACCAACGGTGATCTCCGTTACGCTTCCTATCCTTTACTTACCGGTCATTTTCTCAACGATGGTATCACCAGTGCCGAATGGCAGGTAAATAAAAATTTAGATTTTGCTTTATCAGACAGGCATATGTTGGGCATTTATCCCGGTGAAATCGGGAGCAGCGAGATATTTTTAAGTGAAGATGATTCATTCAAAGGC
>JACMKX010000134.1 GCA_014379905.1 Ferruginibacter sp. | reverse complement strand
GTCAATAAATTGGATATTAACAACTTTACCGGTAATAGGATTCGGGGAGATTTTGAAAGTTCCGTTGGTATAACCAGCAGGCAGTATGTTTTTACCAAATAATAGCACCACCTTAAAACGGTCGCGGCTTGCCGAAGCTGGATTTTCATCTATAGAAAACTTAACTGTCGTCAATTCACTGGTATTGATGGGAGTATTGGTATGCAGGTATGTATCCTCCAGGTAACCTGAAATTATTGTTGATGCCGATAGGTTAACCGGGCTCAATTGCAATATGTATTCTCTTTGAACCGTGTTCCATAATTGCAAATGAATGGTATCATATCCAGCTATTTCCTGCCTTCTTTCCATCATTAAAGTTTGACCATCCCGGCTAATACCAAGGTTCTCATTGATATTTTCCAGTTTTACCGGATCCATATTATCTACTTTGTTAGAGAAGTAAGGGCCGTAAGTGGTGAATGATTCATCTAATATGCCTGTTGTCTTGTCTTTATTTACTACCTGGAGCGTGGCCCGCAAACCTTTGGTAGTGCTGTTTGCCGAACGAAACACATTAGTAGCCGCTGTAGCTGATTTATCCGATTCTTTGATCAAAAGGCTTCCGGCCGATCCTGTTGAACGTACCATAAATCCTTGTCCTGACTGTATGTACTGGCTTTCAGGACTAACCGGTGCGGGTGATACATCATAACCACTTCCGTTAAAGCTGAACAGCACATAAGCTCCTGCGCCGGTACCACCACCTAATTTGGGATCCCACAGGTAAAAATTATTCTGCACATTCGTCTTGGTAAGCGTGGCAAAATCAATAGGAGAAGCAAAAGGATTGGGTATCGCTGTAAAGCCAACCGCATTGACAGGGAAGCTTTGATCACCTGTTTTTAACGTGCCGGTTGCACGCAGCACTGTATTATTTGGGGGAACATTATTATATCCTAAAGAAACTCCCCTGTCGCCCCTTACAAATAAGAAAAACGCATCGCTGTTCACCGTATTGACATTGGTATTGGTAAGCGCCAGCCATTTATCTGTGGCGCTAATATATTTTTTTATGGAAGCCATGGCAGTAAGCGGGTTATGATCAAAGCCATCAGCTAAACCCTCGGTGATATGCGTACCAAAACCGGGGTTTGGATTAGGCACTGCGGAAGAGGTTGTGGCCCCTTCCTGCCATGCCTGGTTGATGGTTTGGGCGCCTCCCACAGGTGCACATATTATTCTCCATGCACGGCGCGCAGGTATATATCTTTCAACCGTTGCATTACCCGAAATACTGCCGGTTACGGGAGCTACACGGGCTGTGTTGGCCGCGTTGCTTTTCAGTGTAATGAAATTACCTGTGTTTAATAAACCATTAGTAACTGTAAGCACCCCATAAATATTAAGTGCAGATGCAACAATTGCTGAAGGCGAAACACCGGTGCGGTTAAGGCTAAGATTATTTAAGTTGCCCCCACCGGTTTCAAAGTTAAGTGTGATATTATCAACGGTGCCTGTTGTTACAGCCAGGTTAGAACTGAGTGAACCAACAAGTGTACCGGTACCAATTAAATCGGCGATAGAAAGGGTAAGACCATTGATAGCAAGCCTGCTGCCTGCGGGTATATCAAGCCTGCCACCTACTGTCCAGTTGGCGGTTAAAGTATATAGCGGTACCCGGTTAACAAGATGGAAAGTTTTACCGGCAGTAAAATCGGGAGGGTTGGCGCCGCTACCATCAAGGTTTACACCCCAGCTAAGTACATTGTGTAAATCACCCGCGGCTTTGGAGTAGTAATCGTTTGCAATTACGATGGGCGTCCATATAAAAGAGGAAGCATCATTGATCGTACCCACAGAAGCTACAATATTATCAGTTCCTGCATTGGCACCAGTATAGCAAAATTGTGCAATACCGCTTCCATTGGTATTTAGAAAACCAGTACTTCCCGGGTTTGCACCTGTTATATTAAAATCAACCCTAACACCAACTACCGGGTTATTGAATTGATCTTTAACCAGCGCGCTGAAACATTGTGATGTTCCGACGGATGCAGTTCCGGTTTCGGGTGTAAGCGTTAAACTGGATACCGTAGCAATCGGCGCCAAAGACTGGCCGCCCGGGTATCCGTAAGAATCATAGGAATCAAACCCATAAACAAAAATACCAAAGGGTAGATTTGTTCCGTTTATCGTATGAACACCTAAATCCAGGTCAAGCTGTGCTCCTGAAAAGCCAGAGGAACCTATGGGAGAAAATGCGGCAGCGGGAATCACCGCTCCATCCAGTTGCAATGCACCAATTGCACCGGCGGGCGCTACAACATTTACGAAATTTGAGAGAAAGCCCGACGCAGGTGTGGAAAATGTATAATTACCCAGGAATTGCTCATAAGGGGTTATAAGCATCATAAAAGGATCTGATGTAACACCATCAAATGAAGATCCATTAGAATACTGGGAAACAAGAATAGGCTTATTAGCGGTAATCTGGGACGATGTTGTTAATATCATCTCGTGAAATTGTCCGCGGTTTAAGGTCGCAACTGTAGCACCGTTTACAATTACATTAGTTCCGTTTTCAGAAGCCAGGAATCGAAATGTATCGCCTCCTATCCTGGTTTTTAATGGCACACTCACAAAGTTTCTACCCCAGGCTGTTGTGGGCGGCAATTGTTCCACAATATGGTCACACGCAAAAGCCCCAATTGGGATATTGGCGCATTGGTGACCGCCAAACACGGCAATGGGTTTATTAGATGAAATGATACTTCCGGATAAATCCCCGCTTGAAGTACCCAATAAATAAGTTTGTCCCTGGTTCAATGTTATATTATATGGCACGCCGTCCGCATGGCCATTGGTTGTTTCGGTGGGAGTAATAGTAACTGTTGTTGCATTTTGGGTAGCCACAATTCCAAATTCGCTCAATAACCCGTTTGAAGTATAACCCAGATTTATGTAGGATGTTCCCAGTATATCCGTTGGTAATCCTAAAAAAGCATCTGTAGTAAATGGCTGCCGGTTGAGCCCGTAAATGGTAACTTCATTAAGCGCCGTTACATGGATACCATTGTTTTGAATAACATCTGATTGATCTAACTGTGCCGTTTGAGGAACGACCACTGTAGTAATATTTCCTGCAGTTACAGTAAATGGCACGCTAAAACCCAGTCCCGGGATAGATACCGTTCCCGAAGTATTAACTTCGCTGCTGACGAACAAAGAAAGCTCAACAGTTCCAAAGTAATTACCTGGAAATGTTAACCAGAAATCAGTTCCTTTGCTGTCTAATGCCTGTGACATTGCAGAGCTGGTGCAAAGTGTGCAAAATGTTACAACTGCAAAAAAATGTAGTAAAGATTTTTTCATTAAAATGTTTATTTGTTTCATATGCAAGTTTTAAAATGGGTTTTATATACTTTTTTTAATCTTAGCAAACGTTAAAAATGTCCCGACTTTTCATTTTACCTTAACTACCGTTATAGCCTTATAATTAAATTTGGACACTTCAGCCAGGTAGGTTGGTTTTACCTGTTCCGGCATAATCAAAAGCTGCTTTTTTAATGGATTACTGCAATCTGTTTCTTTAGTTTCACCAACCTCCAGCACTATAGTTTTTTGTCCCAAAAACCCTTCAATTTGCGGACCTTCCTGGGTAGTAAAAACTTCTTTCCAGGAAACCTCCACCGCATAACTGTTTTTGTTATTAAATTTTAAAAAAACAACTTTTTTGCCATTGCAATCCTGAATAGAATGATAAAATTCAACCCCGTTTACCTCTGTATCCAGGATCCAGTTAAAAGGTGAAACAGCAGCTAACAACAGGATTGGAAATAAATACAAAATCCCAATTGTAAGCAATGCTTTTTTACTGTCCTTATTGAGAACCGGAAATATACCATTCAAAATTTTCATTCGCTTTATTTTAATGATTAAATGGTTTTTACTTTTCAGTTAAAAACATGACCTAAGGCATTACAAAGCGCAATTATAAATTCCTTTATAAAATCACTTTTATAATAATTAATATAAGTAATGAAAAATAAAAAAATACTATCGGATTATCAATGGCTTCATATAGTATTAGGTGTGCTACAACCGTATTTTCATCAGGATAAATGATCGGAAAAGAATGGAGGACTTTTACTGCTTAAACTTACACTGCTTTTAATTAAAACAGGAAAGCTTTTTATTTGGTTTTGATAAGATTTGAACTAATAACTTCGTAAACCTAAAATTAAATTTCGACATAAACAAGTAAATATTTAATTCTTTATAAAAAATAATATCCAATAAACAGTACCGCAAATTAATAACCTGCCAATCGTCCCATATCATCTTAATTGAATAACAATTTACAATTAGTTTGACTACTCTAATTATAAGCATTACCCGCAAACAGACTAAATTATCCGCGCCGGATAAAGCTAAGGGAGAATGCATGAATTTCAAATGTGCTAAGGTGCTAATGAAAATGACTCAATGCCTGCCACTAAGCAGAACTTCAAAAAAATTGAACACTTGTTATCAGTTTTTTCGGCTCCGCGTATAAGGTTTTCCAGAAATATAAAAAGGAAGTGTATCTAAGATTAAAAACTTTTAACCTTAGATACACTACCTGTAATTATACAATAATCAGCATACTTTATTTCTCCGTTTCCTCCATTACCTTTTCCCTATTTTTTGCGTCATGTCTTTTTTTAACTGCATATCCGATACCTGCTGCAACCAGTGCACTTATCCCCAAATCCAAAGGTATCGCAGTTCCTACAGGCGGGTTTGGATCAGGATCTTCTTCTTCTTCTCCGCCGGGCTGGGCTTTGAGCAGGGGTGCAAGGCAAAGGAAAGCGATTACAATAAACGATGACTTAAAAACAGTTTTCACTTTCATAATTTTAAATTAAATGTTTTATATAATAGTTGTGTTGCAGATTGCTATTTTAATTACTTAGAACAGGTATTGCGAATATGAGGTTCGACTGTTCATTTTTTACCCTCAATCTGTACACCACGCCTTTCTCCATCCTGTTATTTGATAATTGCAAAGTTTGTGTAACCGTGCCACCTACATGTTTTACTTTACCCTGGTAAATAATCTGGCCCAGGTTATTCACCAAAGCGATATCATAGGTTCCCTTAGGCTGGTCAATAAATTGGATATTAACAACTTTACCGGTAATAGGATTCGGGGAGATTTTGAAAGTTCCGTTGGTATAACCAGCAGGCAGTATGTTTTTACCAAATAATAGCACCACCTTAAAACGGTCGCGGCTTGCCGAAGCTGG
>JACMKX010000133.1 GCA_014379905.1 Ferruginibacter sp. | reverse complement strand
CTGGGGCAATAGAAACTGATTTTGGTGGTGGTGCAGTTCGAGACAATAAAGAAGTAAACGAAATGGTTGCATCAAATACTGCCTTAGGCAGAGTTGGGTTACCAAATGATATTGGTTCTGTTGTTGCGTTTCTCTGCAGCGACGATGCTAAATGGATAAATGCCCAGCGGATAGAAGTCACTGGCGGTATCCATATTTAAAAGTAAAAATAATTCAGGCACTATTGGCTAAAATTAGCATGGGTGCCTGAATTTTTAAATCAGGTATTTTTGAAAACTATCAGGGGAGACTCATCATTTTTGTTGTTGTTATGAGTTTCAAAAGAGGTATAACAGGGCTGGTAAGCACAACCCCCGGAAGGATGATTTTAACCGAGGAAAATCATATCGGCATTAATGCCCGTACCATGGAAACCAACCGCGCAGCGAACGAAGAGCCGGTATTCGGACAAGTGGATGCCACCGGCGTCCCGACGGCTGTAAATGAAGTAAAAACGCGTGTTGCAGTGGCAAACATTCCTGATAAATATGGTAACAATCCGTAAAATCAGGAAAACCACAAACAATAAATAAAGACCATTTGACATCCTAAATATTTTTGCGACGTCCCCGGATCTGTAAAGTAATGCAATCACCAAAATAGGGTAGATAAACAGACAGATCTTGTGCGGATTGACGGGGATACCATTAAATCAGATCGCAAAATACAAATCCATATTCAGATTCCCGATCTATTGGATTTTGGGACTTGTTTATTGATGCCGGTGCCGGGTAGGTCTTCCGGACGAGCTCTCCTTTTTTAAATTTAACCGGTTGCCGGAAAATAGGTCCATCAAATACAAATGTGTGATACTCGCCATTTTCACCACATGGGTCAACATTGGCTGGCAGATCCTTCAGGAAACTGTTATCAATCACCCGGCCACAAAAGCTTTGATCAAGAAATTCTTCATTCACGCATACAATGACTGACTTGAAACCAAGCGCGAGGAATTCTTCCATCACTTCCCGCGTATCCATTTTCCATAGTGGAAAGACGCATTGCATGTCTTCAGCTGCGAGCTTTTTCTCACGGTATAATTTAAGATCTTCCAGGAAAATATCCCCAAAAATAGCGGTGGTGTATCCATCTGATTTTAATTCAACAACTTTAAGCTGCATGGCCTGCTCATAAACGGCCATAGACGGTTGATCCGATAGTTCTATTGTTTGTAGAGGAATGCCTACTGCATCCGCCTGTGCGTGAAGTAATGATCTTCGCACACCATGCATCGATATCCGATCGTGTGTGGAACTGACATTTGTAAGCAACGTGCAAACACGATATTGGTCGTTCTGAAGTATCTTATAAAGAGAGAGCGACGAATCCTTTCCGCCGCTCCAGTTCATGTATGATTTAATAGGAATTTGCATAATTTATTCCTTTCGAATGTTATGTGTGGATTGCCGTTGAAGCAGCAAGCGTCCGGCATTTGTGTTTGAGATGGGATGGAACCTCGAAAACAAATGGATTAAACATTGCCGCCAGCACTTCAATACCATCAGTTAATGTACCGGCACTTGGTTGTGTGAACAGGTCGAAGTCGGCGAGATAAACTGCATTGTTTTTTACCGAATTAAGATTCTTCCATTCCCGCTTCGAGCTTAGAATTGCAATTTCACGCAATGATCTGTCAGTGTCAAAACCACACGGGGCAATCACTAAAACTTCCGGATCATACCTGACAATTTTTTCCCATGGAGTTACGATACTATCTCCACCGGGATTTGATAACATATCAATTCCACCTGCATTCGCTACCTGGTAAGGTATCCAATGACCGCAGTTGTAAATGGGTTCAATCCATTCCATGATCATCACACGTTTTGGTGGTAACCTTTTTTCCCTCAATTTATCAATTACACTGTCAATACGATTCTGAAGTGATGCCAGGTGATTGTAAGCTGCTTCTTCCTGTCCCAGTGCAGTGGCTATTGTTACCGCAGACTGAAACACTTCCTGCAGGGTGTTGGGTGATAAGGGAATCAGTTTGGGTTGCTTTACCAGCTTTGCCACCGCTGCTGCTGTACAAGCTGTATCTATCTGGCAAACCTCACAAACGTCTTGTGTAAAAATGATGTCTGGCGAAATAGAAGCAAGCACAGGCTCATCAACATAATATAAACTTTTCCCCTGCGCTTTTGATGCGGAAAATATCCGGTCTATTTCGATGCTGGTGTAGTTGTTGCCTTCCAATACACATCGAACTACTTTTTGTTGTTCCGCAAGAGCGGCCGGCGGGCATTCAAATGTAATACCCTGCAATAAATGCTGCAGATGCATATCATAAATCATCTGTGTGGCGGCCGGGAGAAATGAGGAGCAAATCATAGTATTTATTTAAATGGACCCCGATGAAACATTAAGTTTCAGCGAAGGAAATTTCCTGCATAACAATTCAAAGCTACCAAACATAATAACGGAATATATCGTGGTGCCAGCCATAAATCTTAATTCATAAGGGATGGCAGTAATCAATTTCTCCAGGTACAATGAGCCCGAGAATTTATTTTCCTGGATACATAAACCCAGGTCAGTTACCAGCCAGTGAATGAGTGTTGCCGAGAGTATGGACAGTACAACTGTTTTGATATTCACATCTCTGAGTATAAACTTAGCTGCCAGGATCATTAGCACAAATGCACCGTATGTCCAGTACCAACCAGCATATAAAAGTCCAACCCGGTACTGCGGGAACAACGCAAAAGAAACGAACACGTCACTTATAAAAAGCGTTAGCAAAGGAAAAAGGAAAGGACTGATTTTATCTTTGAAGTAAGCAGCTCCAAACAACCCCATCGCACCCATGGGCGTGAAAAGAGCGAGTGGACCAACTCCATAAAAAGAGCCCAGTCGCAATGCCGCTATAACCAGGATGATCAACAGCAGAATGATTTTTTTTGGAATGAATTTCGGTGCAGTCATGATTATAAGTTCGTATTTATAAATTGAAACGGAACCCTGCTGTTCCATTGATGCCCATGGTGCTATAGCCATAGACTTCAGTAAATTCTGCATCTGTCAGATTCCTTGCGTCCACGAATAAAAGAAATTTGTTTTTAAACAACTTGTATTCAATATATGCATTCAGTAATGTGTAGGCGCTGAGATCTACTTGCATTGAAGCGTATGTCGGAGGTGCAAAAAACAGATCTGTTCTTTTGCAGAGGCTTTGCAGGGAAACACTTATGTAGAGGTTTGGAGTTGCCTGGAAACCGGCATTCGCAGTAATACTGTTTTTGGGTCTTCTTATGAGGTTAAAAAAACTGGTATCTTTCTGATTTCGGTTTTGAAACAGTTTGCCATCGACATAGTTGTAAGAAGCTCTGAAGTTCCAACGCTCGTTTGGCCGGTAAGCTGCTTCAAGCTCAACACCATGATCTTTTTGTTCATCAACATTTATCAGGCGCATGCCTACATAGCTGATCAGATCAGAGATTTCCCTGTAGTAAACCGATCCTGTGAATTGTAAAGTGTTATCGAGTGCCGTTATCTGCGTACCGCCTTCGATGTTAAAGGATTTTTCTGGTTTCAGGTCAGGATTACTACCATACATTACAGGGCCAAAAAGATCGGAAACACCCGGCGCCTTAAATCCTGTTGACACATTCGCAAATGCCTTTAGAGAGCGCAGCACCTGGTAAGATGCATTGAAGCTGTAAGTAAGGTTTGATTTAAATTGTGAATGATAATTATACCTGGTGCCTCCTTCAATGTTTAGTTTAGTGACCGGTTGCCAGAAAAACGACAGGTAAGGGCTGATTATATTGGTATTTGGATTCTTTATCTCCAGTGTAGTATCAGTCAACCTATAATCCTGGTAATTTATCCCTGCAAGAAATTTGACGCCTTTTGTGAGTTGTTGTGTCAGATAAATTTCTCCGGAATTAAACCCGCCACGAAATGGTGTTGTTCCAAAATCACTTGCATATAGGCGCTTCGCATAGGTATAACCGTAATTGGCAGTGAGTGTTCCTTTTGGCAAAGTTACTGTTGCTATCACGCCGGCATTGTTTAAAAGCGCGTCAAATTCGTTGGTTCCATCTGTAAAGGCATCAGCATCGAAACCACCACGGTAATAACTATAACGATAATATGGTGCAATCTTAACTTTGCCCCCAGCCATAAAAGAAAGGTTTGCCTGGAAGCTGTTTCGGTTAAATCCATCTTTATCAAATGAGCCCTTACCCGTTGTGTCAAGGGCTTCTGAAATGCCATCAGAGCTACTGTTTGTATAGACAAGATTATAGTCTATCTTATTGATGCTGCCCCTGATACCTGCATTTGCATTTACTGTTTTATAGTTTCCGTAGTTAAGCCCGCCGTTGAGCGATAACTTTTTATCTCCACCTTTTTTTGTGATGATATTTATTACTCCTGCCATGGCATCGGACCCGTATAGTGTGGACTGGCTTCCTTTAAGAATTTCGATATGATCAATCTGTTCGATAGGAAACAAACGGAGGTCAAAAGCTCCTCCAGGCCCGGAGGGGTCGTTTACAGGCACGCCGTCCAGGAGGATCAAAGTATATTCATTAGAGGCGCCGCGCAGGAAGACTGATTTGTCTTTACCTGGGTTGCTGTTAGCACCATTAACAATAGTACCTGACTGTTCTGTGAGTAACTGGGCGAGGCTTTTTCCCTGGCTCCTGGCAACCTGTTCTCTTGATATAACGGTGACTATTTTACCGGTTTCACTAAGTTTTATAGGGTATTTGGTGGCAGTTACAACTACAGGATCTAATTGGGACGGTTTTGTTGAATCCTGGGCAAAGGTATAAGTGCCTCCGATCAAGGCAGTAAATAAGACAAACGATTTATACATGTTCATAGTTTAATGAGTAACTATAAACCTCCGGAAAATGACGAGGTCAGAAATGAAAGGTCTTCTGCGACAGACGAATTTCATCCCAGCTTTTATCCCGAAAGCTCGTTGATGTTGTTGTAACTGGCAGGTCTTCTGACTCGTACTATCCCTGGCGAACCTTCCCATTCTGCATTGCAGAAAAGTGGTTTGAAGTGGGCCAGGAACCGTTCCTTTCGGAAAAGCACTTACAGCTACGGGAATAGCACCGGGTTTACACCGGTTTCCCTTTTAATTCCGCGAAATGCGAAAACCAATTACGCGGCAAATGTAATTGTCCCGCAATTGAAAACAAAAACTTATTGGAATTTACATAAGTGCAGTGAATAGTTGCTCTATACTGGTTGTCGTTTGCGCACTGGCCATACTGTAACCTATTTATTTCTTGACGATACCTCTAATAGTTTCAACGCCGTATGATTTTTCACAAACCAGGCATGCAATTTATACAAGGTAGACACAGTCAACAAACCTACTTTACAATTTTAAAAGACCAGGGTTAAGCGTAAAAACTTAATAAACTAAAACAAAGAACTTTAGTAGTTGAGCTGCCATTCCCACAAGGGCTAAGAAGCAAAAAAACACAAGACTACTCAGAGATGCAGGGTAAAATATCAACCATATTAACTTTCTCAGAAATTAGGTATATAGGATACATTTTTTATACGCAGGCTTTCCAGTGATGTTCCCTAAAGAAGCCGTTACAATAATTTTCATCTTTTTTTTGTTTATTCAAAGCTTGGCTACAAACACTTGGATTTAGCCAAAACGATCTATGTTGTAGCAAAAGACAGATTTTCATGATGGAAAAATAATTTGGAAAATTGAACATCGTTCATTTTCTTTGTGTTGAAATTAAGGATATGGCAGTTGCTGACAGAAAAGCAAAAGATAAGGAAGCTTTAAAAGCACTGATTTTAAAAGCAGCCAAAAAGTTGTTTGTGGAGAAGGGTGTCGATCAAACTACTATTCGCAGCATTGCCACCGCCATAGATTATAGTGTAGGGACAGTTTATGTTTATTTTAAAGACAAAAATGCCATTCTGCATGCTTTGCATACACAAGGCTTTATCCATTTAAGTGGCCACTTCAAAGTTTTGTACAACGTAAGCGATCCTATGGAACGGTTGAAGGCGATGGGGAAAGTGTATATTAAATTTGCTATTACTAACCCTGATATGTACGACCTTATGTTTAGCCTGAAAGCCCCGATGGAGTTTTTAGATGCAATTAACCAGGAAGAATGGAACGAGGGCAAAGGAACTTTTGATGTATTGCGAACAACTGTAAAACAGTGTATGGATAAAGGACATTTTAAAGGACATCAATTAGAGCCATTGGCCTTTATGATATGGGGAATGGTGCACGGAATGTGCAGCCTTGAAATCAGTAAAAGATCTTGTGGGGTTAATTTAGGTAAACCGGAAACTATAGTAGAGGAAGGCTACGGAGAATTTTTGAGAATAATGGATAAACTATAATTTTTTTTGCTCCTTTAATGAACGCAGTTCAATATAAAAACAATGATCAATGAAGTACTCAAAAATTGGATTTTTTCTTGCCGGTTTGCTGGTTTCCAAAGTGACAGTTGCTCAAACTAACCTGGACAGTTACATCTCCTACGCCCTCGCAAACAATGAAAGGATCAGGCAACAGCAATTCGTTTTAAGCAAAAACTTATATGCGCTTCGGGAAGCTAAATCACTCTTTCTTCCCACTGTAAATTTTAATACATCCTATACCCTTGCGGGTGGTGGCAGAACTGTTGATTTTCCTGTTGGTGATTTATTGAATCCTGTTTACAAATCACTCAACCAGTTAACCTCCAGTAGTAGTTTTCCGCAGGTGCATAATCAAAGCATATTGCTTAATCCAAATAATTTTTATGATGTAAAATTTCATATCACCTACCCGCTGATCAATGCAGAGCTTGCCTACAACAAAAAAATTAAAACCCAGCAATACGATCTGCAAAAGATAGAAATAGCGGTATATAAAAGGGAGCTTGCAAAGGAAATAAAAATTGCTTACTATAATTTTTTGCAGGTAACAGCAGCAATCAAATTGTATGAAAGTGCTTTGCTATTGGTAAATGAAAATGAACGGATCAATACATCCCTGTTCAATAACCAAAAAATAAATCGTACTGCTGTAGTAAGGAGTAGTAACGAGGTAACAAAAATCACCGCCCAGCTTAGTACGGCAAAGCAAAACCAGGCAAATGCAAAAGCCTTGTTCAATTTTTTGTTGAATCAGCCATTGCTAAATGACATAAAAATCGACAGCATCAACAGCATTCCTGATGCTGCTATTGTTGCAGATACAACCGTCAACAAGAGAGAAGAACTACTAAAATTAACTAACTCAATAGCCATTAATAAAAATGTGATTGGTTTAGCCAATGCCTATAAAACTCCAAAGCTCAATTCTTTCCTTGATGCAGGAACTCAGGGTTTTGATTTCAACATAAACAACAAAACAGCTTATTACTTTTTTGGATTATCCCTGGAGTGGCCAATTTTTACAAGTGGGAAAAATAAAAATAAATCAAGGCAGGCCGAGGCTGATTTAAATTTTACTGAATCGCAAAAAAGTTACGTGCAGCAGCAGTTGGCATTGCAGGTTAAAATTGCCGTCAACTCATTTACGGCCGCTGTTATTAATTACCAGGCAGCTCTTTCCCAGGTTGCGGCTTCCGAAAAATATTATAAAGACCTGCTGAAATTGTATAAAGAAGGTACAGCACTTTATATAGAATTGCTGGATGCGCAAAACCAATTGGTGACTGCAACATTACAAGCCAATATTTCTTTATTTGACACGTGGATAAAACAAGCCGAAATCGAAAGAGCCAACGCCGGATTACTCATTCAATAAATAGTCAATAATGAAAAAAATATCAAAACAACTTCTTTTTATAGCCATTGCAGCAATACTTTTTTCCTGCGGGAAGAAGAAAACCAATACAGCTGCATCAATACTCTCAGAAGAAACCATTCCAGTGAAAATCATGCCAGTTGAGCGAATGGAAGCCTATGCCGAAATAAACTCAACTGGTTTACTAACTACTGTAAATGAAGCAAAATATTCATTTAAAATAGGTGGAGTTATTGAAAGCATCCGTGTGAATGAAGGACAGTTTTTTAGAAAGGGCCAATTACTTGCAACGCTAAAAATTACAGAGATTGATGCACAGCTTCAGCAGGCAACCCTTGAATATGAAAAAACAAAAAGAGAATATGCAAGAGCTTCAAATTTGTACAAGGACAGTGTTTATACCCTTGAGCAATTACAAAATACCAAAACCGGGTTAGACATCGCACAAAAAGCAGTAGATGCTGTGGTATTTAATAAGAGGTACGCATACATCTATGCCAATGCAGATGGTTTCGTAACCGCCAAAATAGGCAATGAGGGTGAAGTTGTAAGTGGCGGTATACCAGTGCTTGCTATCAATGAAACTTCAGGAATATCCGACTGGGTGCTGAAGGTAGGTGTTACTGATAAAGAATGGTCATCCATTGAAACAGGCAACAGGGCCACGGTAATATTGGATGCCTTTCCCGGAAAAACTATTGCAGCAACTGTTTTTAGAAAATCACAGGCAGCGGATATGGGCAGTGGTTCTTACCAGGTAGAATTAAAAATGGCCCTGGGAGTTATCAAGCCTGCCATTGGCATGTTTGGTAAAGCCACCATCACAACGGGTAATAAAACGTCTTTGCCTGCAATCCCGTACGATGCTATACTTGAAGCAGATGGTAACAACGCTTTTGTATTTATTCCCGCTGGAAATAATGGGGTAAAAAAAGTACCCCTGGTAATAGAGAGTTTTAATAATCAATCGGTAATTATTAAAACCGGGTTAGAGAATATAACTGACATCATTGTATCCAACAGTGCTTTTCTGAATGAAAAATCGACCATCAAAATCATTAAATAATTTCTATGAATCTCACCAATTTTTCGGTTAAGAACTACCAGTTTACACTGGTGATGTTTTTGATGATTGCAGTAGTGGGTGCTGTCACCTTATTCACCATGCCCAGGGCAGAAGATCCACAGATCAATCCGCCGACTTACCCGATAGTAGTAATCTATCCCGGTACAAGCCCAAAAGATATGGAGGAACTTGTAGTAAAGCCAATTGAAAATAAAATTTACGAACTGGATAATATTGATAAAATAACTACCAATATTGAAGATGGATTTTGTGTAATAAAAGTTGATTTTACATACGGCGAAAACGTAGATGATAAATACCAGGAAGTGGTGCGAGAGGTTAACGCTTTAAGAAATCTCGTGCCGAAAGACATCACGAGTATTGAAGTAAAAAAAATTGATCCTTCGGATGTAAACATTATACAGGTTGCACTGATTTCTGAAAATGCTCCTGCCAGAATATTACAGCAATATGCCGACAAACTGAAAGAGCAGTTGGAAAAAGTACCTGAACTAAAAAAGATAAAAATTTCAGGTGTACCGGATGAAGTTGTAAGAGTGGATATACATGTTGATAAATTAGCGGAGTTAAAAATTCCATTGAACACTGTCATCGGCAGCCTGCAGAGTGAAGCGGTAAACATACCAGCGGGAAGTGTTACTGCCGGTTCAAAAACATTCAATGTAAAAACAAGCGGCAAGTTTGTAAGTGCGGATGATATTGCCAAAACCATTGTTTACAATGCCAATGGAAAGATCATCTACCTGAAAGATATTGCTGCAGTCGGTTTTAAAAACGAAGAAGAAAAACACATTACCCGAATCAACGGTCATAGGTGTGTACTGGTATCTGCTGCACAAAAAACGGGCGGCAATATAAGTAAAACGCAAAAAAGCTACCTGCCTTTAATAAAAGCGTTCGGGGAAACGTTGCCTGCAAATATAAAAATGATAAAGAGTTTTGACCAGGCAGATAATGTAGCCCAAAGGTTATCCGGTCTTGCCATCGATTTTATGATCGCCATCGGCCTCGTAGTCATTACACTGCTGCCATTGGGCACAAGGGCTTCACTAATTGTAATGGTAGCCATTCCGCTGTCATTGGCATTGGGTTTAGTTGGTTTAAATGCTTTTGGTATTTCGCTAAACCAACTAAGTATCGTGGGGCTGGTAGTATCGCTTGGGTTGTTGGTAGATGATAGTATTGTGGTTGTTGAAAATATTGAGCGATGGCTGAGAGATGGTTATACAAGAAAAGAAGCCGCCATAAAAGCTACCAAACAAATAAGCCTTGCAGTCATTGGTTGCACAGCGATCCTGGCAATTTCGTTTATGCCGCTAATATTTTTACCCGGCGGTCCGGGCGAATTTGTAAGGGGACTGCCTTTGGCAATTATTACCAGTGTGTTGGCATCGCTGATTGTATCTCTTACTGTTGTTCCTTTTTTAGCCAGCCGCGTTTTGAAAGAACATGCCAACCCCGAAGGGAATATTTTTTTACGCACCTTAAAAAAAATCATTCATGGTACTTATTCAAAACTGATGGCAAAAGCTTTGAATCGTCCTGCACTTACATTGGTAATTGCGTTTGGGTTATTTGCTGCATCGGTTGTATTGTTCCCGGTAATTGGGTTTAAATTATTTCCTGCATCAGAAAAACCAATTTTTCTGGTAAATATCAAAATGCCCTTGCAAACAAGTTTGGTAGAAACCAACAGGATTACAAGGATGGTGGAGGATAGTTTGAAGCAAAATAAAGAGATTACTTTTTACACAGCCAATGTAGGCAAAGGCAATCCCCAAATTTATTACAATGTCTCGCAGCAGGAAGAGAAAAATGATTTTGCCCAATTATTTATACAAATGGACAGCCATGCAAAACCGGTAGAGAAAAAGAAACTGATTGAAAACCTAAGGCGGCAGTTTGCGGATTTTCCTTATGCAAAAATTGAAGTGAAGGATTTTGAACAAGGCCCGCCCATTGAAGCGCCTATTTCCGTTCGGGTATTTGGCGATAATCTTGATACCCTTAAAAAACTATCTTATGATGTAGAGCAGGTTGTAAAGTCTAACGCCGGCGCCATATATGTTACCAATCAGTTGAACATTTTGAAAACCGATATCAAGGTAAATATTAACCGGGAGAAGGCAAGAACACTGGGGGTATATACTGCAGAGATTGACAGGACTGTAAGACTTGCCGTAACGGGCCTTCCCATAGGCACGTACTCGAACGATGATGGCGATGACTATGATGTTATCATGAATGTGCCGAGAGAAAAATTTGCATCCCTGGATGTGTTTAAAAACCTGTTTGTAAACAATGCAGCAGGTGTTCCGATTGCATTGAATCAAATTGCCGGTATTTCATTTGAAACTTCCCCCACAACGGTAAATCATTTTAATAAAAACAGGTTTATTAAAATAACTGCATCAACGCAAAAAAATATACTCGCCAATGATGTATTGAAAGATATAGTGCCTAAGCTGGATCAATTAAGAATGCCTCCGGGATATTACTACAAATTATCCGGCGAAGCCGAAAGTGAAGGCGATGCATTTGGCGGCAGTTTTATTACCGTGATCCTGTTAACTGTATTTCTTTTTATTGCTGTCTTGATATTACAGTTTAAGAATTTTAAAGGCATGCTGGTAGTGCTTTCTGTAATACCCCTGGGCGTAGTGGGTGGTGTTACCATGCTTTGGTTCTCTGGTAATCCAATGTCGTTCATCGCCATCATCGGCTTTATAGGCTTGGCTGGGATTGAAGTTAAAAATTCCATCCTGCTCGTTGATTTTACCAACCAGCTAAGACAGGAAGGTATGGATTTAACCACCGCTATTGAACATGCGGGTGAAACAAGATTTTTACCCGTAGTACTTACATCACTCACCGCAATTGGTGGGTTGATTCCGCTGGCATTAAATCCCAATCCACAAATATCGCCATTGGCATTGGTGTTAATTGGTGGGTTGATCAGTTCCACCATTCTCTCTAGAATTGTAACGCCGGTGATGTATAAATTGATTCCACCCAGGATTGATACAATCGACAACAATAAAGCATAAAAAATAGCAATCACGAAATAAAACTACTATTATGAAAAAACTTGTTTTACTCACAGGAGGCATCATCAGGAATAGGTTACGAAATGGCGAAACTATTGGCGAAAGAGTTACAGTTTACCCGATGCAGGTTGATTTATCACAACCTGGGAAGGCCATTCAATTGCATGATGACATTAAATCAAAGGGCTTAAATGTAACAATGCTGATCAAAAATGCCAGTTTTGGTGAGTATGGTAACTTTATTGATATACCACTTGGAAGACAGGTGGATAGGATTAATTTGAACATTACCTCATTGACGGCATTGTGTCACTTATTTCTAAAAGATATGAAGGCGGCTCATCATGGAAGATTGGTGAATATTGCGTCATTACTTTCTTATCTCCCCTTGCCAAAGTATTCGGTTTATTTATGCTATGATAACTCATTCACCACAATAGCCATGGTACAGCAGAAGTATGATGCTGTTAGGCACCCTGATTCTCTTATTCGTAGTTATTAATACCTGCAACTTTCGGATACCCAATTGGGTAAATCTGTTCCGGAATGGCGAAGAGTTGCCTCTTTACCAGATGATGGTGGTAAAATTAAAGGCTACGACCCGGCAGCTATCAAAAAACTGCTGACTGCTGACGAGTCTTTTGTTATAGTATGGTCCGAAATATCCTCAGGTGGTCAACATGGCCGGAATGGCAACCTAACGTTCTGTAATTGATGTCAATATACCGTAATGTCAGCAAAGCAACGAAGTGGTCACAAAGGTTAGGATTGTAGAGAATAAGTCCTGAAAAACTTTTCTTCACACTGGCAAGGGATAACTCGACACTTGAAATTAAAAATCGTCTTGAAAAAGAAACACTGCAATTCATAGCTGTACTTGTCGAACAGCTGATCGGTGCTAGACTAGAAGCTACAGAACATGATGGCAGAAACCATCGGACCTTGGTCAATGGTCAAAGTAACGTCTGTAAGTGGCCACTTATCAATTATTACAAAGGTTAAAGGTTGAAATTAAAAAAGAGTTATTAGAATTTATGCAGATCCTCTCGGTACATCAAATCTTACAAGTAAAAATCTGTGAACAAACGGTTGCTCAGAGTTGTATTTTTAAATAGCTTTCAGTCGGCAAAACCGTTTAGTCATCTTCAGCTACGGGAGAAATTATCAGGCTTTATAGTAGCTACGCATGCAAGGGTGGTGGCCTGTCATTGTACCTGAATGGAAGCTGATAGTAAATCCAGCGGTAATAAGGTGTGGGAGAATACGGCCAATCAAAAAAACCAAAAAAATATTTTTTTATAATGTCCGATTTTTGCGATGCCAACAGACATCATAATGTAAACAAATTAAAAATTTAAAATTTACAGTTATGAAAAAAGTATCGATTTCTTTGTTTGTCCTGGTTTTTTCAATGGCGGCAGTGGCCCAACAAAAGCACGTTTCCAACACTGAACCCCAGCAGTTTATCCTCTTATTTAGGTTTAAATCTTATGCACCACCGCCTACGCCTGATCAAATAAAAGCATCCCGGGAAAAATGGGAACTCTGGATGGGTGGACTAGCACAACAGGGAAAACTGCTAGGGGGCGAGCAGATTTCCTTTAGCGGCATTACCATTAGCGGATTCAAAAAAGCGGTAGCCAATAACCCCGTGATAGCCAACAATGAAATGGTGACTGGTTACATGCTGCTCAGTGCAAAGGATCTAAGAGAAGCAGAAGGAATTGCAAAAGATTGTCCAATCCTGGCTTTCAATGGAAGTGTAGAACTTAGGCAGATACAGCCACAGCTGAAGCAATTTTAAACCAATCTAAAAGCAATATAAAAAAGTATCATCG